>JAGDCM010000113.1 GCA_017958545.1 Bacteroidaceae bacterium | reverse complement strand
GCTGTGGAGCAGATAGCTTACGTGACGGAGGCCGAGAAGGAGCGCGGCGAACTGCGCGACCTGCACAGCGACCTCTCCGTGGCACGCGAGATACAGCACGCCATACTGCCGCGCGAGTTCCGTCTGAAGATGCCGCTTGCCGACACGATAGACCTGAATGCCTCGATGGAGGCCGCAAAGGATGTGGGCGGCGACTTCTACGATTTCTTCCGCATCGACGACACACATCTGGGATTCACGATGGCCGATGTGTCCGGCAAGGGTATTCCGGCAGCCATCTTCATGGCGGTGAGTCGCACTCTCATCAAAGCCACCGGTATGCACAACCTGTCATCGGCAGCCGTAATGAGCGAGGCCAACAATATGCTCGCTTCGGAGAGTCTGGACAGCATGTTCGTCACCGTGTTCTATGGCGTGATGGACCTGGAGACCGGTCGTATCGACTACACCAATGCGGGTCACAACCAGCCCTACGTGCTGCATCCCGACGGAGCGGTGGAGAAACTGCCCACACAGGGGAATATGGCTCTGGGAGCTTTTGAGGGACTGCCCTACACGAGCGGCGAAGTGACGCTGGCACCCGGCGACATCTTGGTGACATATACCGACGGTGTGACGGAGGCCGAGAACGAATCGCACGAGCAGTTCGGAGAAGAGGCTTTGGAGGCACTCCTGCCCAACTACGTCACAGCCTCTGCAGCAGGAATGGTGGAAGGCATCCGCAGTCAGGTGCAGAACTTCGTGGGCGAGGCTCCTCAGAGCGATGATATCACGGTGTTGGTGATCAAGAGAAAGTAGTTTACGGTTTACTGTTTATAATATATGAAGAGAGGTCATCTCATAGTGCTGATAGGAATTGTGGTCGCAGGACTGGGTCTTGCGGCGGCATACTATGTGGGTACGATGAGAGGTGAGAACGAAGATGCCCAGCGTATCAGCGAGATGGAGGCAGAGCTCCAGCGACTGAAGGAGGGCGAGGAGAAAGCCTCTGTGGCGAAGCGCGTAGCGGAGCAGATGGGGGAAATCGCCCGCGACCAGCGTATGATGTCGGATGCACAGCGCGACAGCGCGGAGAAGCAGCGCGAACTGGCAGAACAGTATGCCCGCGAGGCGGAGCGCGAGAGCGAACTGGCACGCGCGGCGGAGGCAAAGGCCAACGCAGCACGACAGCAGGCAGAAGCCGCCTCACAGGAGGCGCAGCAAGAGCGCGAAAAAGCGGAGCGGAAGGAGATGGAGGCGCTGCGCTCGAAGAACGATGCCGACACACTGGGCTACAGGAACCTGGCACGCACACTGGGCAATGCCTCGGTGCTGGCCCGCGAGAACGGCAATGTCAACCTGGCACGCAAACTGGCTCTGACATCGTGGTACTTCCAGGAGAAATACGGCGACGACGAGTATCAGTCGGAGGTGTTCCGCGCCCTTGTGAGCGATGAAACCGTGGAAACGATGGTGCCGAGTCACAGCGCCATCTACGACATCGATACGTCGTACGACGGGAAGTCATTTATGATATGTACTGGATACGGTGAGATATTAAGTTGGAAGGAAAAAGACATTACTACCGTCTTTTCCGACAAGAAATACGACTGGAGAGGTATGGCGCAGGTGCCGGACGGTCTCTGGGCCCTGAGTTTCAACGGCAGTCTGTGTCACTTTACCTACACTGGTAAGATGGAGGAATACACGCTGCCCGGGACGGAGTATTTCATGCTGAAGCAACTGTCCGACGGCAAACTGATGGCCTGCGCCCGTCACAGGGTGGTGATGTTCGATGTGCAGAAGCGCGTGCCCCTTGTTGTGAGGGAGGAACTTCAGAAGAGATTCAACGTGATGGCTATCACGAGTCACGAAGTGCTCTATTTCTTCAGCGACGGAACGGTGGGAGGCACGGAACTCTCGACGGGACGCTACCTCACTCTGGCACCGCCGTCGACGGACATCGTCACAGCGGCGCAGTTCGACAGACGCACGGATATGCTCTACGTAGGATTCTCGTCGGGCAATATCGCAGTGATGAAGGAGGGCGGTGTGCAGTATAAGATGCTCGTGGGTCACAAGGCGGCCATCACGGGACTGACGCTCGTGACGAAGGAGAATCTGCTGCTGTCTATCGGGCGCGACAAGGAATTGCATATGTGGAATCTCGACAGGTTGGACAAGGTGAACAATGTCGTCTCCACGAGTTACAGGTTCGACGTGTGGCCGATGTGTATCGAAGCTGTGGGAAGCAAGATGCTGTGCGGCATGTCGACGGGTAAGATAACGCAATGGGAACTCTCTGTGGAGAAGCTCGCGAAGACCACTCGCGACAAGTTGAAGGAAGGTCTTAGTGAGAGCGAGTGGAATCACTATGTGGGTAACCGTGTGAAATTTTTGAAACTGAAATGAAGAAAGTGAGAGTCATACAGATGCTTTGCCTTTTGTGCATGCTCCTCGCGGGGCAGGCGGAGAGGGTTGCGGCGCAGATCTCGGGAGAGAGTGTGGCTTTGCCGTTCTTCCACAACATACCGGCCAGCACCTTCAAGGCGCACAACCAGAGCATGGATATCATCGCCGACAAGGAGGGTCGCATCTATGTGGCCAACTTCGAAGGCCTGGTGGTGTGGGACGGTGTGGAATGGAACACGATATATTCGCCCAGAAAGAGTCGTTTTACGAGTTTGCTGAGCGACAAGGAAGACCGTATCTGGGTGGGCGGACTGAACCTGCTGGGGTGGGTGGAAGCCCGTCACGACGGTAGTATCAGCGTGCACTACGTAGTGAGCGACAGCGTGGAGAGCCAGCGCTTCGGTGAAGTGGCGCGCCTCTATGAGGACCAGCACGGCGTGGGCATTGTGACGAGTGCGGGCGATGTCTACCATGTGGATATGGAGAAGGGAAGACTGCGCGTGGCGAACGAACAGAGAGGAGCGCGACCCTCGAATGCTGTGGACCGCTGGGGCGATGCGGAAGTGCACGAACGTCTGGTGCTTCCCGACGGAACGACGTTGATGGCCACTGTGACATGCGGTGTGGTGGCGCTCGACAGGATGAGGGAGAAGATATGGCAGCTGGACGAATCGACGGGACTGTGCTCCAACAGCGTGGTGGCATTGTGCTACGACGGAAAAGGCACGGTGTGGGGCGCTACGGAGAACGGTCTGTTCAATTTCTCCACATCGAAGGTATATACTCAGTTCTCGGAACTGGACGGACTGAAGGGACAGGTGAACACGGTGCTGCAGAGTCAGGATCGCCTCTTTGTGGGTACTCTGCAGGGTCTTTACGTGAGGGAGGGGGATAGATTCTCCCGTCTGCCGCAAATCAACCAGTCGTGCCAGCAACTGGTGCTCACGACCGACGGCAAACCGCTGATAGCAGCAGCAGAGGGCGTGTTCATATACGAGGACGGAAACGTCCGACAGATGTATAGCGACCTCTACGCTCTGTCGCTCCACGTGCTGGACGAGGAGAGTTTCCTCTTCGGTGCAGTGGACGGAATATACAAGGGATATTTCGACGGCAGGAAGGCCGAGATGGTGGACAGCATCCCGTATGTGTACCGTTTCACCGAGGGAAAGGGCGACAGTCTGTGGATTACGGATACATACAGAAAGACCTATTGGTCGGAGGGAGGCAGAACGGCTTTCGTGCAGAAGGACAACAAGGACATTTCACCGCTGCTGGACTACAGGGACAAGAGCGGACGCCACTGGAAGTGTCTGCCTAACGACATGGGACTTGTGGATGTGGACTCCACGCTGAGCAATATACAGACGGAATGGCTTGGCGCCCTGAAGAATACCAGCGTGCAGAACATCATGGTGGACGGAGATGTGGCATGGCTGGGAGGAGCCTTCGGACTGATACGTATGGACCTGAAGGAGGCCGCCAAACTCCGTCCGATAATGCCGAAAGTGTATATCCGGACGCGCAAGCAGCACGGACGCAGTCTGTCTATTTCTGTGGCAACGGATAAAACTGATTTCATAGGTAAGACACAATACAGTTACCGACTCAGTCTCACAGACAACTGGAGTCCGTGGGGTGAAGACCAGGAACTGGACTTCTATAATCTGTCATATGGCAGCCACACAATACAGGTGAGAGCGAAGACCCCGTATGGCAACGTGGTGGAGAGCGACAGGATGCTCGTGGTGCTTCGTCCGCCGTTTGAGAAGAGCGGATATGCCATCGCGATGTATATCGTGGTGGGTCTGGTGATAATATACCTGCTGTACAGATGGCGTGTGAGTGTGATGGTGAAGCGGCAGCTGAAACTGGAGCAGATAGTATCGGAACGCACGCGCGACCTGCGCGAAGCCCAGAACGCGCTGCTCAGACAGGAGCGCGAGGCAACTGTGGGCAAACTGACGAAGGGACTCATCGACCGCATACTCAACCCGATGAACTATGTGGGCAACTTCTCGCATCTCACCCGCGGACTCATCAACGACCTGAGAGAGGATATAGAGACAGAGCGCGTGGCAATGTCGGCAGAAAGCTACGAGGACGCAGAGGACATCCTCAACATGATGGACCAGAACCTGGAGAAGATAGAGCAGCACGGACTCTCCACCACACGAATACTGAAAGCTATGGAGGAGGTGCTGAAAGAGCGCAGTCAGGACAGAAAGGAGACGGACCTCTGCGTGATATGCCAGCAGGATGTGGATATGCTCTATAATTATTATAAAGAGGATATAGAGAAAGGACACGTGCAATGCGACTGGAAGCGTCCGGATACAGCTGTGATGGCGAATGTGAATGCCGAACAGATATCGCACGTGGTGACATCGCTGCTCGGGAATGCGGCATACGCCCTGCGACGTCGAATAGAGATGGAGAAAGAGGCTGCCACGCCGAAGAAACCGTACTCTTACGAACCCAGGTTGGCACTCATTCTGGAGAGTCTGCCCGACGGGCATGTCAGCATACGTGTGTGGGACAACGGTATGGGTATCGAGCCCGCTGTGATAGAGAAGGTGTTTGACCCGTTCTTCACCACAAAACCAACGGCAGAGGCATCCGGACTGGGACTCTACCTGGCACAACAGATAATTCAGGACCACGGCGGAAATATCACCGTGACATCGGAAAAATATAAATATACGGAATTCACCATAACGCTATGACCGAGATTGAAAAACTCAAGGAGCAGTTGCACCAGCAGCAGAAAATGGCTTCAATAGGAATGCTCACCGCGGGTATTGCACACGAAATACAGAACCCGCTGAATTTCGTCATCAACTTCTCGAAGATGTCGGGCAAACTGCTGTCCGACCTGATGTCGATAATCGAAGATTCCATCGACAGGCTGGAGAAAGAAGATGCGGAGGAGATGCAGGAAATAGCCGAAGACCTCAAGGAGAACCTCAAGAAAATTGAGGAGCATGGAGAGCGTGCCATCGACATAATAAGAAGTATTCTTATGCAGAGTCGCGGCAAAGAGGGTGAGTTCCTGCCCACCAACGTGGCAAATCTGGTGCATGAGTACGTGTGGCTCTCGTACCACGCCATGAGGGCGAGCAACAAAGACTTCAACATCAGCATCACGGAGAAGTATGAGGAGCAGATGCCCCAGATGATGGTGATTCCGCAGGACTTCTCGCGTGCTGTGCTTAATCTGATGAACAATGCCTGCTACACGGTGGAGGAGCGCTCGGCCCTGGGACAGGAAGGATATATGCCGACAATCAATGTGGACGTGCATCGTGAGGGAGAAGAACTCGTCGTGTCTATAGCGGACAACGGTATGGGTATGACGCAGGAAGTGCAGAACGGACTCTACGAGGCATTCTTCACTACAAAACCGATAGGAAAAGGCACAGGACTGGGAATGCCAATAACAAGGGAGATTGTGCAGGAGAGACACGGCGGTCAGCTGTCGTTCACCTCAAAGGAAGGAGAAGGCACCACATTCACAATACGTATTCCAATCCGACTGAAATAGTATGCGTCTGAAAACAATCATATGTCTCATCTGTCTGCACAGCACGATAATGCTGGCGCAGAATCAGGTAATGAGTACGAGCTCCGAGAACTTCGATAGGGGGCGCTTCGAGGAGGTGGACTCTCTGCTCAAGAGCGAATTGGGACGACTCAAGGGGCAGGAACTCGTGGGGGCATACCGTATGTTGGCTCTCTCGGCGTTCTATCAGGACAGGTTTGCGGAGTCGGAGCAATGGTGTAAGAGACTTCTGACCATTGACCCGTATTTCAAGGCATACGGAGAAGATCCGCGTTTCCAGGACATGCTGGACAATCTCCGCAAGGGAACCACAATATCGACGGCATCAAAGCAGGCTGAGTCGTTGGATGAGGCACCCGTGCCCGTCACAATCATCACGGAGGAGATGATACGCATCTCGGGATGTCACACGGTGAGAGAACTGCTTTGCCTTTTCGTGCCGGGTATGGTGAGAATTGAAGACACGGAATCGAACGTGGCTCTGAGAGGAATGTACGGGTATGCGCAGGAGAATATCCTCGTGATGCAGGACGGACACAGACTCAACTCGGGAGCCACCAACGGCGAGGCGATGGACTACGATCTCTCGGTGGACAAGATAGATCACATAGAGGTGTTGAGAGGTCCGGCATCATCGTTGTACGGTAACGTGGCGCTTTCGGGCGTAGTGAATATCTTCACGAAGAGCGGTGCGAGACTCTCGGGTAGCGAAATGAGGGTGAGAGGCGGTATGCACGGAACTGTGGGTGCCTCGTATATGTACGGACAGGGAGATATGCTTAAGGATTTCGCCTTTTGGGCTGCTTTCACTAATGTCTCCGGAGAGAAAATCAACGTGAACGGGCACGAATTCACGGTCGGAGGATTCTGCGGTCTGCCGGCTTTCGACCTCGGTCTGAAGGCGCGCTGGAACGATTTCAGAATCACAGTGACGGGAAACCACTCGAAACCGGTGCCTTTCTACATGATTCTGAATTTCGATACCCCTTACACGTACGATAAATACACGGTGAACGAGGGAGAGAAGCCGGGACAGTCGCGTACCGCGATAAATATCGATATGGACTACGACCACACGTGGGGGCGCTTCTCTCTGTCGGCAAATGCCTTCGCACGCTATGAGAAGCGTCAGATTTATAATGTATTGGGAGACAAGGTGCCGTATGGTGTGTCATATCTGATGCTGAAATCTCTCAATCTTCCGGATTTGTCTCTCGAATGGTTGGACGATGTGAAAACGGAGGGTCTTTGGGAAACGCTGAACTGTAAGGACTTCGTCTTCGGTATCGGAGCTAACGGTTCGTGGAACTACGGCAACGATGAGGGGCAGCACGGAACTGTGTTGGCAGGTCTGCAGTATGAACATATGTTTCTCACGGACAGCCGTCTGCAGTTGGGCTACGACTACGAAAAGATACACTACGCGGTCAATGATATTGTGGAGAGGGGAAAGGACTTCACGGCTTCCGGTATCGTGCAGTTGAAGCATTATTTCATACCGAACAAGTTGGTGTTCAACGGTGGTCTGCGATATGACCACAAGAGACGTTTCGACGACTATACGACGAACACGTTCTCTCCGCGTGCAGCATTGATATATCTGCCATCGCCGCAATGGAGCACACGACTCAGTTACTCGCGTGCCTACGTGGATGCTCCGTATTTCTACCGGGCTTCCAAACTCTCGTTATTCTCGGGTAGCGACAAGATGGAGTCGCAGACGATGGACGCCTTCTCGCTGACAGGTGCATGGACGCGCCAAGACCTCGGACTGCGTCTGGAATTGAATGCTTTCTTCAATATGTCGCAGAACCAGGTGGTATATTCTCCCACGGAGACGCTGAAGAACGGCGGTTCTCCCTTCTACAATGCCGGACATGTAAATGTCGGAGGTGTGGAAATTGTGGGTGAATGGGCTCCGAAGGACAGGGGTACTTACATCAACATGAATGCTACGTACCAGAAAGCCTTCCGCTTGGAGAACTACGGTTCGACAGAGGGGATGCGTATCGGCAACATACCGGAGTTCATTATGAACATTATTGCCGGACAACGTGTGGTGAATTCAAGACGTGGCGGAGAACTGTGGCTGAGAGGAAACGTGAGTTTCATGACGGCGACGCCGTTGGTGCAGAACCATCTCTCGTCGATGGTGCCGGAAGGGATGATGACTTTGACAAGGGATGACTACGCTGACGCTATTTACAGTATGCAGAATGTGATGGAAAATTTCCCGGATGAGACGGTGCGTCAGACTGTGATGCGCATTTGGGATACGTTCATTAACGCAACGGCACAGGATCTCGCGAGATTGTTAACAGCAGAAGAGAAGATGCGTTTGAGGATGTTCATGGCTCAACTGAAACGGGAAGCACCGGAGGACGGCGCGAATATAGAAAAACTGCTTGATGCCATTATCGGAGAGAAGACACATATGGACTCGTTCTATGACAATGGTCCGCAGGTGATGCTGAATCTTGGTGCTGACTGGCGAATAAAGTACCGTCCGAAGAAACACGACAAGAAACTGATGCTTTCCGTGGATGTATACAACGTCACAAATTCGAGCTACAAGTACGGAAGTTTGCTCAACAGCTATATTCCGGCGCAGAGCATCTCTGTGGTCGGGAAAGTGGGTGTTGAGTTCTAAAATGAGAAATTATAGTATCAAAAAATTGATTTTTATCAATAAAAATGCATATAAGGAAATAAAAACACGTGTAATGCTTGCAGATTTGAAAAAAAGCCGTACCTTTGCACCGTGTTTTTCATGGTATTAGATTTAAGGTTAGTAAAAGATTGGTTGTCGTGAGACAACCTTCTTTTTTTTTATGTATTTTTTGCATAAAATTTGGTCGGTTCAGAAAAATGTTATACATTTGCCGCGCGAAATTGAAAAAATAATAGAAGAAGACTATATTATAGAGCATGAGACAGCTTAAAATTACCAAAAGTATCACCTCCCGTGATTCGGCTTCTTTGGACCGTTATCTTCAGATGATAGGTCGCGAGCAGTTGCTCACAGTGGAGGAGGAAGTGGAGCTCTCGCAGCGTATCCGCCGCGGTGACCGTGAAGCTCAAGATCAGTTGGTCAAGAGCAATCTGCGTTTTGTGGTCAGTGTGGCAAA
Organism: Bacteroidaceae bacterium; assembly: GCA_017958545.1. Taxonomy (GTDB): domain Bacteria; phylum Bacteroidota; class Bacteroidia; order Bacteroidales; family Bacteroidaceae; genus Physcousia. The sequence continues at coordinate 23,386 of JAGDCM010000113.1, read as the reverse complement.
GCAGTACCAGAACCAGGGACTTTCCTTGCCGGACTTGATTAACGAGGGAAACGTGGGACTGATAAAGGCTGCCGAAAAGTTTGATGAGACGCGAGGCTTCAAATTCATCTCTTATGCTGTATGGTGGATTCGTCAGACAATCCTGCAAGCTCTTGCCGAGCAGTCGCGTATCGTGCGTCTGCCCCTCAATCAGGTGAGCGCTGTGAACAAGATTTCCAAGGCGATTACGAAGTTCGAGCAGGAGCACGAGCGCAAACCCTCTGCAGAGGAACTTGCAGAACTGGTGGACGAGCAGCCCGATAAGATTGCTGACTCACTGCGCGCCAGCGGTCGCCACGTCAGCGTTGACGCCCCGTTTGTGGAGGGTGAGGACAACAGCCTTCTGGATGTGATGACAAACCCCGATTCTCCCACAGCGGACAACATACTGATGCGCGAATCTCTCTCGAAGGAGATAAGTCGTGCGCTGGATTGTCTGAGCGAGCGCGAACGTGCAATCATCGAACTGAGTTTCGGTATTGACGGTAGCGAACTCACTCTGGAGGAGATTGGCGATAAGTTCGGACTGACTCGCGAGCGCGTAAGACAAATACGCGAAAAGAGCATCCGTAAACTTCGTGCTGCTAACAAGAACAGTCTCCTGAGAGGCTATCTCGGTTAGTATGTCGACGGCTATGACAGCAAGGAGGCTCTTCTTTATCTATCTCCTCATTCTGCTCATTCCGCAGGTGGATGTCTGCGTCACTGAGCGAATGGTGGGAATAGGTAAGGTGGTTCTGATTCTGCTACCGCTGGCATTCTACTGGTTCTTCCTCCTGGCATTCAAGAAACCCTCGAAGGCTTTCTTGTGGGCGTTTCCGTTTGCTTTCCTCGGTGCTTTCCAGATAGTATTGGGGTATCTTTACGGACGAGGGGTGATAGGTACGGACATGTGGCTTACGCTGATGACCACTTCACCTAATGAAGCTGGAGAGATGCTGACACAGATATATCCGTCAGTCGTTGCTGTATGTCTTATTTATCTGCCGTCTATAGGTTATGCAATCTGGCATGTTAAGCGCGAAAAGCCATACGAGAAGTCGTTCCGGAGGAATATGCGCATAATTGGCGTACTGCCTTTCATTTTTGCAGTGATTCCCACAGCGATGGCTTTGAGAAACGAGGATTATCATTTTCTGGATGATTTTTTCCCAGTTAATGTATGCTATAATTTCAAACTGGCCGTCGCGCGTGCGCATGCAAGCGCGAAATATAAGGAGGCATGTGAGAAGTTCCGCTTTGGTGTGACGGAGTCTGACAGCGACACTATACCGGAGGTCGTATTGATGGTGGTAGGAGAGACGTCGAGAGGCACGAACTGGAATATTAACGGTTACGACCGTGATACGAATCCGAATTTGTCCAAGCAGTCAAATCTGCTGGTATTTAAGGACTGTATGTCGCAGTCGAATGCGACTTACAAGAGTGTGCCCATCATCCTGACGAGGGCTACGGCAGAGGATTTCGATGTATTGTACACTTCCAAAGGAATTATTGCTGCAGCAGATGAGGCGGGATGGTCAACGGTGTTTATCTCCAATGAGCCTCGCAACCACTCATTCAACGATTTCATCGGGGAGCAGGCACAGGAGGTGCGTTTTCAGCGTGATTCGCTGCACGGTTCTCCAATGGATGATTTGCTGATACCATTGCTCCGGGATGCGTTGGAAAGACACAAAGGAGAGCGTCTGTTTATGGTGATTCACACATATGGCTCACATCCCACATACAGTGACCGCTACACACGTGAGGAGGCTTATTTCACGCCGGACTTGGCCGTGAAACCGACAGCTGCGAACCGTGATATAATAATGAATGCCTACGACAATGCCATACGTATGACGGACAGGATTCTCTCGTCGTTCATCGCGGAGCTTGATTCAACCGGGCGTCCTGCTGCGATGCTCTATATCAGCGATCATGGCGAAGACCTTTACGATGATGCGAGAAAACTATATATGCATGCATCTCCGTATCCTTCGTACTATCAGCTCCACGTGCCGTTGATATGTTGGACGAGCGACAGTTATAATGCGTTGCACGAGGATCGTGTGGGTATGATGGTTTCACGTCAGCAAGATCCTCTCCAGTCGGATTGTGTATATCCCACTCTGCTGTCACTTATGGGTATCAAATGTAATTACGGGCAGACAGAGTTGTCATTGGCGGATGCTAACTATAAGAGTAAAGCACAGCGTACCTATCTTAACGACCACAATAAGATGATGCGTCTGGAAGATGTCTTAGAGCCCATAGATATCGAGGTGATGAAACAAAGGGGCATGTTTGTTCAAGAATAAAAAGGAAATGGAAATAAGTAGCTATATAGTAAAACTGTTGGATGTTCTGGCGGAGTCGGCAGAACCCAAATCACGTCAGGAGTTGGCTGCCCAGATGACGAGTTTGGCAGGAGAGGAAGACAATTTCTGGTTGGTGATGACAGAGAAGGCTGTTCATGAGGGTTTTGTGAAGACCAAACCGGCAAAAAGCAAGACTGTTGCAATAACCCCTGTAGGCAGGAAATTCCGCAAGGAACCGACACCCATAGAAGTACATACGGAGGATGCGAATTCGGATGACGAACTGTCGATGAAACTGAGCATTGTCCTGTCTCAGAGACGCGGCAGTGGAGATTTTGCGCATGTCAGCAGCGAACACACCCGATTGCAGATAAAACTCATCAAGGCGATTGACCGCAAGATAGCATTGGACGAGTTCTCAGAACAGGAGCATCTGGATTTCGACACGGTATTGGACGAATTGGACAAGATGCTGTCAATGGGACACCGTTTTAACATCCGATATTTTGTGGATGAAGTGATTGAAAAGCAAGATACACAGGAAATACTGGATTTCTTCGATGAAAACGGTGACGACATGGCACTATGTATCGAGGAATGGGGCGATGTGTACAAGACACAGGAATTACGGTTGATACATTACCTTTGGAAAACACTATGAAAAACAAAGTGATTGCAAACAGGGGCTCGTTCATGGTCCTTTTTTTGCTTGTGTTTGTCGCTATTTGCGGAGCACAGGAAAGAAGAGAGTTGAATGATGCCACATGGACTGTTGAAAGTCCTGACAGCCAGACAAGAGTAACGGTAAGTCTTAATAGGGGACTGCTGACATACGAGGCAGGTTACATCCAAAAAGGGAAAAAGAACGAATATGTAGAACTGTTGGAGTCGAGCCCTTTAGGTCTTTATACTAATGAAGGCGACTTCTCTCGTAATCTGGAAGCTGTGGGTGAACCGACGATTTCGAAACGTCAGGTGTCCTATACTGTGCGACAGAGCAAAAAGGCGAATGTAGACACGGAATATACGACTGCGCTATTTCCGTTGAAAGCGGAAGGTGGCAGACGCATGACTCTGGAACTCTGGGTGGGTGATTGCAAGATTGCTTTCCGCTATCTTGTACCGATGCAGGGCGAATGTGCCGCTTTGGTGGTAAACGGCGAAGTTACCGGTTTCAATCTGCCGGACGAGGCAACATCGTTTATTTGCCCGCAAAGCGATGCCCTTATTGGATGGAAGCGCACGAAACCTTCTTACGAAGAGGAATATGTGTTGGATGCCCCTATGGGTACACCGTCTAAATACGGTCATGGATGGACATTTCCGTGTCTTTTCCGTGTAGGACAGAAGGGATGGGTTGAAATTTCTGAGACTGGCTTGGACGGACGCTACTGCGGTTCACATCTTTCGGAGGGTTCTCATGACGGCCTCTTTACGATAGCTTTCCCTATGCCGGAGGAGAATAACGGATTCGGCAGTACGGGAGCTCAAATCGGTTTACCGGGCACTACACCATGGCGTACCGTATCATTGGCTCCGAATCTGGCTCCGATAGTGGAATCTACCGTGACATGGGATGTTGTAGAGGAACTTTATGAACCGTCACAGGAATATAAAGGAGGACGCAGCACATGGAGTTGGATTATTTGGCAGGATGAGAGTATTGTCTACGACGATCAGGTGACATTTATCGATCTTGCAGCAAGGCTGGGATGGGAATACTGTCTCATAGACGGCGGTTGGGAGACCAATATAGGAAGAGAGCGTATGGAACAGCTTTTTGCCTATGCCAAGGAAAAAGGAGTGGCTCCATTTGTATGGTATAATTCCAACGGCGGTTGGAACGATGCTCCTCAGTGTGCCAAGAACAGGATGTATTCTCCCATCGTTCGCAAGAAAGAGATGGCATGGCTTGCCAAACACGGAGTGAAGGGCATCAAGGTGGATTTCTTCGGTGGTGACAAGCAGGAGACGATAAAACTCTACGAGCAGATACTGTCCGATGCGAATGACTACGGTATCCAAGTGATTTTCCATGGATGCACGTTGCCCAGAGGATGGGAGCGCATGTATCCCAATTATGTGGGAAGTGAAGCGGTCCTTGCTTCAGAAAATCTGGTATTTAACCAGCACTTTGACGATATGGAAGGACAGAATGCGTGCTTGCATCCCTTCATCCGCAATGCTGTCGGAAGTATGGAGTTCGGTGGTACCGTTCTGCAGCGTCACTTGACACGTAGCGGCAAGGGTGGCAGAGTACGTGTTGTGGGAGATGCATTTGAGTTGGCAACAGCCATTGCTTTCCAGAATATCGTGCAGAATTTCGCACTTACTCCCTTGGATTTGGAAACAGCCCCGGCATTTGAGATTGATTTCATGAAGCAAGTGCCCACACAGTGGCAGGATGCCAGGTTCTTGGAGGGTTATCCCGGCAAGTATTGTGTGCTGGCTCGTCAGGCAATGGACGGCAAGTGGTACGTTGCTGTCATGAATGCAGACCAGAATCCACGCACAATAACACTGAACCTTAATCTTCTGAAAGGTTCGACATCATCATCACAATTGCCAAATGGCGATGCCGCTCATGGCAAGTGGCAGATGATAAACGACGGAGCAGACGGCAAGAGCCCGTCTCAAATAGCGATTACTGCTGATAAAAAGGGTATATTGAAACTCACTGTTGCCCCCAAAAGTGGCGCAGTGCTTTTCTAAGACAAGCTATTTTAGATTGTAGCGCTTGCGGATTACGTCGGCAAGTATTTCGACAGTGGATTCGGCATCATCGAGATTGCCGATATTCCAGACAATGTCATAATTGCGGGCATCGTAGCGCGATACTCCGGCAAACGTCTGAGTGAAGTTTTCGCGTGCCTTGTCTATTTCCTCCATACGACGGAGCGCCTCTTTCTTGTTGATATCGAACTTCTGCATGATACGGTTCAGACGCTTCTCTTCCGATGCGATGAGCATTATCTTAAAAGCTGTTGGGTCGTCCTTGAAAATATGAAAACCTGTGCGTCCGACAATGATGCACGATTCCTGACATACAAGACCGCGCAACAGTTGCTCTTCTGCATCATACAGTTGCTGTGATGTGACATAAGCGGGAACCTCCATGGTGATTCGACCGGCAATATCATACTGACTGTACAGAGAGAAGAACTCGTCCCACCAGTGAGACTTACGTCCCTTGAGCATTTCCATCTCATCGGCAGTTAACTGAAAATGTTCTGACAGTTTCTCAAGTATTGCTCTGTCGTAAATCTTCACTCCCAGCAGTTCGCCCAGCTTGTAAGCAATTGTGCGTCCTCCGGTACCGTATTCGCGATTGATTGTAATGATGAATTTCTTTTCTTCCATAGTGTTAAAAGATGTCAGGTGTATGGATTTGCGCTAAAAATGAAGAACAATACTCCTTTCGTGCCAGGACGTTTTCCGGGTCCGAAAGGAGTATTGTATGATAGGTATAGCCCGTACTTACTTCAGCAGAGAAGTGCGAACGACATCGATGTCACCCTTGAGTTCCTCAAGTTGAGCCTTGAGTTGATCAACAGTCAGGGCATCCAATATCTTGAGAGGCTGTATTGCATCGTTGAGTTCAGCCACATTGCTGTCATAATCAGCGAGACGATCCATGGCGTCTGTCAGCAGAATCATGCGGAAAGTCATGTTCTCGGCAGCCTCATCGTCGATAGCAGTGATGTATTTGTCAATGTTCTGGCAAAGAACGTACACCTGCTCAACAGTAGATGCTGTTGTCATTTCCCAGAAGAGGTTGATACGACCGGCAGCATTCTCTGCATCATAGAGAGTAGAGATATTCTCCTCGTAGCTCGTATTGGAGTTCAACGCACCCAAAGCAGGGTCGTTCACTTCAGCGAGCAGTTTGGAGATAGCCTCGTCATAGGCGGTAAGGTCCATATCGTAAGCTTCAGCAACCTTCTTGTCAACGAAAAGCATGGCGAGTGCGCGATATTTCTCACTCAGGGTCTGCAGGTCGCTAACTTCTGCTGGATCCATCAGATAAGTGGGCTTTACCATCTTCTCCTCATCGGTCAGTTGGATGCCGTCCTTCATGTTCTGGATACCAGGGATGCCCTTGAGACGCTTTGCTTCAGCAGCGAGAGAGTCGAGCTGAATCTTGATGCTTGCCTCAATCTGGCTTTGCTCAAATGCCTTTACGCTGTCCTGATCTTCGGAAACAGACTGTTGCTTGTTGCCGCAGGATGCCACTGTGAGGACGAATGCTGCAGCGAGAAAAAGAATTTTTTTCATGTTCTTGTTTTTTTTGTTAAGGGTTAATATTTTTACGTAATTTTTCTGGAATATTCATAAGTAGCAGTATAATGGCCACACATGCCATAAGGCAAAGAACCATCATATTGTATAGCAATGTGGGTATGCTGTGATTTCCGATGAGTTTGACGGAGGAATAGAACGGAGCCCTGCCGCATTTGCTCTTCGGCAGCAGCCATACAGCTCCTGCTTTTGCCACGATGTGTCCGTCAACAATCTTGCTAAGCGATGTCTGATCGGCACCGGTGACGAAATCCTGCAAAGCGATATTGTAATTGTCCCGTTTGAGTTGTCGCAGTCCGTCCTTTCCGAGTTCTTTGATTCTGTCTGTTGTGATGCGGTCTTCCAGGAGTGTCCATCGGTTGCTGCGTGTTTTAACCACATCCTCCAACTCAAGGAGATAGTCCTTGATGCTTTGGTAGGAACTGTCACCCTTATATGGGGCCAACTCGCAGAGAGCTGTGAGTCGCGGCAGTTCTGTAAAGATAACCTGTTTGTGCTCAGGGTTTACTTCAATGCCCCTTCTCTGTTCGTCCTTCATCGTTTCCAGTTCGCTTTTCATCTGGTAGATGACACCCCATTGTTCGTATTGCAGACGGTAACGTTCGCGTTGCACCTCAAAAAGCGGGGCCTCATAGCGGTTGCTGCTGAATTGTGAAACAGCCAAGGCCTCGAATGACCATCGTGACGGTATTACATCTCCGATTAAGGGCACATTACCGGTAGTGCTTCGTGGTGTAAGATCGGAGAAAGAGACAACCAGTCCGCAGAGCAGTATCTGTGGAATAAGCAGAATGGGAATGCTGATATAGATGTTCACCACAGAGTTGAGCCACTGTGAGAGAATCAGTCCTGTCAGTCGGGCAAGGAATGCCGTAACAAACAATACGAGCCACCAGATTGAGAGAGTTCCCATGAGCCCCATTACAAATCCGCCAACAAGCGTGAACAATGCCGTTTGCAAGAGACTCACCATCACGGAATATACCACTTTGCTCCAGATGTAGGAACTATAGGAGAGACGCAGGAACTTCTCCCTCTTCTGCAGACTCCTGTCACGGATGATTTCTTCTGCCGAACCGCTCATTCCTATGAATGTTGCCACGATAACGGCCATGAAGAGATAGGACACAAAGTTTTTGTTGTCCATCAGCGTGTAACCCGTCTCCGGGGCATAGTGCGTAAGCCACGCACAGACAAGAGCCAGAAGTGGAGCCTCCAAGAGCGTGATTAGGATATATTGCGCGTTGGTGGCTTTGCATTTAAGGTCGCGTTCGAGGAATATGCAGAACTGTCGGAAAAGGTTGGGCCGGTGTTGTTCGTTGGGTGGCAGTTCAATAACCTCTACTTCGCTTAAGCCTTCTTTCCTGGAAAGGTACATTTCATGCCATTCCTTCGGTGTTACCTTGCGTTTATCTGTTTGCTTACCGCTTTTCGACAAGGCCTTTTCATCGATGATATTAAGTATCACCTCTGGATTCACTGCACCGCAAGTGGGACACATGCTCATCTGCGAGTCTGCATAATTGGCTGCCGTCTTGAATGTGGTGATGGCATCAATTGGGTTACCGTCATAGACGGGATATCCGCCTTGGTCTAACAGCCACAGACGGTCGAAAAGCTTATAGATATCGCTTGACGGCTGGTGAATATTGGTAATGACAAGACGGCCTTTCCGGGCTTGTTCCTTCAGCAGCAGTACCACGCGTTCGGTATCTGCCGATGAGAGACCGCTGGTGGGTTCGTCGAGGAAAAGTACGGCAGGTTCACGCAACAGTTCCAAGGCGATGTTCAGTCGCTTTCGCTGTCCGCCAGAGATGGTTTTCTTCAGCGGACTGCCCACCACAAGATCCTTCACCTGGTAGAGATCCAAATCTTTCAGCACCTGTGTGATGCGCGAGTCTATTTCCTTGTCGTCAAGTCCCTCGAAACAGAAGCGTGCTGTGTACAGAAGATTCTGCCACACGGTGAGTTCCTCTACAAGGAGGTCGTCCTGCGGCACGTTGCCGATGAGACTTCTTGCGTCATCTTCCGAGATATCGTGTCCGTCGATAGTGATGCTTCCGGATTGCGGCTTCAGATTGCCGTTGAGCAGGGAAAGGAGTGTGGTTTTTCCGGAACCGCTACCGCCCATAATAGCTACAAGCTGCCCGCTTTCAAGGTCGAAGGAGAAGTTGTGGCACCCGTTCCCGGAATTGGGATATAGGAAATTAATGTTGCGCCCCTGGAAATGTATGGTGTGACGATTCTTTCTTTGGCGATAAGCTTCCAGTATTGTAGGAAAGTAGAGCGGCGCTCCGTAATGCGACTTAAGGACTCCGCTTTGCTGCCACACCTGGAAGATGCCCGATACGACAGGGATGTCGTTCATGAGTACCTCGTCTTCACCCATGTATGTGAATACGAGAATATTCTCATCCTCCATCCACAGGGTCTTTATTCCGCCTTTCCAATGTGGGAACTGCTGTACGAGAACGTGTTTGTTCGTTTCTCCTTTCACATAGGTGTGGAAGTTCTCCATCAGCTGCTTGTTCACATTGAAGTGATGAGCGACATGTTGGAAAATATCATCGTCATCGTGGAAGCAAGTGGACTCCAGATGGCAGAACTCCATCAGACGTAGAAGTATCAGCAACTGCTCTTCCTGCGGTATCTCGCTGCGCAGTTTTGTGCAGATGCCCTCGATAATCATTTCCTTGTCGATATCGGGCTCTGCCTCATATAGCCCGGCTAGGTCATCGTAGAGTCCGAGGTATTCGTCCAGGGAGCGTATGCCGAAGTGTCGTTTCAGATATGTAGACAGCACACCCTTTGAGGTCTCGGCATCAATGCCCGCCTTTGCCCCGAACAGGGCAAATAGATTGATGAGACCGGAAAGTACGATGTCGTTTACCATGTGTGTGCGTATGTATACGGGCACAAAGATACAAAAAAGTTGAGAGTTGCACGATGAGAGCAAACAAAAAAAAACAATTTTCATGCTTTTTCTCTATAAAAAATGACTTTTCAGTTTTACCTCTTGACTTTTTTTGTAATTTTGCTCGCGATTTGTTCCTAAAAGATGAGCGATAATACTCTTAAAGAACGGTGGACCCAGTGTCTTGATTTGTTGCGTACCAAACTGAGTGCGCAGCAGATGGAATGGATTAAGCCCATCCGTCCCAAGAGTTATGATGACGAGGAGTTCAAATTGGTGCTTGCAGTTCCTTCTCAGTACTTTATCGAGTATCTGGAACAGAACTTCCGTACGCTCATCCACGCTGCAGTATATCGTGTGTTTCACAATCCTACCAAGATTTTCTATCAAGTTGTCATTATTAAGGGAATCAAGGATGCGGCGATAGAGACAGCTTCCACTGGTGTAGAGGGCCGTGAGGGAAAAAACGGCAGGCCGCTAGCTCCGAAACTTGTGGTGGATAATTCCAAACCGCGTGGATTCAACCCGGGACTCAATCCCGCTCTTACGTTTGAGAATTTTGTTGAGGGCAAAAGCAACAAACTCTCCCTTGCGATAGCTCAGGCCATTGCGAATCATCCCTCGCAACAGACGTTCAATCCGCTCTTTATCTGGGGACCGAGCGGTGTGGGTAAGACTCATCTGGTAAATGCTCTTGGTGTGCGACTGCAGAAACTGTATCCGGCAAGGCGAGTGCTTTATATCCCGGCTCATGATTTTCTTGTGCAGTTCACGGATAGCCGTCGTAATAACAAATTCAACGAATTCATCCAGTTTTATCAGTCTATCGAGATACTCATTGTAGACGATGTCCATGAGTTCACGTCCCAGATGAAGACATTGGAGGCATTCTTCCATATATTCAATCATCTTCATCAAAACGGGCGTAAGATAATTCTCACTTGCGACCGTCCGCCTTCGGAACTTACCGGTATGGAGGAGCGTATGCTCTCCCGTTTCCGTTGGGGCATGACAGTGGAGATGGAGCGTCCGGAGGAACAGTTGCGCTACGATATATTGATGAGCAAGATACGCAGGAGCGGTTTGCGTATTCCTGAAGAAGTTGTCCGTTATATATCACGCACGATAAAGACTAATGTGCGCGAACTGGAAGGTGCCATTCATTCCTTGCAGGCCTACAGTATTGTTGAGAATGCGGACATCACGATAGACTTCGCGCGTAATGTCCTTGAAAAGAATGCCATAACGAAACCGCAGCCTAAGAGTAAACGTACCACGTTTGACTATATTCTCGACCGTGTTGCCGAACAGATGAATGTGGATGTGAGCAGCATTCTCGGGCGTGGGCGTCGTGCCGAGGTGGCTATGGCTCGTCAGATGGTGATGTATCTGGCCTCGCGCCACACAGACCTCTCTACTACGCGCATCGGCAATCTGCTGGGTGGACGTTCCCATGCCACAGTGCTTCATGGCATCGATGTGATTGAGGATAATGAAGAACTGAAGAACAAAGCAGAGAAAATGCTATGAGAAAGACAATAAGGAAGTACCAGAACCGCGAAGTTCCGGAAGCCCTTTTACAGCGTCTCTTGGATGAGGCTGCCCGCACGCAGACGATGGGTAATTTGCAGTTATACAGCGTTGTGGTGACACGCGATGCAGAGCAGAAAGCCCGTTTGGCTTCAGCGCATTTCAATCAGGAGATGGTAACTGCGGCTCCGGTTGTGCTCACTGTTGTGGCTGATTTCCGTCGCACCAGCGACTGGTGTTTGCAGCGCAAAGCCGTACCGGGTTACGGTAATTTCCTTTCGTTTCTCAATGCCGCCACCGATGCCTTGCTCTACACACAGACACTGTCGCTCCTCTTGGAAAGAGAGGGATTGGGCATGTGTTTCCTTGGTACCACGATATACAATCCGCAGACAATCATTGATGTGCTCTCTCTGCCACAGCTCACTATGCCGGTGGCAACGCTCACTGTCGGATGGCCGGATGAAGATCCGAAGGAAACCGACCGCCTGCCCCTTGATGCTTTTGTTCATCAGGAACGTTACGAGCCATACACGGAGGAACGTATAAATGCTTTATATAGTGTGAAGGAGGCGTTGGAGGAGAATCAGGAGTTCTGCCGCATCAACGAAAAGGAAACTCTGGCTCAGGTATTCACCGACTGCCGTTACACCAGAGATGCCAACGAGCAACTTTCTCGTGGTTTCATCGATGTTTTGCGTCGTCAGGGATTCTCTCTCTGCGAGCCTGGGCTGGAGATGACACAGAAGCGTCCGGAGGCATTGGAGTGCGATGTGGTACGCTTCCAAAACAAGAAAGACCGCTGGGTGGCATTTGTGGGATTGTGGGAAGGACGTCCTTACGAGATATTCACAGGTCTCATGGATGAAGACGAGGGTATCATGCTTCCCAAGAGCATATCTCAAGGTTGTATCATACGTCAGACCAATCGTGACGGTTCGCACCGCTATGATTTCCAGTTTGAGAACAAGCGCGGGTACAAGATTACCATCGAAGGTCTCTCGGGCAAGTTTGACCCGGAGTACTGGAACTATGCTAAACTCATATCCGGTGTATTGCGTTATGGTATGCCATTGGAGAGTGTCATCAAGCTGATTACATCTCTTACTCTCGACAACGACAATATCAACTCCTGGACGGACGGTGTGGCCCGTGCATTGAAGCGTTATTTGCCCAACCAAACAGATGTTGACACGGATACTAATTGATCGTCTTGCAGTGCATGCCAATCACGGAGCGTTGCCGCAGGAGCGTGCCGTTGGTGCAGATTTTTTTGTAAGTCTTACTGCTACCATCGATGCTGATATTTCTGCGTTGGAGGACGACAACCTCGCAGGTACAGTGAGCTATGCAGCGCTCTGTGACAGCATACGTCAGGAAATGCTCCAGCCGTCCAATCTTTTGGAACATGTGGCATATCGCATAGGATGTCGGCTTTTGACAGAGCAGCCCCGCATTGCCAGTCTTCGCTTGCGTATCGACAAACAGATGCCTCCGATGGGCATGCTTGTTGATGCTGTCGGAGTGGAAATAGAGCTTTCACGGGGCGAGTAATCTCTCAAAACGCGGTTTCTTTGTGGTGTAATTGTAACTTTTTCGTGCGCATAACGCGAGAAAGAGCAAAAAAATGTCACGTGTAGAACGGTTAAAAGAGAAAAAAGTGATACTTTTGCCGCGAATTTTGTGAATTTTAAGGTAAAACGATAGTCTATGGAGAACTTAGGTATTGGCTTCGAACTCATGATTGTGGGTATGTGCACCGTCTTCTTGATTCTGCTCATTGTCATCAATGGCGGCAAGTTGCTCATCAAGGTGGTGAATCGCATTGCTCCCGAAGAAGTTAAGGCCGCCAAGCAGACAGTTGCTGAGCAGAGCGGGAACGTGGATCCCTCCACGATGGCCGTACTCAGTGAGGTGGTAAAACAGCTCACTCAAGGTAAAGGAAGAATCACATCAGTAAAAAAGATTTAAACAGAATATGGCTAAGGAAGTAAAATTTTCACTGGTCTTCCGTGACATGTGGCAAAGTGCTGGCAAGTACCAGCCTCGTGTGGACCAGTTGGTAAAGGTGGCACCCGCAATCATCCGCATGGGGTGCTTCGACCGTGTAGAAACAAACGGCGGTGGTTTCGAGCAGGTGAATCTGCTCTATGGTGAGAACCCCAACAAGAGCGTGCGCGAGTGGACGAAACCCTTCCACGAGGCAGGCATTCAGACCCATATGCTCGACCGTGCTCTCAACGGTTTGCGCATGAGTCCGTGTCCCAAGGATGTGCGTCGTCTCTTCTATAAAGTGAAGAAGGCTCAGGGCACCGATATCACCCGTATCTTCTGCGGACTGAACGACAAGCGCAACGTGCTGCCCAGTATCGAATATGCCAAGGCTGCCGGTATGATTGCCCAGGCTGCTCTTTGCATCACCTACAGCCCCATCCACACTGTTGAGTATTACGTTGACCTGGCTAAGTGCTTCATCGATGCAGGTGCCGACGAGATTTGCCTGAAGGATATGGCCGGTATCGGTCGTCCTGTAAGCTTGGGTAAGATTGTCGCCGGTATCAAGGCTTACAAGAAGGATATCGTCATCCAGTATCACTCTCACGCAGGTCCCGGTTTCTGCATGGCTTCCATCCTTGAGGTGGCAAAGGCAGGATGCGACTATATCGACACAGCTGTGGCTCCTCTTGCGTGGGGTACAGGACATGCCGACATCATTGCTGTTCAGGAGATGCTGAAGGATGCCGGTTTCAAGGTGAAGGACATCAATATGGAGGCTTATATGGAAGTGCGCACCCAGATTCAGGAGATGTGCGACGACTTCCTCGGTTACTATATCCCCGAGCTCAACCACATCAACAACTCACTGCTTGTTAAGCCCGGTCTTCCAGGTGGTATGATGGGTTCTCTGATGACCGACCTCGAGGACAATCTTCGCAGCCTTAACAAGTGGAAGGTGAAGAACGGTCAGCCCGAGCTTACCACAGACCAGCTTCTCGTGAAGCTCTTCGACGAGGTGGCTTATGTATGGCCCAAGGTTGGTTATCCCTGCCTTGTAACGCCTTTCTCACAGTACGTGAAGAACCTCGCCCTGATGAACGTCATCCAGATGGAGAAGGGCAAGGAGCGCTGGTCCATGATTGCCGACAATATCTGGGACATGATTCTCGGTAAGAGCGGTCAGCTGCCTGGTCCTGTGGCTCAGGAACTCAAGGATATGGCTAAGGCTGAGGGCCGTGAGTTTGAGACAAAGGATCCCCAGAGCTACTATCCCGATAAACTCGATGAATTTAAGCAGGAGATGGAAGCTAACGGTTGGGAACTCGGTCAGGATAACGAGGAACTCTTCGAGCTTGCTATGCACCCTGAGCAGTATCGTGCCTATAAGAGCGGTAAGGCCAAGGCTGACTTCGAGAAGGACCTTGCAGAACGCAAGGCCAAGAAGAATGCTCCTTCAGGTGCAGCTCAGCCCGATAAGATTACGGTAAGTGTGAACGGTCAGACCTACGAGGTGAACATCGCATACGGTGATGCCGCTCCTGCTCCTACCGCAGCTGCAGCCGCTACTGCTCCCGTGGGTGAGGGTGAGGACCTTCTGGCTCCTCTGGAGGGTAAGTTCTACCTCGTGAAGGACGGTAGCGAGACCCCCAAGAAGGTGGGTGATGCCGTTAAGGAAGGTGACACTCTCGGTTATATTGAGGCAATGAAGACTTTCAATGCCATCCGTGCCGACAAGGCAGGTGTCATCACAGCCATCCTGGTTAATTCCGGTGACAGTGTAGAAGAAGACGATCCCATCATGAAGTTGGCTTAAACTATGGAAATGCTTTACGATATACTGTCCAAGTTGTACGACATGACGGCATTCTCTGCCATCGGTGAGAATCCCCTGTTCATTGTCATGTACCTCTTGGCCTTCGTGCTGCTCTATCTGGGCATCGTGAAGAAGTACGAGCCTCTCTTGCTCGTACCCATTGCCTTCGGTGTGCTCATCGCCAACTTTCCTGGTGGCGGAATGGGTGTCCTGCAGGCTAACTCCGAGGGTTTGGTACCCGTCACCGTCAACGGTGTTACGGAATGGAAGAACATCTATTCCATGCCTCTGCATGAGATAGCCCACGACCTCGGTCTGATGAACTATCTCTACTACGCTCTCATCAAGAGCGGTCTGCTGCCTCCCATCATCTTCATGGGTGTGGGTGCCCTGACCGATTTCGGTCCTATGTTGCGCAACCTCAAACTGGCTATTTTCGGTGCTGCTGCCCAGATGGGTATCTTCGCAGTGTTGCTGGTGGCTCTTCTAGTAGGTTTCACACCTCAGGAGGCAGGTTCTCTCGGTATCATTGGCGGTGCCGACGGTCCCACTGCCATCTTCACCACCATCAAGCTGGCTCCCCATCTGCTGGGTCCTATTGCCATTGCTGCCTATAGCTACATGGCACTCGTGCCCGTCATCATACCTCTTGTGGTGAAACTCACCTGTTCGAAGAAGGAACTGATGATTAATATGAAGGAGATGGACAAGCTCTATCCCGATGCTACGGAGATAAAGAATATGCGTGCCCTGAAGATTATCTTCCCCATCGCAGTGACCACTATCGTGGCTATCTTCGTACCTACGGCAGTGAGCCTTGTGGGTATGCTCATGTTCGGTAATCTGCTCAAGGAGATCGGTAACGACACAGCCCGCCTTTTCGACGCTGCTGCCAACGGTATCATGAATGCCGCCACCATCTTCCTCGGACTCTGTGTGGGTGCCACAATGACAGTGGATGCCTTCATCAATGTGCAGACTCTGGGTATCGTGGCAGGTGGTTTCTGTGCCTTTGCATTGTCTATCACCAGCGGTATCTGCATGGTTAAGATATGGAACCTCTTTGCCAAGAAGAAGATAAATCCGCTCATCGGTGCAACGGGATTGTCGGCTGTGCCTATGGCATCACGTGTATGTAACGGTATCTCGACAAAGTACGACCCGAAGAATCATGTGCTGAACTACTGCATGAGTAGCAATATCTCCGGTGTAATCGGTTCTGCTGTAGCTGCAGGTGTACTCATCAGCTTCCTGGGATAGGTATTTCCCCTTTGTCTGCTGGACATCGGGTGGCAAGGACAACGACCTGCTTCGCAGTCTTTGGAGCAGGGTAGACATAGAAGGAGCCATGGTGGGAATGTTCCACCGTGGCTCCTCTGTTTTCTCTCGTGTGGTGCATGAGATGAAATATGCACGCCGTCCACAACTCGCTTTGGGTACGATGCGTTACCTGTTGCGTCAGCAGGGTTATGCGGATTTCTTTGGCCAGTGCAGTGTTGTCATTCCTGTGCCCACCACATGGTGGCGACGCTGGATTCGGGGCTACAATCCTGCCCAGTTGCTTTCCGATGAGATAGCCCGTGCGTGTTCCTTAAAAGAGATGCGCCATGTGTTGAAGCGTGGGAGCGGACGCCGTCAGTCACGCACCGGAGGTGTGGAACGTACACATATCAAGGGACTGCCGTTTGCTGTCGGGCACGATATCGCACTCTTGCCGGAAGGTTGTCATGTGCTTCTTGTCGATGACGTTGCCACCACGGGTACAACGCTTTCCGTATGCGCTCTTACGCTCAAAAAAGTGCGTCCTGATATAAAAATCAGTATTTTTACTCTTGCATGGGCTGGGAAATGAGGTACATATAAAAAAATATGTGTATCTTTGCCGTGCAGAACATAAATCTTATGCTATGAAGAAAGTCTTCTTTTTGACCTTGTTATGTGTCATGATGAGTCTGTCTGTATCGTCTCAGACGGCCTATGATTATTCCAAGATGCAGCGTGAGAAGCTGGGTCGCGGTGTGGTGGCAATGCGCACCGATGCCGACCATGTTCTCATCTCGTGGCGCTATCTCGAGAGCGACCCGGAGGATGTGTGCTTCGAAGTGCTTCGTGATGGCAAGAAGATAGGCCTGCGCACTGCGAAGGAATCTACTACATATATTGACGAAAACTCCGTGACAAAATCCACCACCTATAGTGTGCGTCCCGTGGATGGCAAGATAAAGGGTGAGTGGACTGTAGAGGCCGGTGCTCCTATCGGTTATCTCTCTATACCTCTCGACCAGCCTGCCGACGAGGTGGACTACGACGGCAAGCCCGTGGTGTATAATGCCAACGATGCCACGATGGCCGACCTCGACGGCGACGGCGAGATGGAACTCATCCTCAAGTGGGACCCTTCCAATTCGCGCGACAACTCGCAGAGCGGTGTCACCAACCAGACCTACATCGATGCCTACAAACTGGGCGGCAAGCCCTCCAAGGACGGCACCCATCGCATGTGGCGCATCGCCATGGGCAACAACATACGTTCCGGAGCGCACTACACGCAGATGATGGCTGCCGATTTCGACGGTGACGGTAAGGGCGAACTGGTGCTGAAGACCGGTGACGGCACACGCGACGGTGTGGGCAATGTGATAGGCGATGCCAATGCCGACTACCGTGTGGGTATGGGCGACAAGACTGATTCCCACTACACTGCCAACCGCTATCCCTCAGAGCGTTTCCGCAAGGACCAGAAGGGCAGGCGCGGCGGTTTCATCAAGGGCGCTCCCGAGTATCTCACCGTCTTCGAGGGTAAGACCGGTAAGGCGCTCTGCACCGTGGATTACGTGCCCCAGCAGGGCGATCTCCAGGCCTGGGGCGACAACTATGCCAACCGCTCCGAGCGCTATCTGGCCTGCGTGGCCTATCTCGACGGCGTGCACCCCTCGGCAGTGATGTGCCGCGGCTACTACACGCGCAGCGTGCTCGCCGCCTGGGACTGGGACGGCAAGCAGCTGAAGCAGCGTTGGGTGTTCGACTCGGCCGCTCCCGAGTGGAAGGGATGGGGCGGTCAGGGCAACCACAACCTGCGCGTGGCCGATATCGACGGCGACGGACGTGATGAGATAACATACGGCTCGATGTGTGTCGACGACGACGGACGCGGCCTCTACAATACTCACCTCGGTCACGGCGACGCCATACACCTCTCTCCCATGCTGCCCCTCTCCGAGCATCTCTATGTGTGGGATGTGCATGAGGACCAGTACTGGAGCGAGTTCCGTGATGCGCAGACGGGTGAGGTGCTGTGGAAACTGCCCCACAACGACGACGTGGGTCGCGGTCTTGCTGCTGATATCGACCCCGAGAATCCCGGTTGGGAGATGTGGGCGTCCAACACCCGCGGCATACGTGACTATCACGGCAATCTCATCGACTCTGTCACACGCGTGAGCATCAACTTCTCCATCTGGTGGGACGGCGACCTTTGCCGCGAACTGCTCGACCACGAGGCCATCACCAAATACCACCGCCCCTCTGCTGCCGTTCAGGCCGGGGTGGGAGAGGAGGACCCCGAGGCCAAGCTCGAGCTCACCATCAATCCCAATTCCAATGTGCGTCCCGAGACGCTGCTCCAGATGGAGGGCTGTATGTTCAACAACGGCACCAAGTCCAATCCCTCGCTCTGCTGCGATGTCATCGGCGACTGGCGTGAAGAGGTGGTGACACGCACCGCCGACAACAAGTTCCTGCGTGTTTATATCTCTCCTCTGCCCACGCCCTATCGTTTCCACTGCTTCCTCCACGATCCCGTCTATCGCGCCTCTGTGGCTGCGCAGAATGTGGCTTACAACCAGCCTACGGGTGTCGGTTTCTTCATCGGAGCCGAGTTGCAGGGCAGCGGTCGCAAGTTCCGCGGCTGGCAGTTCTAAGTGTCTAACCTCAACCGAATACCTTATAATATTATGTATAGGACAAAGACTCAGAGTATCAGCCTCGGCAGTCTGCGCTGTGCTCTCTTCGTTGCGGCAAACCTTGCATTGCCCCATCTCTTCCATCTTGTGCCGGGTGGTGGTATCGCTTTCCTGCCCATCTACTGGTTCACTCTTGTGGGTGTCATGCGCTACGGTGTATTGACAGGCATCTATGCAGCCGTTATGTCTCCTCTCCTGGGCTACCTGATTTTCGGTGCTCCTGCCAGTGTGATGCTGCCCGACATGCTGCTCAAGGGCATCCTCCTGTGTGTGGCTGCAGCCCTGACGGTGCGTCTCTGGGGCATCAGGATTCATTCCGCTGTGCTGGCTGTTGTAGCGGCATGGGCGGTGGCCGGTCTTGTGGAGTGGCCTTTCACGGGTGCTGCTTATGCTTTTCAGGACTTCGTTACGGGCATCCCGGGTCTGGTGCTTATGAGCATTGTGGCTCCGCTCATTGCCAAGAGGCTTTAATTCAGTGATTTTAAGGCGATAAAAAAAGTAAGGCTGTCATCACGACAGCCTTACTTCCATTAACCTTAAATCTAATACCATGAAAAACACGGTGCAAAGGTACTGCAATTTTCGGGAATTGCAAATATTTATTTCCCCAACCTGCTATATAATGTCTTTTTCTTGATTTATATCATTTACGGTTTATGATTCCCAATACAACGAAAAGGGGTGCCACTATGATGTGACGCCCCTTTTGCTTATATAGCGGAAAAACTATATTTGCTACTTGTTGACGAAGATGGGAACGGGATCCGTTTCCGTCTCCGGATGCAGAGCACAGTGAATTTGTCCCTTCACGGTTGTGGGCGAACCGGTTGTCATCACGCGGCTGTTCTTGAGCTGCTCCCAGACATCTTCTGTGGTGCAATAGCTGTGAATCTCAACGGTGAGACCGTCACCAATGGTGCTCTTCAAGTCACTGATGAGCTGAGCCGGGATATTGTCAATAACAATCGTGATACCCTTCTCGTCGTGAGTGATGGTGTGGGTGACGTGATACTCTGAATAGTCGAAGTCATACACACGGATGGCGAAGTCGTCCTTCTCGATGATGTCTGCCTGATTGAGAGGGATATTGATGGTGATAGACTCCACATTGTCGCGGATATGTACAGAGGTCTTAATTTCGTTCCAGTCCTGATGTATCTGCTGGTGAACATCCACCTCAACTTCGTTGGGAACGATGCCTACGGTGTATTTGGGTACTTCGTTTTCGCTGATAACGCCGTTCACGTGCCAGCCGTTCTTCATACCCACCTCCTTGACAACGTACCACAGCACGTGTGACTCCAAATAGTCGCTGCCCAGAGCCAACATGTCATTCAGTTTGTCAAGGCTTGCCAGGTTCTTCGTAACATTCTGACCCTTGGCAATGGCTGCTTCCAGATCGGTCTTCTCATCCCCCAGGATATCCACTACGAGAGGAGCCTCCATGATAGCACGCTGTGTCTGCATTCCGTCTACATCGAGGACATAGCGGAAGAGGCCGATGTTCTCGCCCGTCTTCTTATCCTTCTTGTAGTAGTCGAGGTCGCGGTCGTTGTAGTGACCATAGGGGAACAGGCTGTATACCTTGCCCTTGTTGTTGCCCACCTTACCGGGAGCGCGACCGAAATAAAGTGCAGAACTCTGGTCGATATAACCGGGAATATAACCGTCGGCACGTATTGAGAATCGTGCGCATTCCCAACCTTCTTCTTCGTTGACATTCGGCCATTTGTAGTCACCCTTTGTCACGGCAACTTTGGAACTCGTGTTGCTGGAGCGCAGAGACTGACCCTGAACAAAGACCTCGGTCTCTGGCAGATTGCTCTCAACATTTACGTCGGGCACCTCAAACCTGTTTTCAGTAGTGTCATCGCTACAGCCGACAAGAAGTGCGGCGAGAGCGAAAAGGAAGAAAAACTTTTTCATCATAAACATCTTTTCTGTCACAAACATCTATTTTCGTCTATACTGGGCGCAAAATTACAACAATCCTCAGATATGGGCAAAAATTTGGAAGGATTTAACACTTTATCTTCGATAATTTTGTATATTTACTGCGAAAAATATTGAAAAAGGAATGAAAAAGAAGCGTATAATAGCGTATTTCGGGCTTATTGTTTTGGTGACAATTGTCATCCTTGTGGCGGGTGGCAGCGTGTTCATGTTGAAGTATTCTCTGGGGCCGAATCCCAACAGAACGGACACAGAGGGCAGTTACACGCGCCTCTTCGAGCAATACCCCGAGACGCAGTCCTGGGTGGACAGTTTGCGGAGTATCAATGCCCTCAGAGACACCTTTGTCACCATGCCCACTGGCGAGCGTCATCATGCGTTGTATGTGTGGAAGGGCAGCCCCAGGACAGCTCTCGTGATACACGGTTGGCGCGGTTGTTCCATTGATTTTCTCTTCCTGGCCAGAATGTACGAGCGCGATTTGGACTACAACGTGGTGGTGCCTGATCTCCATGCTCATGGCTTGAGCGACGGTGACGCTATCGGAATGGGTTGGCTAGACAGGTTGGATATGCTTCATTGGCTCGAACTATTCAAGACTGATACGATGGCTGTTCACGGGGTGTCGATGGGCGGTGCCACAACGATGATGATGTCGGGTGAAGAGATGCCGGAAGGCATAAAAGATGTCCGTTTCATCGATGATTGCGGTTATACGAGTGTGTGGGATGAGTTCGTGGGGGAACTGAAGAAGCAGTTTGGTCTCTCGGAGTTCCCGATGATGTACACCGGCAGTCTTTTGTGCAAGGCGCTCTACGGGTGGAGTTTCGAGGAGGCTTCCGCTCTTAAACAGGTGGAGCGCTCCGATTATCCGATGCTTTTCATCCATGGCGACCGGGACACATTTGTGCCGACGGAGATGGTGTATCGTCTCTATGAGGCAAAGTCCTCAAAGAAGGAACTGTGGATTACGTCCAACACCGTTCACGCCCTCTCGTATAGGAATCACAGGGACGAGTACATCAGCCGCGTCAGAGCATTTCTGGGGAAATGACTCTTTACGGCACTAGTTCGAAGCGCAGGGTATAGGTCTGCGCTGTCTTTAGACAGCGGTACTTATCGAGCACTCCCAATCCGAACGTGGCATCACCGATACCTCTCTGGTATGCATCGAAGCGGGCATAGACGGCTTTTTCCTTGGTCAGTTCCCACGGATGCAGTTTGTCGGTAGCAAAACTCTCCTCATCGTAATGCATGAGTGAGAAGTCCACCTGTCCCTCTGTGGTGATGACGAGTGTGCCTTCTGTTTCCACATCGTCGCCCCACAGTTTCAGTTTCCTGAGTGACATACGACCACCGCAGGTCTGCGGATGACTATATGGTTCGAACATATCACTCACTGTCGTCGTGTAGGTGCCGAGTACGTTGCCGCTCTGGCGGTCGACAAAACTCTCCCACGGTCCCTGTGCGTAGTATTCCACCTGCTCACGACCGGCAGGCATCTTCATCTTGAGTCCCATGCGTCGCAGCATACAACGTCCGTTGCCGTCTATCATAGAGGCATCGGGTGTGAGTGTGGTGTTTAGGTCAACGGCTCCTGCTGCATATACGGTGTAGACGAGTTTCGTGTCGCATCGTGTACCTTCCTGTGTCAGTGTTACGGTAGCTGTCTGGCGGTCGGGGGCTATCTGGCAATCGACGTTTGTTGATGTGATGAAACTGCCCTTCTCGCCTTGGTGGTCGTTACCAATATAGCGGAAATTGCTGTAGGTGGGTGAGCCGTCGGAGGTCAGTATATTACGACCATGAAGTTGCATGGCAGTCACTGTGCCTTCCTTTGTGACGGTGAGTGTGACGTTCTTACCCGTGATGGTGTAGGCCTCGTCTGTCTCGCTCTTTTCGAGCAGAGCATCTTCTGAGGCATCGTCAATGGCGGGAAGTGTGGCACTGCGCTCCTGAACGGTGAACTGCTGCCAAGCCATCACGTAACCGGCCTCTGCCCAGGTGGTAGCAGCCTTCAGACGGGCTTCGACATGGAGAAATATCTCGGAGTTTTCTGAGTATTCAGAGTATTCTGATGGCAAAACCACCTCTGTTGTGGCTCCAGGAGCGGTGGAGGGTATGTCGGTATCTCCACTCTCAACTACGACTCCGTCAGCGAGCACTTCGTAGTGGAGCGTGAAGAGATCGAGGTTGAGGAAGTTGTATTTGTTCTGTAAGGTAACTGTCTTTGTGGGGGCATCATAGGCTGTGAACCTGATGAACTGATGTATGTGCTTTGCCACATTCAATTCTGCCGACCACGCACGGTCTGCTGTCACAATACCGTCGTTGAGACTGCCCTCAATATCGCTCTGATCGGGCCCCGGGAAGTCGTAGCCGGCCTTGAGTTTCAGGAAACCGTTCTGTCGGGGCCATGTACTCTCGTCGTCGGGGTCCACACCACTGAGGTCGGCAGGGTCGAAGATACCCTGATCCACCCAGTCCCAGATACATGCTCCGATACCAGCCGTGGAACCCTCGATGAGGTCCCAGTATTCCTGCATATTACCGAGTCCGGCACCGCGTGCATGAACGT
>JAGDCM010000013.1 GCA_017958545.1 Bacteroidaceae bacterium | reverse complement strand
TTTACCTTATACCTTTCTCATCCTCACTACATTTAATGTCGATTATCCCTTTCTGAAAACTGTATTCTGTATTCTGTATCCGATTTCACGTATCGCTTATAACACATCTAGTGTGAAAGTAGTGACGCTTGTATTGGTCGACTTAAGTTTTCATTATTATCTCTACTTTTTTACATTTAAAGATGAAAAATGGGTATGAGCGAAACCGAAGTGGATTTTTTTCCGTACATTTGTTGCGGAAATGATTTAAAAAACGGCTTGATACTCATACAAATCATGAAAAACAGCATACTCGGAACTGTAAAAATATTACAGGGGGGGGGCAAATCTTGTCTTTCCTATGGAGCTGTTTTCCTTTCTCTTTTTGCTGCTTTTTTGTTGTCGAGTTGTGGTGATGATGCCGTGCCTTCTCCCGAGGGTTTGAGGTCATCGCTATCCAAGAATTCTGTTGTCGTTTCTGGAGTTCTGAGGCCGGATTTTTTTTTGCAAAAAAAGAACTTTTTTCCACTATTTTGCTGTTTTTTCATCTTTCGGTCTGTTTTTGCAGCAGTCGTGAATCGCGAATTCAGTGTGCCATTGAACAAACAGGAATTGTTGAATGCTACCTATTCAGGACCTTTCGTTACAAAAGCAAAAGAGACATTCAGCAACTCCCGACACCCACAACTGCAGAAATGGAGTAGTTATATAAAGGGTAATGCTAATCGACAGGAAATCCTTCATGAAGCTCTTGTATGGGTGTCAGAAGGTGAAGATAATGTCGGTGGCTATATGAGCCAGCATCGCAATGAAGACAACATAGAAGAACTGAAAACTTATTTTGATACTGTAATAGAATGGGCAAAGACTCTTTTCGGTGAACCAAAAAGTGAAATGAGAGGATTGGAATGGGGCGCTTTCTATGAGAAATATCATGCCAACTCTTATAATCCTTCACACTTGCAGCAACGAGTTAATGAGTTATATGCAGATGAAGCAGTAACTAATAAACGTGGTGTCTTTGAATATCTTCTTGGCGGTGAGATAGATAAGACTCTGCTTAATATACGTATCTTTGAAGATAGCGTAAAGAAAACGGTCTATGCGCAACAGACAAACGAAGCTCGAGAGAAGGGCATCAGTAACTGTCCTGAATGTGCAAAAGGACATGAGAATGTGTGCACGAAGATTTATAAGTTCAATGAAATGGATGCCGACCACGTGACGGCCTGGAGCAAAGGAGGCAGCACAGACATCAGCAACTGCCAGATGCTCTGTAAGACTCACAATAGGGCAAAAGGAAACAGGTGAGGCGGCTGACGTAAGAAGGAAGAAGTAAGATGGAGAATCCCCTGCCTCAATACGAAGCGGGGGATTGTTTTATCGGATATTGCCCATTAAACAGGCTCCCTTCAAAACACAGGATACTTGCAATTTATTTTTTTAAAGTTTTTTACGCGTATAATTTGCTGTTTGCGGATTTTGTTGTATTTTTGTGCTGCAAATAACTGTTTAACTAATCTTAAATATGAAGAAATATCTTTGTCTTTCACTTTTCTGCATCCTGACATTAACGGTTACTGCACAGGAAACCTCTTCTGTGTCATACGAAAAAGTGTTCTGCGAAAACGGATACGTCGTCCGCAAGGGCAGGTTCAGAATCGGGAAGCAGAAATGCTATTTCAACGGTCTCTATACTGCCGACGGCAAGGTTTGTGTGAGGATGAATCCCAGAAATATACCGGCCGCCCACTATCAATGCGTTGCTCCGGGTACTGAAGTCGTAGCAACCGGGGCATTGCCGGAAAGTGTACTCGGATGGGTATTCTTGCCGAAGTCCGTCAAGACGATATACAAAGATGCGTTTGCCGGCGATTTGGTTATCGTCCCCTATGATGAGAGCAAACTGGAAGATATGGAGGAAACCGTCACAACCGACTATATTTCCGAAGAGGCATCTAATAAGAAATAGTATTGACGGCAAACAGGCGGCTGGAGAGTTTTATTTCTTCACTTTCTCCAGCTGGTAGGAGTTCCACACGTTGTGCCAGACGGAATAGAAGCCGCCGGCGACGCTTGAGAGAGGGTCCATGAACATGGCGCCTATCCAGATGCACACCGCCGTGTTCTTCTGCCCGAGCGACTGGGACGCAGCCACCACATCGTCGGAGCGATGACCCAGCCAATAACCCACGGCAAACTGCAAAGCACACGACAGGGCACTGCCCACAGCCATCAGAAACAACGTCAGAAGAGAGGCATCCATCAGCACTATGGCACGCACCGTGACACAGATTGCAAGAGCCAGAGCTACGGTCCACAGATAGAACGCCAAATCCGGTATCGAGAGAAGCCTGCGACGAAACTCCGGAAGCAGGTGGCGTATCAACTGAGCAGCCAGGAAGGGACAGAACAAAAGAGGGAACACCTTGACGAGTATCATCCAGAAAGCCAAGAGGAAAGACGTGTCGGGATAAAGCAGTGGTATAAATGCCGAAATGAAGAGCGAAGCGAGCAGGTCGATAAAGATGGTGTAGAGCGTGAGGGTGGCGGGATTGCCTCCCAGTTTGAGCGTGACGACAGCGGCGGCAGTGGCCGTGGGTGTAATCATGCAGAGGGCGAACGAGATGATAAAATACTGCATATGGTGCATCCATTCGGGCGACAGCCAGCCCGAGCGCTGAAGCCACAGTATGGCGAGGATGGAGAGCGACCAGAGAGAGCACTGGAGAAGCAGTCCCCACACATGCCACGAACGGAAGCGGAGGTCGCGCACATCGACCTTGAGAAAAGTGAGCGTGAGCATCGAAAAGATGAGCGTAGGCATCAGTATCTGGGAGAACAGGAGAAGGGCTTCCCTGCCCTCGGGAGAAAAATGCATCGCGCGCAGCACGAAATACACCAAAGCACCCACCGTCATGCTGATCGGAAGGGTCCAACGACGCAAGAATAGAATGATTTGACTCATAAATTGACAAGTAGTCTGCGAAATTGAGTGCAAAAATACAAAAATCTTAAGAATTTTACGTATCTTTGCCGCGCTTTTTGATTTTATATTTACGAACTATGAGATACTACGTAAGATATTTCGATGATGAGACGATGGTGGACAACCTGAAAGAGGCTATGGATTTCCTCGGCAGTCTGCCCGGTGTGGAGATGGATGACAACTGCGTGGAGCAGCTCACCACGTACTTCACCACCGACCAGAAGGGAAGCAAGAAGATATTCATGCCCAACCACCGCAGTTTCCTCATCATCAAGACAACAGTGAACACAATGGAGGAGTTCAAGGCCAACAGCCTGAAAAACGCAGAGGCCGCTGAGGAGAAACCCGCCGCAGGACCGAAGTCCCTCGACGTGGAGCAGCACGGATGGTATGAGTGCAAGCTCTCCTTCCAGCGCATCGTGACGAACCCCGAGACGAAGAAGTGCTTCTACTACAACGACACGCTGGAGGCGAAGGTGATGGCCGACAGCGCACGCGACGCTCACACCCAGATGATAAAACATCTGAGGGAGAATCCCGACGTGGACGAGAGAAGTCAGATGCCCGCCGCTGCGAGCAAGAATTTCGTGTGGAAGTTTGTAGGCGAGTGATAAGACTGGGACTCATAACGGCTTTGCTCTCTGTGGCGCTTCTTTGCGGAGCGCAGGACTACTTCATACCCGAGCACGACCCTCTACCCTCGCCCGCCGTTCCGGATGTGGCTGCAACGCCCAGTCAGGAGTGCGTCCCCGGACTGGGGCTGGAGCGCTCGCCCGGAGAGATATACGGCATCGACGTGTCGCACTATCAGGGACAAATCAACTGGGAGGAAGTGGCGCGCGACGAGAGAGTGAAGTTCGTGTATCTGAAATGCACGGAGGGCGGCAAGCTGCAGGACAACACCTACCTGCGCAACCTGAAGGAATGTCGCCGGCTGGGAATTCCCGTCGGTGTGTATCATTTCTTCTCGCCCACGGTGAGCGCCTTCGAGCAGCTGATGAATTTCCGCAACACGTCCGACCCGCGCGTGCAGACGCTGCTCCCCATTGTGGATGTGGAGTCGGTGCCGCAGATAAGGAAGGGACGCAGACGCTACATCGTAGGCGACACGAAGGCCTGGCAGAGCAGGCTCAGAGCCTTCCTCAAGGGCGTGGAGGAAATCTACGGCGTGAAACCGCTCATCTACACCTACACAAATTTCTACCACAAGTACCTCATCGGGCAGTTCCCCGAATACAAATACATCATCGCCTGCTACCAGGATGAGATGCCGAAGATGAAGGACGACCTGCATTTCATCATGTGGCAGTTCACCTCCAGCGGCAGCATCAGGGGTATCAAGGGACGCGTGGACCGTTCGCGCCTCATCAATCCCCATAACCTCAGCGATATCCAATACAGAAGATGAAGATGAAAAGAGATATAAGTTTCAGCATTGTCTCCAACGCAGACGGAGACAAACTCAATTTCCACAGGAGAAGGGACGAAGGCGAGATGCCCATTCTCCTCGTGCCGGGCGAAGTGCCGTTCCCGGGCGTTCCCACCCATGTGACAATACGCATGAAGGGAGCCGACAAGATAGTGCGTGAGGCAGAGAAGCACCAAATGCTCGTGGCCGTGATTCCCGTAGCTCAGCCTTGGATGGACGAAGAGGACAAGGAACTGGACTACTCGCAGGTGATGCACATGGGTGTGTCGGCAATGATAGTGCACCACATGACAATGCCCGACGGCACCGTGTCGGCATTTCTCAGCAGCAACAACCGCATAGGCCTCGACTCCATTATCTGGACAGCAGGCAAGCCCCACGGACATGTGACAGCCATAGTGGAGGCCGAAGCGAAGGAAGGCGATATGGAATACATCGTGACAACACAGACCATACGCAGCGTGGTGAAGGAAATAGGCGAGATGGATGAGAACAGCAACGCGGAACTCATCAACGTCATCATGAACCACAAGAACAACGCCATGTTGGTCAACTCCATCGCGTGCCAGTTCCCCTTCAGCATGGCGGAGAAGATGAAGATGCTGAGCCGCGACACCGATATGGAGAGAGCCGAGGTGCTGCTCGGAATGCTCAACCAGATGAAGCAGCTGCTCACCATACGCAGAAACGTGGAGCGCAAGACCAACCACGACCTCTCCCGCCAGCAGCGCGAATGGTTCATCAACCAGGAGATACGCAACCTGCAGACGGAGCTCGGCGAGAACGACGACTTCAGTATGAAGGAGAACGACATCCGTGAGATGCGCGAGAAAGCACGCACCATGAAGTGGAGCGCCGATGTAGCTGAAGCCTTCGAGAGAGGCGTCAAAAAGCTCAAGAGGATAAACCCGCAGAGCTCCGACTACAACGTGGAACTGGGCTGGCTGCAGACCCTTCTCAAGCTGCCCTGGAACGTATGCTCCACCGACCATCTCAACCTCTCCCGCGCCCGCAAGGTGCTCGATCGCGACCACTACGGCATGGAGAAGGTGAAGGAGCGCGTGCTGGAACATCTGGCCGTGCTGAAGATGCGCGGCGACATGAAGAGCCCCATACTCTGCCTCTACGGTCCTCCGGGCGTAGGTAAGACTTCGCTCGGAAAGAGCATCGCCGAGGCCATGGGACGCAAATACGTGAGAGTGTCGCTGGGCGGTCTGCACGACGAGGCCGAAATCAGAGGCCACCGCAGAACATACGTCGGAGCAATGCCAGGACGCATCATCAAGAGCATGGAGAAGGCCGGTACGGCCAATCCCGTATTCATCCTCGACGAGGTGGACAAGGTGAACGACGGCAGCCACAACGGCGACCCCTCGAGCGCACTGCTCGAAGTGCTCGACCCGGAGCAGAATAACGCTTTCCACGACAACTACATCGATGTGGATTACGACCTCTCCAAGGTGATGTTCATCGCCACGGCCAACGACGTGCAGAGCATCCCCCGCCCCCTGCTCGACCGCATGGAACTCATCGAGCTCTCGGGCTACACCACGGAGGAGAAGATAGAAATAGCCAAGCGCCACCTCTTCAAGAAGGAGAAGGAGGCCAACGGTCTCACCAAGTACAAGGACCTGAAGATAGGCAAGGAGGCTCTGGAATACCTCATCGAGAACTACACCCGTGAGAGCGGCGTGAGAGGTCTGGAGAAGGAAATAGGCAGTCTCATGCGCAAGAGCGCCGTGAAGATAGCCTCCGGCGAGGAAGTGGGCGACATCACGAAGGAAACCGTGGGTGAAATGCTCGGCAAACCGCGCTTCACCAAGGAGATATATCAGGGCAACGAACTGCCCGGCGTGGTGACGGGTCTGGCATGGACATCCGTAGGCGGCGTCATCCTCTTCATCGAGACATCGCTCTCGAAGGGCAAGGAAGGCAAACTCACGCTCACAGGCAACCTGGGCGACGTGATGAAGGAAAGCGCCGGACTGGCTCTCTCCTACATCCGTGCACATGCCGAAGAGCTCGGTCTCAAGCCCGACACCTTCGAGACGCAGAACATACACATCCACGTGCCCGAAGGCGCCACACCGAAGGACGGTCCCTCGGCAGGCATCACGATGGCCACGTCGCTGGCATCGGCACTTACTGGCAAGCGCGTACGCAAGAATCTGGCAATGACCGGCGAGATAACACTGCGCGGACGTGTGCTTCCCGTGGGCGGTATCAAGGAAAAGATACTTGCCGCCAAGAGAGCCGGTATCAAGGAAATCATACTCTGCAAGGAGAACGAGAAGGACATACAGGAGATACCGCAGGAATACCTCAAGGGACTGTCGTTCCACTATGTGGAGAACGTCAGTCAGGTGCTCGACTACGCATTGCTGAAGAAATGACATTCCAACTGGAACATACCGACGACAGTTCGTGGGCGAGAGCCGGACGTATCTTCACCGACCACGGCGAGATAGAGACTCCTATCTTCATGCCAGTCGGTACGGTGGGCAGCGTGAAGGGTGTCTTGATGCGCGACCTGAGGGAAGAAGTGGGTGCGCAGATCATCCTCGG
The DNA here is from genome assembly GCA_017958545.1 of Bacteroidaceae bacterium. Lineage (GTDB taxonomy): Bacteria > Bacteroidota > Bacteroidia > Bacteroidales > Bacteroidaceae > Physcousia. Next base: position 2,761 of record JAGDCM010000013.1, on the reverse strand, counting down.
CAACACCTACCACCTCTACCTGCGTCCCGGTACGGACATACTGGAGAAGGCCGGCGGACTGCACCGCTTCGGCACGTGGGACCGCCCCATACTCACCGACTCGGGAGGCTTCCAGGTGTTCTCCCTCACAGGCATACGCAAACTCACGGAAGAAGGCTGTGTCTTCCAGAGCCACATCGACGGCAGCCGCCACATGTTCACCCCCGAGCGTGTGATGGACATAGAGCGCAGCATCGGCGCAGACATCATGATGGCCCTCGATGAATGCCCTCCCGGTACGGCGGAATACGACTACGCCAGGAAGAGTCTCGGACTCACCCACCGCTGGCTCGACCGCTGCATCAAACGCTTCTCGGAGACAGAACCCAAATACGGCTACACGCAGAGCCTCTTCCCCATCGTGCAGGGCTGCACCTACAAAGACCTCCGCGCAGAGAGCGCACGCTACATCGCCGACAAGGGAGCCGACGGCAACGCCATCGGAGGACTCGCCGTGGGAGAACCCACCGAGGTGATGTACGAGATGATAGAGGTGGTGAACGACATACTGCCCAAGGACCGCCCCAGATACCTCATGGGTGTGGGCACTCCGCAGAACATACTGGAGGCCATCGAGAGAGGTGTGGATATGTTCGACTGTGTGATGCCGACGCGCAACGGACGCAACGCCATGCTCTTCACCTGGCAGGGCACACTCAATATGAGAAACGCCAAGTGGGCCGACGACTTCTCCGCCCTCGACCCCGACGGCACGGCATCCGTCGACAGCATATACTCCAGGGCATACGTACACCATCTCTTCAAGGCGCAGGAACTGATGGCGCTGGAGATCGGTTCGATACACAATCTGGCTTTCTATCTCGACCTCGTACGCACGGCGAGACGACACATACTGGCTGGCGACTTCACCGCGTGGAAGCGCAGCGTGATTGAGCAATTGGGACGACGGCTGTGAAGACACTCGACCTTTATATAATAAAGAAGTTTCTGGGCACATACTTCTTCAGTATCGTGCTCATCATCAGCATCGCCGTCATCTTCGACTTCAACGAGAACGTGGCCAAGTTCACAGAGAAACACGCTCCGTGGGATGCCATCATCTACGACTACTACCTCAACTTCATCCCCTTCTACGCCAACCTCTTTTCCGGCCTCTTCGTCTTCCTCTCGGTCATCTTCTTCACCACGAAACTGGCTGACAACAGCGAAATAATAGCCATGCTGGCAGCCGGCGTGAGCTACAGACGTCTCTTGCGCCCCTACATGATAAGCACCACGATTATCGCGCTGCTGAGCTTCGTGCTGGGTGCAGAGATAATACCGCGAGGCAATGTGAAGCGCGTGGACTTCGAGAACACCTATAAGCGCAACCGCGTGCACAATGTGGCGACGTATGCCGACAACGTGCAGTTGCAGGTGGCTCCCGGCGTGATAACGTATATGAGCCACTTCGACGGACGCACCCACACGGGCTACGGATTCACCATGGACCAGTTCAAGGACAAGAAACTCATCTGCCATCTCACGGCGCAGAGCATCGCCTACGACACCATCGGCGACGTGCGTTTCATGTGGCACATGAAGAATGTGCAGATACGCGAGATGAAAGGTATGCGCGAACACATCACACACTACGACCAGATGGACAGCGTCATCACGATGGAGCCGCGCGACTTCCTCTTCGTGGCCCACCTGCAGGAGACCATGACCAACAGCCAGTTGCGCGAATACATCAACCGTCAGAAGATGCGCGGTTCGTCGGGCTTGGCGGGTTTTGAGGTGGAATACCAGAAACGCTTCTCCGCACCCTTCTCCGCATTCATCCTGGCGCTCATCGGCTTTGCTCTCTCCGCCAAGAAGAAGAAAGGTGGCATGGGTATGGGACTCGGTCTGGGTATCGGTCTCTCCGCCGGATATATACTGCTGCAGACCGTCTCGTCCAGTTTCTCCACAGGAGCGGGCATGAATCCCATGCTGGCTGCGTGGATTCCCAACATACTGTTCTCATTCATCGCACTATGGCTTGTAAGAAGACTTTCCTGAGCGCACTCTTCGCCCTCGTCTGCTCCGCTTCGTGGGGTCAGGGTGTCTACGACAAAATGTTCATCGACGACCACCGCATCGACACCGCCGACACCCGCGCATTGAAGGTGAGAGTGGATGCCACCGGTTTCTTCCACGACAACGAATACAGCAGCAAGATGACCGACGGCTACACGCTGCCGGGCGCCCTGCTCTCCCCTCGCCTCACCTACAACCCCATCGACGAGATACACATCGAGGTGGGTGCGCATGCTCTGTGCTTCAACGGTGCCAACAAATACCCCAATTACGCCTACCACGACATAGGCAAGTGGAAGGGCAACCAGTATCAGAGCGGTTTTCATGTGCTGCCCTGGATTCGCTTGCAGGCGCAGCTGAAGAGCGTCAACATCATCCTCGGCGACATCTACGGCGGGCAGAACCACCGTCTCATCGAACCCATGTGGAACAGCGAGACGAATCTCTCGCAGGACCCTGAGATGGGTTTTCAGGTGAAGTGGGACGGACGTCACATCCAGATGGACACGTGGCTCAACTGGCAGAGCTATATCTTCAAGCTCGACACACATCAGGAGGCATTCACCGTGGGCAGCGTGTGGCGCGTGCTCTTCGGCAACAGGGAGAAGCCCGGTCTCAAGTGGTCGCTGCCCGTGCAGCTGCTCATCCAGCATCGCGGCGGCGAACAAGACCTCGAGATTCTCAACCTCGGTGTGCAGAC
>JAGDCM010000112.1 GCA_017958545.1 Bacteroidaceae bacterium | reverse complement strand
TTGAAGAGGTACTCCGCCAGTGCCTTTGCCAGCTCCGTCTTGCCCACGCCCGTGGTGCCGAGGAATATAAACGAGGCTATCGGTCGCTTCGGATCCTGCAGACCTGCACGGCTGCGCCTTACCGCATCGCTCACCGCCGTGATGGCTTCGTTCTGACCTATCACACGTTTGTGCAGTTCCTCCTCCAGATGTAGCAACTTCTCGCGCTCGCTCTGCATCATTCGGGTTACGGGTATGCCCGTCCAGCGGCTCACCACTTCGGCTATGTCGTCGGCAGTGACAGCTCCCTCCAGACCGCCGCGCGAAGAAGCCTTCAGTTGTGCTTGCAGGCTATTCATCTCCTCCTCTTTCTGCTTCAGCAGACTGTAGCGTATCTCGGCAACCCTTCCGTAGTTGCCTTCGCGCTCTGCCCGTTCTGCCTCAAACTTCAGTTGCTCGATACTCTCCTTTACCTGTTGGAACTTCTCCGACAGTCCCTTTTCGCTTTCCCACTGGGCACGCATCTGCGCCTCCTGCTCCTTCAGTTCCGCAATCTGCTTGCCCAACTCTTCCAGCTTAGAGGTCCCCCTCTCTTCCGAGGTGGAGCTCTCCCTCTTTATGCTTTCATATTCTATCTCCAGCTGAGCCCTGCGGCGTGTTATCTCGTCCAGCTCCTCCGGCACCGAGTCGCGCTCCATCCTGAGCTTTGCCGCTGCCTCGTCCATCAGGTCTATCGCCTTGTCGGGCAGGAATCGGTCGGAAATATATCTCTCCGAGAGCTGTACGGCTGCGATGCAGGCATCATCCTGTATGCGCACCCTGTGGTGGTTCTCGTAGCGCTCCTTCAGTCCTCGCAGTATGCTGATGGCGCTCAACTCATCCGGCTCGTCCACCATCACCGTCTGGAACCTACGCTCCAGCGCTTTGTCCTTCTCGAAGTACTTCTGATATTCGTTCAGCGTCGTGGCGCCGATGGCACGCAGCTCACCGCGAGCCAGTGCTGGCTTCAGGATGTTGGCGGCATCCATCGCCCCCTCGCCACCGCCGGCACCCACCAGTGTGTGTATCTCGTCGATGAACAGGATTATGTTGCCGTTGCTCTGCGTCACCTCCTTTACGACGCTCTTCAGTCGCTCCTCAAACTCACCCTTGTATTTCGCACCAGCCACCAGCGCACCCATGTCTAGCGAGAATAGTTGCTTGTCCTTCAGGTTCTCAGGTACGTCGCCCCTGACGATACGACCTGCCAGTCCCTCCACTATGGCAGTCTTGCCAGTGCCCGGCTCACCAATCAGTATCGGATTGTTCTTCGTCCTTCGTGACAGAATCTGTAGCACGCGCCTTATCTCGTCGTCACGACCAATCACTGGATCCAGCTTGCCCTGTCGGGCCTCCTCCACGAGGTTCTTTGCATACTTCGACAGGCTCTGGTAGTTGTCGTCGGCACTCTGGCTCTGCACCTTCTGTCCTTGTCGCAGTTGGTTGATGGCAGTACGCAGCTCCTTCTCCGTGATGCCTGCGTCCTTCATGATGCGGCTTGCCGACGAGCTTACTGCCAGCAGTGCCATGATGATTGGCTCCACGCTCACAAACTCATCGCCCATCTTCTGAGCCATGTCCTGAGCCTGTAGCAGCACCTTGTTGGCATCAGGCGACAGGTACGGCTCACCGCCTTGCACCCTTGGCAGGTGTTGTATCTCGCTGTTCGTTAGCGTGTCTATCTGTTGTTTGTTCACACCCAGTTTCTGGTAGATGAACGTAGCCACATCCGCTGCCTTGTCGTTCACGGCTGCCAGCAGATGAATCGGTTCTATCGCCTGTTGGTTGTTTCTCTGCGCCATGTTGACCGCCTCCTGAACGGTCTCCTGCGCCTTGATAGTGAATTTCTCTAATGTCATAATCGTCTCCTTTCTTATTTATGTTTGTTTTTAAGTTTCATGCCCTCTGCCCGTACCTTAACTATGCACTATGAACTATGCACTATGAACTAACTATCAAACCCTGTGCCTATAGACGATTTATGACATTTTGTCTTATTTGTGTGTCAAACTGACGTATTGGAAAGCTCCATAATCTTTGTAGGACAAGCCTTCACACACTTGCCGCATTTCAGGCAGTCGCCATGCAGATAGCCCGTCTCCTGTCCTCGAGCATCGTAGGGGGTGAGTTGCATCGGACATACCCGTGCGCACATCTTACACTTCATCTCGCACTTGTTGCTCACCTTGATACGAGTGAACGCCTTCGGCAGCGGAGTCTTCTTAGGAACCACCCAGTGTGATATCGTACCCATAGGACAGAACGAGCACCATGTGCGTGGTGCATAGATAAACGACAGGGTGACGCCAACGACGGTAGTCATCAGTATGATAGTCCAGAACACCCTCCCGATGTCGTTCCACAGGGCCCATCCTCCCTCGCTCCATCGGGCCTGGCTCAGTTGTATGCCAAACATCGTGAAGATGAAGAATACCATGAACAGTCGGAAACCGAACGTACGTACAAAGTGCGGTATCTCTCTGTGAGGCGAATACTTCGACAGTATGCGGTCGTACAGGTTGCCACGCGGACACACATGTCCGCACCACCACCGTCCTTTCCATATACTTGTGAGTACTGGTCCGAACATACAAATCAGGGCCAGCATACCAATGGCGGGAAAGAACCATCCTGTAATCAGATAAGCTATTATAATCCAGTATATCGGCATTCCCTTCGTCTCGTAATGCCTATGAAATCGTTTCTTGTTTGCCATGTGATAATGTTTTTTTGTAAAGTCCCAATGCTGTCAAGATCGTTACTAATTTTCATACTCTCTCCCCTCGGGGATAGTCGGAGAGGGGTAGGCTCTCTTCTTGCCGTTGCAAAGGTACAACCTCGAGATAGTAGTTTGCAAGTTTTGTTTTTATTATTTTCCCTATGTTGCAAATCTTTTTCGAAATCTTTACAAGCTGCAAGAAGCTCTTTTATATATAAAAAGAGATGTTCTTTCAGCAAATAAGAATAGTTCCTTTTCCTGCCCTCAAGGAGTTTCTGCACTGAAATGGAAATTCGTTCATGCAAAAAACAAGAGCCCCGTTCTTCACAGAAGGAGGCTCATATAACCAAATACAGTAAAATGTTTTAAAAAAAGAGATTGCAAAGATATATAATTGCATTCATTGTTCCAAATTTTATGCTAAATTTCTGTTAAAGTAAAAGACTGTTTTGTATTGTTCACTCGAAAGCCCCCGCGATACTCGTTGAAAAAAGGCCAAAAGGTCGAATAAGGTGCTCACGCTCGGAAAATATATTGTCTTTGTCACAATTATAATTAAAAATGTGAGCAGTTAGTGGCGAGTTCCACATTATTTTTATAATTTTGCACGCAAAATTAAACAAAAGGACATTATCATGGCACAACAAGAAGATGTATTCAAGAAGATAGTAAGCCATTGCAAGGAATATGGCTTTGTGTTCCCAAGCAGCGAGATCTACGACGGTCTCGGAGCAGTGTACGACTATGCACAGAACGGTGTGGAGCTGAAGAACAATATCAAGCAGTATTGGTGGCAGTCAATGGTGCTGCTCCATGAGAACATCGTGGGTATCGACTCGGCTATCTTCATGCACCCTACAATATGGAAGGCGAGTGGACACGTGGACGCATTCAACGACCCGCTCATCGACAACCGTGACTCGAAGAAACGCTATCGCGCCGATGTGCTCATCGAGGACCAGATAGCTAAGTACGACGATAAGATTCAGAAGGAGGTGGAGAAAGCTCGCAAGCGCTTCGGTGACTCCTTTGACGAGGCTAAGTATCTGGAGACTTCGCCACGCGTGGCTGAGACGAAGGCTAAGCGTGACGCCCT
>JAGDCM010000111.1 GCA_017958545.1 Bacteroidaceae bacterium | reverse complement strand
TTGTCCTCGTCCTCAAAGCGGTTGAAGGTGCAGGTGGAGTAGACAAGCAGAGCTCCCTCTCTCAGACAAGGCCAGATGGTTTCCACGATGTCGCGCTGGCGTTCGCTGCAGAGCCTCACTTGCTCAAGACTCCAGCCTCTGACAGCCTCTTCGTCTTTGCGGAACATACCTTCTCCGGAGCAGGGTACGTCTGTGACGATGAGGTCGAAACAGTCGGTGAAACGGGAAAAATCAATTGGCATCTGCTGCGTCACCACACAACGTACAGGATACCTGCCTTGTGGCATCCTTGTCCATTTCTGTATATTCTCCGAGAGCACCTGTGCCCGTTTCGGAACGGGTTCGTTGCAAATCAACGTACTGCCTTCGGACAGAAGTCCTGCCAGCAGCGTGCTCTTTCCTCCAGGAGCAGCACAGAGGTCGAGAGCCGTCCGGGCATCGTCTGACAGATGACGGGAGAGGACGTCGGCCAAATACATCGACGAGGCTTCCTGAACGTAGTAGGCACCTGCGTGGAGCAGAGGATCCATCGTGAAGGACGGACGCTCGGAAAGGTAGTAAGCCTCGGGACACCAGGGAACAGCCTCCAGACGGAGAGGCGAGTCGCAGCACTCGCTGCGCTCTTCGTTATTTAAAGGTTGGGGACGTTTGCGGGGATTCAGGCGAACGGAGACTTCCGGGTCGGTGTGGAGCAGGGCATGACAGAGCTGCGATGCAACATCCTTGCCATACTGTTCCTCCATCAGAGGCACAAAATCCTGCGGAAGGCTCAGGGCCATAGTGTGCGGTGGTTGTGCAAGATGATGTTGGTGACGAGTTCGGGGGTGCAGTCACTGTCTCCGCAGAAATCCTGATAGATGATGCCGAGACGTCCCGTCCAGGTGCCGGCATTGAGTTGGCTGTTGAGCCAGCTGTTGTGCGTTTTCGCGTAGTCGAAGGGGTACGTGAATGGTGAAGACCACTTCCATGCCACATTCATGAACGAGATGTAGTAGTCGCTCGTGGACGAAGATGCGGCATCGAAGTTAGCGCGCAGATAGTTCTGTTTGTTTGTGTTGTTGGTGGCATTGTAGTTGTCTGTGACATGAGCGGCGGAAACCACCGAACCGTAGGTGTGAAGGAGATTCGTGGTGAAGGATTCGTCGTCGCCCCAGCCGTCGGTGAGAGCACCGTAAACGATGTCGTTATATACACCTTCGCTTCCGTAGGGATTGTGGGATATGACAACCATTTTGCCTCGGCATGAATTAAGCGTTAGTGTTGCCGTGAGTTTCTGTAGGACGTAGTTGCTGTTGTTGTTAAGGCAGGTGCGGATGGACGAGCGCCAAGTGGAGGAATAGTCTGTGCCTCCTGAGGATTCTTTCTGGAGATTGATGAATACGGTTTCCGAGGAGTTTGTTCTCAAAAACTCGACGATATCGGCAATGGCGTCTTTGAAGAGCACACCTGTGGCACTGACGCCATGATATATCTCCAGATTGTTCAAGGTGATGTCGCTCTCAGAGGAACCTGTATAACGGGGGCGCAGGTCCAGGGCACGTACTCCGGCGTTGAGCAGTTCTGTGATGGTGAGACTCTGACACTGGCTGGCACTGCCGCAATTCTTCGTGGCGGCATCGTGTGCTCCGGGAATGGTGAGAGAGCGCAGCGGTGTGGTGTTGGGGAGTGTTGACATCCAGCGCTTAGTGTTGAGTCTGAGTTTCTCCGGACGTGTGAACACAATACTGTCTATTTCTTCCGGGGTGTATTTAAGATTACCAATGGTTACTTTGCCAGTTCTCTTGGTGTAGGTGATGGTGGGTGTGGATGCCGCGTGGTGGATGTCGTAGGTCTCACCTGTGCATACATAGTATGTCTGCGCAGAGGACGTAGCAACCCAAAGTAGTGAAATGATAGAAAAGACGAGGTGTTTCATCGATTTGCTTCTTTTACTTTTCGGAACAGGTCTGATGCAAAGATGAATGAATTGAGGGTCTCGTTGGTAGATGACATGATATCATCTTTGGTGCCCTCCCATTCTTTCTTTCCCCCTGCCAGGAATATGATTTTCTCACCGATACCCATCACGGAATTCATGTCGTGGGTGTTGACAACGGTTGTCATTTTGTATTCTATCGTGATGGAGTGGATGAGTTGGTCGATGACGATAGATGTCTTGGGGTCGAGGCCGGAATTCGGTTCGTCGCAGAAGAGATATTTGGGATTAAGTGCGATGGCACGGGCGATGGCAGCACGTTTCTGCATACCGCCTGACAGTTCGCCGGGGAACTTAGACTCTGTGCCCTCAAGATTGACACGCGACAGACAGTATTTTGCCCTCTTGATACGGTCGGCCTCGTTCATATCCGAGAACATGTCGAGAGGGAACATCACATTCTCCAGCACGGACATAGAGTCGAAAAGTGCGGCCGCCTGGAATATCATTCCCATCTCACGGTGTATAAGGGCTTTCTCCTTCTTTGTCATGTCGTTGATGTCCCGCCCGTCGTAAAGCACTTTTCCCGAGGTGGGAACATAGAGGCCGACGATATTCTTCATCAACACTGTTTTACCGGAGCCTGACTGACCGATAATCAGATTGGTCTTACCGTCTTCGAATACGGCATCTATACCCCTCAGGACGGCACGCCCGTCAAAAGACTTATGTATGTCGCGCAGTTCAATCATGATAGTATTTTTGTCAGGAAGATGTCAGAGAACAGGATAAGTATGGAAGACGACACAACGGCATTTGTGGATGCTTTGCCGACATCAAAACTTCCGCCTTCCACCGTGTAGCCGTAGAAGGCGGCCACACTGCTGATAATAAAGGCAAAGAACAGACTTTTGATAAGCGACATCCATACGTACCATTGATTGAATTCGTGCTGGAGACCAGCCGTGATGTCGTCGAAATTGATGATACCGACGAACGAGGTGGCATACGCACCGATAAAACCCATTGCTGCCGAGAAGATGACGAGGAACGGTATCATGGTGATAAGTCCCAGAATCTTGGGCAGTATGACAAAAGAAGCGGAGTTCACTCCCATAATCTCCAAAGCATCAATTTGCTGGGTCACCTTCATCGTCCCAATTTCCGATGCAATGTTGGAACCCACTTTTCCTGCCAAAATCAAACACATGATTGAGGAAGAAAACTCCAGAAGCATGATTTCTCGCGTGGTATAACCGGTGGTCCATGCGGGCATCCACGGGGAGGCGATGTTGAGTTTGATTTGAATACATATCACGGCACCGATGAAGAACGATATCAGCATCACGATGCCGATACTGTCCACACCGAGGTTTGCCATCTCCTTTATGTATTCCCGCCCGAACATACGCCAGCGTTCGGGGATGGCAAGGACTCTCCACATGAGTTGAAGATAACGACCAAAGGTCGCTATGGAGTCTGTTAAAAACATACTTTAATAGATATTTCAACCGCAAAAATATGTAAAAAAAGTGAAAGATGGCGGAAGTTGGGATATATTTTTTTGGAGAAAGTGGTGCTTTCCGGATTATTTTTCGTATATTTGCGCAAAATTTTCGCGCGTGATAGAAAAGGAGAGAGCTGAATTACGTAGTGAAGGCCTGGTAAAGGTCTACGGAAAACGTACCGTGGTGAACAATGTTTCGTTCAATGTTCATCAGGGTGAGATTGTGGGTCTGTTGGGGCCGAACGGTGCGGGTAAGACGACATCGTTTTACATGACCACAGGTCTTGTGGTGCCCAACGGCGGACATATTTATCTGGCAGGGGAGGAGATAACCAAGGATCCTGTCTACAAGCGTGCAAGAAAGGGTATAGGATATCTGGCTCAGGAGGCATCGGTCTTTCGCAAGATGTCTGTGGAGGACAATATTGCATCCGTGCTTGAGATGACGGGAAAGCCAAAGGATTATCAGCGGGAGAAGCTGGAGAGCCTGATTGATGAGTTCCGACTGCAGAAGGTTCGCAAGAATCTGGGTGACCAGCTGTCGGGCGGAGAGCGCAGACGTACGGAAATAGCTCGTTGTCTGGCCATTGACCCGCTGTTCATCATGCTGGATGAACCGTTTGCAGGCGTGGATCCGATTGCGGTGGAGGATATCCAGTATATCGTGTGGAAACTCAAACAGAAGAATATCGGTGTGCTTATCACAGACCATAATGTGGAAGAAACCCTGTGTATCACCGACCGAGCTTACCTGCTTTTTGAGGGGCAGATACTTTTTCACGGCACTCCCGAGGAACTGGCAGTAAACCCTGTGGTGCTGGACAAGTATCTGACCAGAAGCTTTAAGTTGCGACTCAAGGACTTCCAAAAGATGGACAAAGAACGTACAGCTGTGGCTGAAGAACATAAAGAAGAAATAAAACCGGAAAGCGGAAAATAAATACAACAAAATCATACAAACGACAATGGAAATTAAATTTGAGAAGATTGACAAGGTGAACGGCCTTGTGACGATGACACTGAAGGAAGAGGATTATAGCGCAAATGTAGAAAAAGCGCTGAAAGACCTGCGTAAGAAGGCTTCTATCCCCGGATTCCGTCCGGGACAGGTTCCCATGTCTCTCGTGAAGAAGCGTTTCGGCTTGGAGGTGAAGGCTGAGGAGGTGAATAAGCTCTTGGGCGCAGAATTGTTCAAGTATATCCGTGAGCAGAAGATAAACGTTCTTGGTGAACCGATGCCCAGCGAGGATAAGCAGCCTAAGATTGATTTCGAGAATCAGACGGAGTACACCTTCGTGTTTGATGTAGCTCTGGCTCCTGAGATGGACGGAAAGATTAGCGATAAGGACGAAGTTCCCTACTACGAGGTGAAGGTTGACGACGAGCTCGTTGACCAGCAGCTTCAGAGCTATTGCCAGAGAATGGGCAGCTACAACAAGGTGGAGGACTATCAGGACAAGGATATGGTGAAGGGCATCCTGACTGAACTGGACGGTGCTTCTGTCAAGGACGGCGGTCTGGAGGTGAAAGATGCTGTGATGCTTCCCAGCTACTTTAAGAATGAAGATGAACAGAAGAAGTTTGAAGGAGCAAAGCTTGGGGATGTGATTACATTTAATCCCGCCAAGGCATACAACGACAGCGATGTGGAGCTCTCAAGCCTGCTGAAGATAACCAAGGAAGA
>JAGDCM010000110.1 GCA_017958545.1 Bacteroidaceae bacterium | reverse complement strand
GGGTCATCGGCATCCGGAATATCCGTCTGGGCATACTGATGCAATGCGGTGCATAATAGAAGAACTGTTGCAAGAAATATGCGGGAGACCATAATGCGTGATTTTATCGATAATTCCGTTGCACATCAGATTACATCGGGTTCCAACCCTGAGCTTTGAGGTCGAACTCCGCACCGTCGCGTGTAACGAGTATCTTGCCCTGGTCTTTTTTTGCGATGTAACCGATGACCTTGACATCCTCGAGTGCCTCTGCCTTTTCCCTGTCGGAAAGAGGTACGGTGAAGAGCAGTTCGTAGTCCTCACCGCCGTTGAGAGCACAGGTGGTGACATTCATATTGAATTCCTCTGCAGCTACTGCAGTCTGATAATCCAGGGGGATGCGCTCCTCGTAGATACGGCAGCCGCACTGGCCCTCATGGCATATATGCAGCAGTTCGCTGCTAAGTCCGTCGGAGATGTCCATCATCGATGTGGGACGGATGCCAGCCTGGCGCAGCTGTTCCAGAATGTCCTTGCGTGGTTCGGGTTTGAGCTGGCGTTCGAGGAGGTATTCGCGACCCGCAAAATCGGGTTCGAAGGGCATGTCGTTGTTGCCGCTCTCCTTCATCTGCTGAAGGTAAACGGCCTTCTCACGCTCCAGAAGTTGGAGACCCATATATGCAGCACCGAGATTGCCGCTGACGCAGATGAGGTCGGTTTCTTTGGCACCGCCACGATAGACGATATCCTCGCGGCGCGCTGTGCCCACGGCTGTGATGCTGATGGCAAGTCCTGTCATGCTTGCTGTGGTGTCACCGCCAACGATGTCCACACCGTATTTCTCGCATGCAAGACGCATACCTTCGTAGAGGGCATCAATGTCTTCCACCTGAAAGCGCTTGCCTATGGCGAGTGACACGGTGAGCTGGCGAGGTGTGGCATTCATGGCATAGAGATCGCTGAGGTTTACCACGACAGCCTTGTATCCGAGATGTTTGAGGGGTGTGTAGATAAGGTCGAAATGCACGCCTTCCATGAGGAGGTCGGTGGTGACGAGAGTCACCTCACCGTCGGTGGGAGCGATGACGGCACAATCGTCGCCTACGCCCTTCAGTGTAGAGGACTGGCGGCATTCTATGTCCTTGGTGAGACGGCGGATGAGTCCGAATTCACCCAACTGGGAAATCTCCATCAGGAACGCTCTATCATTGCACGCATGATGGCAGCAACGCGCGGCTGTGCCTCGTTGGCAGCCTTCTGGACATCTTCGTGGGTTACCTTCATCACCTGTCCGTGACCACCGAGGTCGGTGATGATACTCACACCGAAGCAACGGATGTCTACGTGGCGGGCCACAATGACTTCGGGTACGGTGCTCATGCCTACGGCGTCACCGCCCCACTGGGCATACATGCGGTATTCGGCGGGAGTCTCGTAGCATGGGCCCTGAGTTGCTACATACACACCGTGACGCACCTTGATACCCTGCTCTACGGCAATGGCATCTGCAAGGTCGATGAGGTCGGGATCGTAAGCGTGACCCATGTCCGGGAAACGCGGACCCTGTGGTATGTTCTCTCCGTGAAGGGGATTCTCGGGCATATTGTTGATGTGGTCGGTGATAATCATGATGTCGCCAATGCGGAAACTGGGGTTTACACCACCGGATGCATTGGTGAGATAGAGGGTCTTGATGCCCAGTTCCTTCATCACGCGGATGGGGAACGTCACCTCCTTCATGGAGTATCCCTCATAGTAGTGGAACCGGCCGTCCATAGCCAGTATTTCCTTGCCGCCAAGCGAACCGAAGATAAGTTTGCCGGCATGGCCGTCCACTGTTGTGATGGGGAAGTGGGGAATCTCTGCGTAGGGAATCTCCATTTCTACACATATTTCGGAAGCCAGTTGACCAAGACCTGTGCCAAGGATAATGGCGGTCTCGGGAGAGTTTGGCATCCTGCCCTTTAGCCACTTAACTGTTTCGAGAATAGTTTCGTACATAATCTGTGATATTTTTATTGAAAGTTTCTTGCTTGTCCTGCAGAATTTCCACGGATATGGGCAGAACGTATATTGAGCGATGGAATTCGGATGTGCCGTCGTATGCGGCAATATCCTTCAGGCGTGCAGCGTCTTTCTCCGTGGTGACGGCGATGCGGGGGGAGGGGAGTTCGGAGAGAAGCCGCTCTGCCCACTTCAGGTTTGATGCGGTGTAGCTGTGGTGGTCGGGGAAGTTGAGTGTCTTGATACTCTTCACCAGGGGGGTGAGTTCAGTACGCATCTGTGACGGGCAACCGATGCCGGATACCATCAGCACGTTGTACTCCTTGAGGGCATTAATTGGAATCAGTTCTGCCGGCGACTGCTCAAAAAACGGACGCAACGTGTCGTAGCGGAAACGGCTGAAAAAGAGATGCTGGAAGGGACGGAGCTGCAGATTGTGCTGCATCATGCGAAGGTCGATCTGCTGCACGTCTTCAGGGCATTTGCTCACAATCACAATGTCTGCACGGTCTCTGCCGGTGAACGATTCACGCAGGCGACCTACAGGAAGCAGGTAGTCCTTGTCAATGGGGCGGTGCCAGTTGACGAGAAGTATGTTAAGACCTGCATTCACGTAACGGTGCTGGTAGGCATCATCAAGAAGAATCACCTGTACATCACGTGTCTGCGCATCATTCATCAGTCGCTCGATACCTCTGCGGCGATTGGCATCCACTGCGACATAAACGTCAGGGAACTTCTGTTTCATCTGCCAGGGCTCGTCGCCTATCATGGAAGGCTGCATATCCTTTGTGGCAAGTACGTAGCCGCTACTCTTGCGTCCGTATCCCCGGGAGAGTACTGCCACGCGGTATTTGTCGCTGAGCAAGCGGATGAGATATTCCGTGTGTGGTGTCTTGCCAGTGCCGCCCACGGTGAGGTTGCCTACGTTGATAACAGGAATGGGAAACGAACGGCTTGTCAGCCATCCGGCATTGAACATTTCATTGCGCACAAATACGACTAAACCGTAGAGCCAACTCAACGGCAAAAGCCATTTATAAGTGGAAAATGAAGTGTCTTTCATCGCGTATTTGGGCACAAATCAAGTGTAAAGGTAGTGTTTTTATCTGATATGACCAAACAAAACACTGAAAATAGAGCTCTTAAACCTGAAAAATGACTTCAAAGATGAATGTCAGGCCTTTTTTCGCGCGCGTGTGTATATAAAATAGGAGAAAACGGGCTTCCTGTTGATGCCTTAGGACGTTCTGTGTTTTTTTGGAGCAATTTGACTCTCTTAAGAAGACCCTCAAGAAACTCCTGTTTTTATCAAAATCGCTTCAAAAACTGTCACAAAATACATTCAAAATGTCGTCGGGAGAGTTTTTTTCGTCTTTTTTGCAAAAAACTTGTGATATTATTTGGTGGGTTAGAAAAAAAGCCATACCTTTGCACCCGCATTTGAGAAAGTGCATTGTTCTTTGACAGAATTTCATAG
>JAGDCM010000109.1 GCA_017958545.1 Bacteroidaceae bacterium | reverse complement strand
GTAGAGGGTGATACAGACATGTACAACAATACGTATCAATATGATGGCTATGTTTCGGCAGAGGGCGGAACAGTTGATGTGGTTTGGCGTAAAGGCATTGTTATTTACGATAATGTTTATACTGCTTCCTGGGAATACGGTCTGGGAAACGTTCCTCAACCTACAGGCTCATGGGAAAAGGTCAATACTACAATTGAGAAAGATATTTTGACCGGCGAGGGGATTGTTATAGTTCCCGTTGGCAGTAAAGTGGAAGGCAAATATCCTGGAGTCAGAATCTCTCTCTCTCCCAACACCACAGGAAAGAAGAGATGTTTTAAAGTCTTCGAATCTGTTTTTGACTATGCTGCCTATATCTTCCAGGACTGCGAAGAGACGGAGGAATAAAAGCCTAGAGGCAAGAGTCAAGAGTCTAAAGACAAAAGACAAAGGACTAAAGGTCAAAAGCCACTTCACAAAATGTGTGAGGTGGCTTTTGTATTTCGGACAATCGGACTGAAGATGTAAGAAAGATGTAAGATGTATGATGGTTTACTGTTTACCGTTTATGGCCTCAACAGATTGATCGGAGCCACAAACACACCATCCTCTCGCCTGTATGCACCACCAACGGCAGTCAGCACCAGCAGGAACGACGGTGCCTTTTCATCACTCTTCTCCACAATCTTGTCGCGCAAGGTTAACAGCGATGATGCTCCGTCTTCAATAAGGTCTTCGCCACCCAATTTAATCTCAACACCACCCCAGCGACCGTCTTCCAGTTTCACCACAGCATCACACTCCAGTCCGGCATTGTCGCGATAGTGTTTCAATGTGCCACCCAGCGTGTCTGCATACACTCTGAGGTCTCTTACGGCAAAGTCCTCATAGAACAGGCCAAAGCTGTTTAGGTCCTTCATCAAGTCTGCTGGACTCACCCCCAAACAGCGACACGCTATCGACGTATCCACAAAATGCCTGGTAGGTGTGCTTCTGATGGACGTCTTCGACCTGATGTTCGGATTCCATGCCTCCATATCCTCAATGATATACAGGTCTTTCAGCGCCTCCATGTAGTCATCATACGTCTTGGTGTCCATTGTGCGCTCGTTGCTCTGACGTATATCAGAGACAATAGTCGATACAGCAGCTTCCGACGAGATATTCCTTGCATAGCTCCTCAGAATCATCCTCAGCACTTCCGGCTTCTTGTTGCGGAATCGTTCATTCTCGCTGTCTTCAAACACGAACAGGCCGTTATAATAGTTCTTCGTGACTTCCAGTGCTATCTCCCTTGGGGCCAGCACCGACACAGGCCATCCGCCACGACAGAGCAGGAATGCCACATCATCCAGCGTAAAGTCCTGATTCATGTCCCACGGGAAGTTCTTTCCACCTTCAAACAAGTCCTTCAACGACACAGTACCCTTCGACTCCTTTGATTCCCACAGCGTCATCGGGCGCATGGTCAACGGAGTGATTCTTCCCGCTCCGCTATGATGCACCTCTGTTTTGTCTGCCGGGGTCGAACTGCCAGTAAGTAGGTATTTACCAAACTCGTAGTTAAAGTCCAGGTCGTCTTTCACTTGGTTCCAGATGTCTGGGGCCTTTTGCCATTCATCTATTAAACGCGGTTTCTCACCTTCAAGCACAGCTTTGGGATTCATCCTGGCCATCATAATAGACTGTTTCGTGTTCAGTTTCACGAGACTCTTCTGGTAGAGCATGCACGTCGTTGTCTTGCCGCAGAACTTTGGGCCGGCCACAACTACTGCACCAGATGTCTTCAATTTTAGTGCAATCGCATCTTCTATAAGTCTTTGATAATACATAACCAACTCTGGTATTAGTTCTTTCCGGGCACAAAGATACAAAAATTCCCAAGATTTTCAATCAAAAATTCCCAAGATTTTCAACTTGCGGTCAAGTTTTTGCCTGATAATGTGAAAAAGTTCCTTGTCTATGCTGGATTATCGTTCCAGCCGGGCTTTTTATTTCGGACAATCGGACTGGTGAATTTTGTGTAGACTTTGTCTGGCGGTTTTTTGCTATTGAAAAAAAAATCAACTATAAAAAAGTGTTAATATCCGCTCCGATTTTGTCGAAATACACTTTTGTGTCAAGGTAATCTAAAAATAATGTCATATATTTGCAGCGAAAAACAATAAAAACATCAAAAACATTGCGACTATGAAAGTAAAATTCAATCGTTGGTACAACATCGTTTTGGCAGCATTGCTGTCGTTCGTGGGTTATGGATGTTCTGATAACGATGATCCCGGGACGGCAATGTACGGCAGCCCTTCTGCCGACTATAAGGTTTCCGGAACTGTGACAGACGAGAACGGCAATCCCATCGAAGGCATCAAGGCCAGCCTCACCTATATTAAAGAAGTTGAGGGAGAGATTGTCGCGGAAGAGGACATCAGTGCTGTCCTGACAGATGCTTCCGGCAAATTTTCATTAGGGACTCCCGTAATGGATTTACTTCCTAATAATGTGAAATTGGTCGTAAAGGACATTGACGGTGAGGAGCACGGGGGCACATTCAAGGATGGTATCAATGACATCGAATTCGAGAATGCCAAGTTGGTGAAGCAGGGCGACGGAAGTTGGTACAGTGGTACCCTTGCCATTGAGCAGGACGTCAAAATGGAGAAAGAGTGAAGGTCGTCCCACTATCGCTCAAGAAGAAAATCGCCCTTGAACTCTGGCGGCGGAAACAGGACATCGTTCGCGAAGAGCATCCTTTGAGGCAACTTTTCTGGGAATGCACATTGCGTTGCGACCTGAAGTGCCGGCATTGCGGCAGCGATTGCAAGATGCAGCCAGAGAGCAAGGATATGCCCAAGGAGGTCTTCCTCCGTGTGCTCGACGGAATTGCGAAAAAGACCGACTCACATCGCGTGTTTGTCGTCATTACCGGAGGCGAACCGCTGATGCGCCGCGATATCGAGGAATGCGGCAGAGCCATCTACGAGAAAGGGTTCCCGTGGGGTATTGTGACCAACGCTCTGCATCTCACACCGCAGCGATGGGTTGGACTTCAGCGTGCCGGTATCCACGCGATGTCGATAAGTCTCGACGGTCTTGAGGAAGACCACAACTGGATGCGAGGCAACGAGAAGAGTTTCCAAGCTGTGAGCCGGGCGATTGATATGCTCGTGGCGAAAGGGGATTTTGTTTTCGATATCGTCACCTGCGTCAATCGCCGCAACTATCCGAAACTGGATGAGATAAAAGAGTTCCTTATTGCGAAGGGTGTGAAGCGTTGGCGCGTGTTCACGGTATTTCCGATGGGTCGCGCAATTCTCGACCCAACGATGAAACTGACGAGCGAGGAGTTCCGAGGGGTGTTCGATTTTATCAAGCGGACGCGCGAGGAAGGTCGCATCCGTGTGGATTACGGCTGCGAAGGTTTCCTCGGCAACTACGAGGGCGACGTGCGCAACCGTCTGTTCTCCTGTCAGGCGGGTATGACGATTGGTTCCGTATTGGCCGACGGTTCTATTTCCGCATGCACGAGTATCCGTTCCGACTATCATCAGGGCAATGTCTACGAAGACGATTTCATGGAGGTGTGGGAGAAGCGTTTCCTCCCATATCGCAATCGCGAGTGGATGAAGAAGAACGAATGTGCTTCTTGCAAGTATTTCCGTTATTGTCAGGGCGGTGGCATGCATCTCCGCGATGGTGAAGGCAAACTGCTTCTCTGTCACCTGAAGCGCCTACAGGAGTAAACTTTAGCCATTCGCTTTTTGGCTGAAACAGACAGACGGTCGCCCGAAAAGGTGGCCGTCTGCTGTTAAAAATTAAAAGCTAAAAAACAAAAGTGAGAGGATTTTAGCTATAGACTGTTGATAATTTCAAGAAATTTATATACCTTTGCATCCAGAAAGGTAAAACAACGACGATTATGGAAGCAATTACTTTTAGCCCTGCACAAGTACATGTGTTCAATCTCGTGTCTCACATTAAGTCGGCAATCGGGCTGGAGCAGCTCCGCCAACAACTTGCTGCATTCTACGCCAAACAGATTGATGACGAGATGGATCAGTTATGGGAAAGCGGCGAGTTTGATGACAAGCGTATGAAAGAGCTTCGCGGCTCACATTTCCGCACGCTCGTCAAATAAATGTAATCTGGTATAAACACATCCCGATATGAAGAAGATTATTTTGGCTCTTGTTGCCGTGCTGGCTGTGTGCGGCAGCGCAAAGGCAGAGGACAACGAGAAAGCAATCGCAAAGGGATACAACCGAGTGTCTGTCATCTACTCACCCGCATACTCAATCCCCACACGCCACTCTGTAACTCAGGACGTGCATTCACACAACGGCGTGGGAGCCGCTGGCAAAGTGCACCAACGGAGTTGATTCATTCAACAACCCCTTCGAGCGCAAGATAAACAGCGGCAACGTCCAGATCAGCGTAGGATACGAATTTTAAGTTGACAAGTTGACAAGTTGACGAGTAGACGAGTCGGATGTACGGAAAGACAGTACTGACCATAACGGGTAGCGACGGCACGGGAGCATCCGGAGTGCAGGCCGACATACGCCTCATAGGCGAACTGGGAGGGCACGCCGTATCGGCCATAACGTCCATCACAGTGCAGAACACGCTGGGTATACAGCAGTTTCACGACCTGCCGGCGGAGATAGTCAAAGAGCAGGTAGAAGCCATCATCAACGACCAGCAGCCGCAGGTGGTGAAGATAGGTCTGCTGCGACGCATCGACGTGGTGGAAGCGCTGGCCGACGTGCTGCGCAAATACCGGCCCCGCCACATCATCTACGTGCCCGTGATGCAGTCGGCAAACGGCGAACGGCTGGTGAGTCCGCAGGTGCAGGAAGTCATCGGGAAAGAGCTGCTGCCGCTGTGCACCATAGTGCTGAAGCCGTCCGACCTGCCGCAGGGTCCTCGCAGGCACGGTCACGCCAACCTGCTGGCATCGGCGCTGGCATACTATATCAGTATCGGGGAGACGGAGGACGAGGCAATGATGCACGCACAGGCGTACCTGAAACTGCTGCCCGCCAACTACGCGGAAGGCAACAACCGCAGCGAAGAACTCTACAACCGCTTCCTGGACGCTGTGGAGCACTACTACAACCGCTACGCCGATGTGTCGTTCTATGCCGAGCAGCTCAACGTGAGCCCACGCTATCTCGGGCAGGTGACAAGGCGCGTAGCAGAGCGGTCGCCGAAAGCCATCATCGACGAGCGTATCATCACGGAAATACGTAGTATGCTCACCTCAACGAAGAAACCGCTGAAGGACATCGCCCGGCAGATGGGTTTCTCCTCGCAGGCACACCTATCGCGCTTCTTCAAGAAGAAAACAGGCGTCTCACCCACTGATTATCAGCACAGCAGGTAAAAGTCTCCGTCCTGATTTATCCATATTGAGTTTCTGTTTGCCACAATAGGAACTCTCTGGCGCAGTTTCATTTTTTTGCCGTTACTTTGCAGCGGTTTTACCAAAACGGACAAAAATTATGGAAACAAACAGGCAAGACTTGAACCGCCAACTGGCACAGATGCTCAAGGGCGGAGTAATCATGGATGTGACAACCCCCGAACAGGCCCGCATAGCAGAGGCTGCAGGAGCGTGCGCCGTGATGGCACTGGAACGCATACCGGCCGACATACGCGCTGCGGGAGGTGTGAGTCGCATGAGCGACCCGAAGATGATACGCGGCATACAGGACGCCGTCAGCATACCCGTGATGGCAAAGTGCCGCATCGGACACATCGCAGAGGCGCAGATACTGGAAGCCATCGAGATAGACTACATCGACGAGAGCGAAGTGCTGTCGCCGGCCGACAACATCTACCACATCGACAAGACTAAATTCAAGGTGCCCTTCGTCTGCGGCGCCAAGAATCTGGGCGAAGCGCTGCGACGCATAGCCGAGGGAGCAACGATGATACGCACAAAAGGCGAACCCGGCACGGGCGACGTGGTGCAGGCCGTGAGTCACATGCGACTGATGCAGAGCGAGATACGGCGACTGGTCAGCATGAGCGAGGACGAACTCTACGAAGCCGCAAAGCAACTGCAGGCACCTTATGAACTGGTGCGCTACGTGCACGAGAACGGCAAACTGCCCGTTGTGAACTTCGCCGCAGGAGGTGTGGCAACGCCAGCCGACGCAGCACTGATGATGCAACTGGGAGCTGAGGGTGTGTTCGTGGGCAGCGGCATCTTCAAGAGCGGTAATCCAGCCAAGCGCGCAGCTGCCATCGTGCAGGCCGTCACAAACTACAAGGACACAAAACTGCTCGCCGAACTCTCAGAGGATCTGGGCGAAGCAATGGTGGGCATCAACGAACACGAGATTGAACTCCTAATGGCAGAGAGAGGAAAGTGAAGAGTGAAAAATTAAAAGTTAAAAGTTAAAAATTAAAGGTGAGAATTGCTGTACTTGCCCTGCAGGGGGCATTCATAGAACACGAACAGGCGCTGCAACGGCTCGGAGTGGAGAGCTTCGAGGTGCGGCAGAAGAAGGACTGGCTGCAAAGTAAAGACGGACTAATACTGCCAGGAGGCGAGAGCACCGTGCAGATGCGGCTGCTCAGGGAACTGAGTCTTCTGGAACCCATCCGGCAGGACATCTTGAACGGTCTGCCCGTCTTCGGCACCTGCGCCGGTATGATACTGCTCTCGCAGGGACATCTCGGCACGATGGACATCCGCGTGCGTCGCAATGCATATGGTAGGCAACTGGGCAGCTTCAATGCCGTGGGAAAAGTGGCAGAAGTGGGCGACAACATACCGATGACCTTCATCCGCGCCCCGTATATCGAGGAGATACTGAGCGACAAGTGCCGCTTGCTGGCAGAAGTGGACGGCAATATAGTGGCTGCTCGCCAAGGGAATCAGCTCGCCACCGCCTTCCACCCGGAACTGACATCAGACATCCGATTTCATCGGTATTTTTTGAAGTTGACAAGTAGTTAGTAGACAAGTAGACGAGTTGATACTTTTATTGCAACTTCGGCTTCAGCTCGTCGGGAGAATCGTTGGTGAACATATTCACAGCGGGAGCCTGACGAGTGAAGAAATGACCGATTACATCGGGAGAAAGTTCTATTTGCGGTTGGAAGTCCTCGCTTGCCATATAGCTTAGAATAGCACGGCGCAACTGACGGGCAACGGGACGGGAATCCAGACGGCTGGTGATGTCGACGGTGGTCATCAAGAGACGGCCCTTCCCTACCCTCGCCTCGATGAGCATACCCAAACGGCGCGACACATGCCAAGTGTCAATCGGCTGGATGGGCGACTGATACCCGAGAGGCAACTCCATGAGGTTCATCACCTGAGCGCGGTTGAGCAGTTCCCACCAGTTGAGGTTGCTCCACGAATCTGTGGGGAAACCGTAGCGGAAGAGCGGATGCTGCGTGTCGATATAGGCACCTGTGGTGTGAGGCGGGCGCATCTTGAACCACGAAGTGTTCCAGAAGACTGGGAGATAGTTCTGGTGCACATCGCTGCCCAGAGTCACCTTGCCGGCAACTGTGAGCAGCACTGTGCCGCCGCGCTCCAGCATCTTCAGCGCACGTTCGTCGAGGGTGTCGGTCTCGAGGAAACGTTTCATGCGAGGCTCATCACCCGGCAGCGTCTTGGGATATACCCAGAACTCCCATTCATTGCGGGCCAAGCCCTCTGTCTCCACCACAAGACGCATCTTCACGGGCTCCGAGAGACCGGCGAGCGACTCGCGCACCTCAGCGATGGCAATATTCTTTCCAAGAGGAAGAGCACGCGTGGATAGCGTACCGGAGGCATACTCCGCTGTGTCTGCCCAAAGAGTATATTTGGTGGTTACACCGCGCGGTTTCTCCTCAGCGGCATTATACATCTCGACGGGCACAAGGAGCGTCTCGTCGCTGGTGTAGACAAATTTGGGGAAACGGGCGAGCAGTACCGTCGGAGCGCAGAACTCGCGCCACTCCTCTGCATCCACATAACCCTTCTCGCGCCAGAACACATTGAGAGGACCCACGAGGGCTGTACCCTGGCCGCTGTAGTCGTTGAGGCCGAGGAGCTGGAAACCGCTGTAGTCCTTCGTGCGCAGGTTGCGCTCTATCTCATATTTGTAGCACAGCACCTGCAAGCGTCCGCTGGCATAGAGGAATTTGTCGGCCATCGCCTCCATACCGTTCCTCTTGAGCAAATCACGGAAGATGTCGAAATTACCGGCCTTATACACTCCCGTATACTGCGCTGTCTCCCTGAGGTCGGGGAATGCACACCACTGACCCTGCTCGTGAGCAAGGATGGGAGAATTATTTGGTTCTTTGCCCTTATAGTTGCGAGGAAAGGCGATTCCATCGAAGTAATCGTCTGCCGACTGCGGCGCATGGCGGTCCCAGTCAAGACCGCGGGCTCCGCCCTTCACATGATATTCCGAGGCGTCGTCCCAAGCCCATCCGCCACCGACGGAAGCTCCGCAATAGACCTTGGTGGAATCGTAGCTGTGCATCTGACGCACCCAATCATTGCAATACGCCACCCAGTTGCCGGCAGGTTCGTTGCCTGCCGCCATCATCACGAAGGAGGGATGATTACCGTAGGTGTCTACAATGCGGCGCGATTCATCAAGGAGATAGTCGTCGATAGCCATACCGGCACGCAGCTTCACACCGTGATTGGGCCACGAGGGACCTTCCGGCTGGAGATATATACCCACCTTGTCGGCTGCCGAGAATGCCGCCTCGGGAGGACAGTAGCTGTGGAAGCGTATCATATTCAGGCCGTATTCCTTGCACTTGCGCATGATACGAAGCCACTCGGCCTCGTCCGTGGGAGGATAACCGGTGAGAGGGAAACAGCAGTTCTCCACAGTGCCGCGAATGAAGGCAGGCTTGCCGTTGACAAACATCTGACGACCCTCGATGCGGAAGTCGCGCATACCGAAGCTCGTTTCGCAGATATCATCGCCGTGACGCACGGTGAGACGGTAGAAATCAGGTGAGAACTCATCCCATGTGAGCATCTCCTCGCCCATCGGCAGGGAGAGGACAACACGTCCCTCCTCGCTGCTCTCCACAACGGCCTTCACCACATGAGTGCGCTCGCCTACTGCCTCTGCAACAGCACTTGTGAGAGGTTTCGCATCGGTCTTCGCCTTGCGAGGCTTCTCATCCAGCGTCTCCACCACCACACGGGCCGTGCGACGGGAGACATCGGGATAAACACGCACACTGCAGATGCTTTCATTAAGAGGTCGGGCCTCAAGGGAGATGCGACCGACGATACCGTTCCAGTTGCCCTGCGTCTGGTCGGTGACGCTGTGGGAATCCTGTCCCACGCAGACGTTCTCTATACCATTATATACGGAAATGAGTATCTCGTTGTCGGAACCGGCAGAGAGCAGTTCCGTCACATCATATTCATGAGGCACAGAGAGCGACATCCGATGACCTGCGGAACGTCCGTTGACATATACCGTAGTCTCTATGTGGGGGCGCTCCAGGAAGAGCGTGATACGCTGACCCTGCCAGGAAAGAGGCACGTGCACAGTGCGGCGGTACCAGGCCTTATCCACATAGTGGCGGGAGGGAGTGAGGAAGAAAGGGAACTTCATCTGGCCTGCACGCCGATAGGGCTCCATGTAGGGGTTGAAATAGAAGGAAGAGTCGTAGAGCGAACCCGTCCATTGTGTGGCTACTGTGACCTCATCACCCTTGTCCGCCTCCAACATCGAACCGGGAAGACTAATGTGGTCGGAGAAATGCAGGGAGTCGGAAGTGGAGAAATCCCATGCTCCGGAAAGGGATATCGTCTGCTGGGATGCAACACCGCCGCTGCACAGGGCTGCGGACATCAGAAAGATGAAATAAATGAATCCTCTGTTGAAATTACTCATAATTTATGATGTTCTCATGATTTCACGCTACAAAAGTACAACATTATTCTCAAATATGTCCGTATTTTTTCGTACCTTTGCACGCGTAAATAATAAAAAGTAAGATAAAACGATGGCAAAGGAACTGGAATTCCTCACAAAACGCAGTGAAGACTACTCAAAGTGGTATAACGAACTGGTGATAAAGGCCGATTTGGCAGAACAGAGTGACGTACGCGGATGCATGGTTATCAAGCCCTACGGTTACGCTATCTGGGAGAAGATGCAGCGTACTCTGGACGACATGTTCAAGGAGACCGGTGTGCAAAACGCATATTTCCCCCTGCTCATTCCCAAGAGTTTCCTCTCGAAGGAGGCAGAGCACGTGGAGGGTTTTGCAAAGGAGTGTGCTGTGGTGACCCACTACCGCCTCAAGACTAACGACACACACGACGGTGTGGTGGTGGATCCTGCCGCACGACTGGAGGAAGAACTTATCATACGTCCCACCTCGGAGACTATCATCTGGAACACGTTCAAGAACTGGATACACTCCTATCGCGACCTGCCTCTGCTGGTAAACCAGTGGTGCAACGTGATGCGCTGGGAGATGCGTACGCGCCTGTTCCTGCGCACGTCGGAATTCCTCTGGCAGGAAGGTCACACCGCTCACGCCACACGCGAGGAAGCCGAAGAGCGCGCACAGATGATGCTGAAAGTATATGCAAAGTTTGCAGAAGAATGCATGGCAGTACCTGTGATTCAAGGTGTAAAGAGCGAAACGGAGCGTTTCGCCGGAGCACTCGACACATACACCATCGAAGCTATGATGCAGGACGGCAAAGCGCTGCAGAGCGGTACGAGCCATTTTCTCGGTCAGAACTTCGGCAAGGCCTTCGAGGTGCAGTTCCTCAACAAGGACAATCAGGCAGAATACGCCTGGGCAACATCATGGGGTGTGTCTACACGTCTGATGGGTGCGCTCATCATGACCCACTCCGATGACAACGGCCTGGTATTGCCTCCCGCACTGGCTCCCACACAGGTGGTCATCATCCCCATCGCAAAACCCGAACAGCTGTCCGCCATCAACGAAAAGGCAGAAGCTCTGATGGCACAACTCAAGGCTCTCGGCATATCCGTGAAATACGACAATGCCGACAACAAGCGTCCCGGATTCAAGTTCGCCGACTATGAGCTCAAGGGCATACCCGTTCGCCTGGTACTCGGAGCACGCGATTTGGAAAAGGGTCTTGTGGAGGTGATGCGTCGCGACACTCTGGAGAAAGAGAATATGCCTCTCGAGGGGCTTGCAGAGAAGGTAAAAGCTCTGCTCGACGATATCCAGAAGAATATCTACGAGAAGGCACGTAAGTTCCGCGATGAGCACATCTACGAGTGCGACAATTACGAGGAATTCAAGGAGCGCGTCAAGGACGGCGGTTTCTTCCTCTGCCATTGGGACGGTACGGCTGAGACCGAAGCACAAATCAAGGAAGAGACGCAGGCCACCATACGCTGCGTACCGTTCGGCGTGGAACAGACACCCGGTGTGGATATGGTAAGCGGCAAACCCGCTAAAGCACGCGTTCTCATCGCCCGCTCCTACTAATCTATCAGCGCGTGAAGTGGATATTTACCCTATTTGCAGCTGAGGAGATACCGTCGGCGTTGGTCACTTTCGTGGCTCTGCTGATGTTGCTGCAGATGGGAGTGAATCCCGCGTTGGCCACACTGCTGGCTGCATTGCTCTTTTTGCCCTGGATACTGAAGTCGTGGATGCGTTCCTACGTATTGCGTGCCGGGCACTACAGACGTACGCTTCACCTTCTAGAAGCATTGTTAACGCTGTCGCTTGCGGCACTTGCATTTGCCCTGCAGGAAGACGTCGTGTGGACATTTATTGCCCTTATGGTAATCTCATTATTGTCTGCCGGTCACGAACTCGCGGCACGCATATACTATGAACGTATGCTGCGCCCCCGTCTGCAACGTTTCTACAACGGGCCCAAGATGTTCGCCTCACAGCTGGCGGTGATTATGACCTACGGTATGATGATAATGGCTGTCGGTGTTCTGCAGATATACTTTCGCAGATACTCCCCCATGCTGTCATGGTCTATAGCCTGCTATGTGGCAGCAGGAGTGATGATGCTGTTCACACTGTGGCACATGGCTGTATTGAGGACGACACATGTACAGAGCTTCTTCCGTACCAACACCGTGAGCGGTTCAATCAAAGCGGAAATGCACATCATAGCACGCATCAGCGAGCAACCCCAATGGTGGAAACACGTGCTTATAATCTTTTTCGCACTACTCCCGCAAGGCCTCATGTTCTACACACGGGTGCTGTTCCTGATTACGCATACAGATAACGGTGGTTTGGGATGCACACTGCAGGAGATAGGTTTCGCGCAGGGCACCATAGGAGTAATCGCATTCTGGATAGGTATCTCCGCCGGGCGCTGGCTGTTGTATGTCGCACGCGCCCCTCAGGCACGTCTCTTTTGGCCGTTTGCCTTGTGTCTGGGATTATCGCCTGCCGTATATCTCATGATGACACTCGAACCGCCGACCAGCCTCATGACACTCTGCATGGGTACATTTCAGGCTCAGCTGCTTTTCGGATTCGGCATCTATGCCTGTCAGAGTTCCATAAAGAACATATCCGGAGAACGCTATCGTAACACTATAAATCTGCTGTACATCCCGCTCGTTTCGCTGGCGATGATGCCTCCAATGGCACTCTCCGGATGGCTGTGCACAGCAGTGGGATTCAAAACATACTTCCTTATTGACACATTAACCGCACCGATATCATGGCTAATAATATGGATAATCATTCATTCCACACAAAACAACAGACAAACACACCCATAGCCTGGGTTCCATCGCTGTATTTCGCAGAAGCACTGCCCTATATGGCAGTGATGACACTCTCCGTGGTGATGTACACCAACCTGGGACTTACCAACACCCAGCTGGCTCTCTACACCTCATGGCTCTATTTGCCGTGGGTCATCAAACCGCTCTGGAGCCCTCTCGTTGACAGCCTTCGCACAAAACGCTGGTGGATTCTTGCAATGCAGTTACTTGTGGGAGCTTCACTCGCCGCTGTGGCATTGTCGTTGCAAACCGCAATGTGGGTGAAACTGTCTCTCGCCGGATTCTGGATAATGGCTTTTTCCTCCGCGACACACGATATCGCCGCCGACGGTATGTATATTCTCGGTCTCAGCGAGAAGGATCAAGCATTCTATGTGGGTTGGCGCTCTACATTCTACCGCATAGGCAGCATCTTCTGCCAAGGATTGCTGGTGATACTGGCCGGTTATCTTGAAAACAAATATAATGTGCCGCTCGCATGGAGCATCACACTGGGATTGATGGGAAGCATGATGATTATACTGGCATCGTGGCACTCCATCACACTACCCCGCCCCGCTAATGACATAGCGATGCCCGTTGCAAGCGAAAACGGGAATCTCCTGCGCACGTTCCTGTCAAAGAAAGGCGTTTTCACAGCCGTACTATTCATGCTGCTCTTCCGCCTGCCGGAAGCACAACTGGCAAAAATGGCGCAACCTTTTATGCTGCGCTCTCAGGCAGAAGGAGGACTTGAACTGTCAACAACATCCGTCGGATACGCATACGGTACACTTGGAGCCATCGGACTGCTCATCGGTGGTATCGTTGCCGGATGGCTTGTGAGCCGTAACGGATTGAAACGATGGTGGTGGCCAATGGTACTGGCTATCTCACTGCCCGATGTCGTGTACGTATATCTGGCATACACGCAACCGTCTTCCCTCTGGATTATAAACGCCTGCGTCTTCACCGAACAGTTGGGATACGGCTTCGGTTTTGCGGCATATTCATTATTCCTGGTATATTTCTCTAGAGGCGAACACAGCACCTCCGTTTTCGCCATTTGTACAGCATTCCAAGCACTTGGTATGATGCTTCCGGGCATGATTGCCGGACATTTGGCAGACACACTCGGATGGATAAATTTCTTCATCTTTGTCTGTGTATGCTGCCTTGCCACATTCCTGGTGAGTGCTCTTGTGAAACTACCCGAGGATGTCTCTTAACAATATAACAATCCATTATGGCAAAGATATCCTTTTTCGGTAACGAGCAACTATTAGATAAGGCAAAAACAGCATTCGTGTGCTCTCATCAGCCACCTGATGACATCTATCCCGTGCTCAAACAATGGATGAATACACTGCAACCGGAACGCGACTGCATAGTTTGCGGCACGCTCTCCGGCATTGAACGATTGGTAATAAGGCAATGTGTCGAGAGAAGCATTCCCCTCATCATCGTACTTGCAGAAAGGATGCCCGAACGTATAGAAGATGTGGCACAGAAACTCCCTCACACCACCCTTTCCACGATGATGGGAGAAGGGCGTCTGCTCATCATGTCGATAAATACCAACGAGAATGAGACTGAAGCCACACAGGATAATGCTGAACAGAGAAACCGCTGGATGTTCAATAGTTGCGAAGATGTCATAGCTGGATATGTACAGGCTGGAGGACGGCTCGACGTACAACTTATCGGCATTAAAAAGGTAAAGTATCTTTTAGCACCATCAGCTATCACGTTCTCCAGTGAAGAGGCTTTCAAGAGAGGTTGGAGCATCTATCATTATATCTCCAATCACGTTCTCAATATGCAGTCGTACGAGATTCGTGCAAAACTTCTTCACTATCTCCAACTGGGAATTCCCGCACCGTCACCTTTGCATTCATCCATCCTGTTTCTTGTTACAAAAGAATACAAACACATTGGTGTGGACTTCAATTTCCCGGCCTTCTTTGAGATGTGGGGCGCAGACAATCTGAGGGATGATGACTGGAGCCGCCATAAATCAAAGAAAGGCACTTACTACGATTCCATCGCAGAAAAGGCACTGCATCTTCTGGAGATGGCTCCGAAAGAATTCCAACGACCGGAGCTCACACGCTTTCTTGCCAAGGAGGCACTCCGTCGCTATCCCAACAACAGTCACTACAAGGATTTGGCCAAGAAATAACGGCGGCTACCTACCTCCCTCCGTCGCCATAAGAGATATGGCTCCCCTCATCGGGCACAGAAAGACATTCAGTCTTTCTTCTGAAGGCCCTCTTCGCCCACTCACCCGTGGGAGAGCAGGCAGATATAAAACAAAAAAGCCCTCGAGAAATCTCGAAGGCTTCTTTGTTAAAACGGCGGCTACCTACTCTCCCACGGGTGTGCAGTACCATCGGCGCGGGCGGGCTTAACTTCTCTGTTCGGAATGGGAAGAGGTGGAACCCCG
>JAGDCM010000108.1 GCA_017958545.1 Bacteroidaceae bacterium | reverse complement strand
TGTCAACCTTTTCAGAAAAATGTCAACCCCATCAGGAACGATGTCAACGAAAACAGTAAAGTGTAAACCTTATCAGGAAAACAACTGACAACCAACTCAGGAAAAGAGCAAAAAACTGTCAACCGAAATCAGGAAAAGACATTAAAACATGGACATCGGGGACATCGGGGACACGAATATTTTGTGAGCGAAAGACGAAAGACTAAAGACTAAAGACTAAAGACTAAAGACTAAAGACAAAAGACTAAAGACAAAAGACCAAGGATAAATGACAAAAAACATCCAATCACCTATAACAAATAACCAATAAACTTTGTTATTTCAACAAAAAAACGTATCTTTGTCCCGTAATACGCGTACCTTGAATCATAAATTAACCTAAAAAACGATAACTATGAAAAAAATTACACTGTTTTTCAGTTTAGTCTTATTTTTAGTGATGCTGCCAGTGATGGCGTTCGCTGAGCTGCCGGCAAATGGTGCCACGGGTTATCTCTACAACGCAGAGACAGGCAAGTTCCTGAGTCACGGCGTGACCTCTGTGTCCAACGACGGCGCAATGGTGGACGACTACGGCATTCCTTTGGAGATTTCAAATGAAGGCACGGCCTCCGAGTTTAGCGGATATACGTATCTGCGCTTTCGAATGGGTGACTTCTATAATACAACAAAAGGAAACACCGATGACGGCAGATTCCTGCGCGTGCTGGCAAACGGATTGGACTGCGGAGGAAAATCGTACCACAAATGGGCTGCAATAGAGACCTCTGACGGCATTCTTCTGCGCTGCATCTACAAGCCCTCACAGGTGGCATACGCCACGCAGGGCTACTTCGTGGCAATAGACGGAGACGGTAAGCTGGTGTTGGTGGACGGTGAGGCAAATGCTGCCCGTTGGCAATGGAAGAGCGCGAGCGAGCAGATAGCCATTGTGGACGCTGCTGAGAACGCACGCGCAGCAGCCATAGGAGCAAAGGGCGGTCTGACAGTGGCATCGGTGGCAGAACTGAAGACTGCTTTCGATGGAATGACAGCAGAGGACAAAACGTCCAGCATTACTAATCCCACAATGTATTCCAACACAGACGGATGGACAGTGAATA
This sequence comes from Bacteroidaceae bacterium, assembly GCA_017958545.1. Lineage (GTDB taxonomy): Bacteria > Bacteroidota > Bacteroidia > Bacteroidales > Bacteroidaceae > Physcousia. The sequence continues at coordinate 50,659 of JAGDCM010000108.1, read as the reverse complement.
ATATCCAGGGAACGGCCATCAACAACGGCAGCTATCAGATACAGAACGCAGCCGGAACGCAGGCCACAGTGAGCCAGCAGATTACGGGACTCACTCCCGGTTTCTATGAGGTGGATGTTCAGGCATTCTACAGGGCTGTAAACAGAAGCCGTTGTGTGACATTCGCAGAAAACGGATATCGCTTCTCCAACGCCTATGTGCAGGCCAACGACAACAAGGTGCTCATCAAGGACTGGTATGAGATTTCCAACAGTGACCACTCAAAGCCCACTTCAAGAGGCGATATCAAGAACGAGTTCAATGAAGGTACGAAATACACCAACACTGTCTACACGTGGGTAGACGGCAACGGTGTGCTCGACCTGAGTATCGTGGTGCCCAGCTACAGCGACGGCGACTATCCCAACTGGATATGCTTCAATAACGTGCGTCTGACCTATTTCTCGTCGGAAGATCTCTCCGTCTACGAGGCACAGTTGCAGGCTGTGGTATCGGTTGCGCAGGCTCTCGTGTTGCCCGCAACGCAGAAGGGTATTCTCGACGGCGTAATCGACACCTACAACAAGTCGTGGAGCACAGTGGCAGAATACGAAACGGCAATAGCAGCCGTGGGAGACGCGAAGACGGCGGCAGAAGCCTTCGTGAGCCCGTATGCCGAATATAATGCTTTGCGCGCCTGCATCACAGATCGCCTTCTGGCACAGACGGAGAGCTACGACGATGAAGTGGGTGCCACATCGACATACAACACGACAGCTGCGGCTCTGGACGAGGATGTGGAGGCAGCGGCAACGGTGTCGGACATAAACAATGCCAAGACAGCTCTGTGGGCTGCCGCAATGACATGGATGAAGAGCGTGAGCGTCAAAGGCAACGGTCTGGACCTCACATGGATGATAGTGAACAACGACTTCTCCAACACGAACTACAAGGAAGCTTGGACGGAAGAGTTGGAAAGCAGTACGACGGTGGGCGTAACAAACGGAGTGATGCGCTACTACAACAGCAGTTTCAACCTCTATCAGACGCTGCCGTATCTGCTTCCTGCAGGTCGCTATGCAATGACAATGGACGGCTTCGAACGCACCAACGACCCGATGAATACAGCTTATTCAGATTATGTGGCCGGTACGTCGACAGTGACCGGTACGATGTATTTCGGCGAGAACGGTAAGACGGTGATAAACCTCTTCGACGTGCAGAGCATCACGGACAATAGTCTGGGCGGAGCACAGCCCGATGGCGCTTCGTTCTATGTGCCCAACGGTTCCAGTGCAGCAAACAATTATCTGGCAGCGGGTCTCTATCCCAACACTCTGAACGTTATCATGAACACAGATGGTGACGGTATCCGTGTGGGTTATCGCTGCGCCAACACAAAGGCCTGGACCTGTGTGGATAATTTCAAACTCTACTATAAGGGTTCTGAGACAACGGTTTCCGCCACTCTCGGCACTAACGGTTACACCACATTCGCTTGTCCGTATCCTCTCGATCTGGAGAATCTTCCCGACGGGGTGGAGGCATACGAGGCATACGCTGTAAGTGCTACGAAGGTGAACTTCCGCACGATAGAGCAGGCTGTGCCCGCCAATACGGGTATACTGCTCAAGGGAACACCAAGTGCAGAGGTGTTCATCCCGATGGCAGCAGAAGGAAAGGCGCTGGAGGACAACCTCTTCTGCGTGAATGTAGGCGGCAGCGTCTTCCCAGAGGAGGCCAATACCACATACTACGGTCTCATTAAGGATTCCGACCCGCTGAGTTTCGGATGGTTCATTCCATCTACGGTAGCAATACCTTCGGACAAGGCTTATCTGAAGGTGACTGACGGAGGAGCACGCCTGTCTGTATCGTTCGACGACGAGGATGTTACGGCAATCGGCAGTGTGGAGGCTCTGGATGCGGAGACTCCGAAGGAAGGCAAGTTCCTCGAGAACGACAGGATTGTGATTGTGAAGAACGGTGTGCGCTACGGCGTCGGCGGTCAGAAGTTGAACAGGTAATCGGACTACAACTATGAAAAAGACATATATAGAACCCCAAAGTGAGGTGATAGGTTTTGCTGAAGAGGATATCATCTGCAGTAGCACGACGGCAGAGATTAAGAATGAGGAGATAAGCACTCCCGGCGGATTCGGCGCGCGTGAGACGGTGGATTACACATTATCTTCACGCGACGCATGGTCGGAGGAGTGGTAAGAGCCGTAAAACGCGCATCTTGAATCGCTGTCTACTTTTGCGCTAGCAAATGAGCGCGAGCGCAGTCGATGCGAACTAAAATAAGAGCCACTCGGGTGGCTCTTATTTTTTATTATTCAATTATCAATTCTACCGGACAATGGTCGCTGCCGAGGATTTCCTGATGGATGCTGGCGCTCTCAAGACGCTTGCACAGACGTTCGGAAACGATGAAATAGTCGATACGCCAGCCCACATTTCTCTCACGGGCTCTCATGCGATAACTCCACCATGAATACTGACCCTCTGCGTCGGGATAGAAATAACGGAACGTGTCCACAAAACCGCTGCTGAGCAGAGTGGACATCTTGTCGCGCTCCTCATCAGTGAAACCGGGGTTTTCGTGGTTCGTCTGGGGATTCTTGAGGTCTATCTCGCGGTGTGCCACATTGAGGTCGCCGCAGTAGATGACGGGTTTCTTGGCATCCAACGCCATGAGATAGCTGCGCAGGTCGTCTTCCCACTGCATACGATAGTCGAGACGGCGCAGGCCGTCCTGTGAATTGGGTGTGTAGCAGCAGACGAGGAAGAAGTCGGCGTATTCCAGCGTGATGAGGCGGCCTTCGTGGTCGTGCTCCTCAACGCCCATACCGTAGTGTACGGAGAGGGGAGGATGTTTTGTGTAGACGCACGTGCCGGAGTAACCTTTCTTCTCGGCATAGTTCCAGAAGGAGTAGTAGCCGAGAAAATCGAGGTTAATCTGACCTTCCTGCAGCTTTGTTTCCTGCAGACAGAAAAAGTCGGCGTCGAGGGCCTCGAAGGCTTCGCAGAAGTTCTTACCGACCACGGCGCGCAGACCGTTGACATTCCATGAGATAAATTTCATTGCTTATTTTATGGGTCTAATGGGGTTTATGGGCGTTTTCTAGAACACACCAGGAGAGCACGTAACCCTTGTCGGAGTGCACCTCGGTGTGAGTGACGCGACGGAGCAGCGAGGACGGTATGTCGCGCATATTATCCTGAATACCAGTACCGAGCGCCTTGAGATAGGCTTCCTTCTGCGTCCACAGACGGATGAAGGCGAGAGCCGGATCGTCACTTGAAAGTATGTGTTGCATCTGCTCCTCGTCCATGGAATAGCGTGCCACGCTGTCGCGATAGCGTCCGACGCTCTCCACATCGATGCCGCAAGGCATATCGCTTACCATGCAGGCAACGGCTTCGTGACAGTGGGAAATTGAGAATTGAGAACTGAGAATTGAGAATTGAGAATTACCCCTTGACTCTTGACCCTTGTCTCTTGCCTCTTGACCCATCAAAGATGGTTTGCCGTGTTCGTTATATTGGAAAGGAGGTATGTCGGCGGGTTTTACGCCGAGACACTCGGCAAGAAGGAGGAGTGCTACAGTGCAGCTGCGACGACCCTCGAAGTGCTTAAAACGCAAAGCCTGTTCCTTGCGCCAGTCGGGAAGGAGGCCTATGTTGTGAAGGAGCTTTTCTTCGGTGAAATCGGCAAAATTGTCGTCTATGAGGATTTTTTGCATACGTGTCGGATTGTGAGCCAAAGCATGACAGAGGCAGCACACATGGAGATGAAGTCGGCGATGGGAATACTGATCCACACACCGTCGAGTCCCCAGTAGCGCGGCAGGATGAGAAGTCCGGGAATGAGAAACAGCATCTGACGCGACACACTGAGGAAGATGCTTTTACCGGCATGACCGATGGACTGAAAGAAATTGGATATCACCATCTGTGCTCCCACGAGCGGGAAGATGCTCACACAGAGGCGGAAACCCCTGGAAGCAAGGGAGATGATATGTTCGTCGGTGGTGAAGATGAGAGACGGGAGACGTGGGTATATCTCGCAGATGAGAAAGCCCGCAAAGGTGATACCCGTGCCGGCAACGAGGGCGAGGCGCAGACACTGCCACACACGGTCGTCCTGACGGGCGCCCCAGTTGTAGCCAACGATGGGTTGCATACCCTGATTCAGACCGATGACAATCATGAGGAAGAAGAACACCACGCTGTTGACGATGGAGTAGGCTCCCACAGCATCGTCGCCGCCGTAGCGCAGCATACCCTGATTGATGAGCAGCACCACGAGGCAGGCGCACAGATTAAGGAGGAACGGTGCCATACCGATGGATAGCGTCTGACGCACGATATCGAGGCGCAGACCGTAGATGCCGCGTTTGAAGCGGAGCAGTTCGTCCTTGCGGCAGAAGAGCGACGACACCACAACGAGGGCTATCGCCTGCGAGATGACTGTGGCGATGGCGGCACCCTGGATACCAAGACGGAGCACCAGCATGAAGAGGGGATCGAGGATGGCGTTGACGACCACCGTCATGAGGGTGCACAGCATAGCCGTGCGCGGATGACCGGCAGCGCGCATCACATTGTTGAGTCCCAAGTAACTGTGACCTATCACGTTGAATGCCAGGATGATTTTCATGTAGTCGCGTGCGTAGGGAATCGTCGCTTCGGAAGCACCGAAGACGTAGAGTACGGGGTCGAGGTATATCCAGAAAACAATGGTGAAGAGCGTGCCCAGAATGAGATTGAGCATAACTGAATTACCGAGAACCTGCTGGGCGGTGCGGTAATCCTTCTGTCCTAGACGCACGGAGATGACAGTGGAGGCTCCCACACCTACCATTGCACCGAAAGCGGCACCGAGATTCATGAAGGGGAAGGTGGCTGCCAGTCCGGCGAGAGCCTGTTTGCCGACGATATGGCCGATGAAGGCGCGGTCCACAATATTGTAGAGCGATGTTGCCGTCATTGCAATGATGGCGGGGAGAGCGTATTGCCAGAGGAGGGTTCCTACGGGTCTCTCACCGAGTTCTGTCGGGACGCGTTTGTGTTTTTTAGCCATTTCGCAGGCAAAAGTAGCAAAAATATTTTGTTTATCCAAAAAAACTCCCGACTCTCAACTTTCAACTCTTAACTTTTTCGTACCTTTGCAGTTGGTATTGCAATATAAACAGCTATAAAATTCATATAACAATGAGCAATCAAGCAGAAAAAATCAAGGAACTCGTCGAGCTCCGTGCCAAGGCTCGTCTGGGCGGTGGTGAAAAGGCCATCGCAAAACAGCACGAGAAGGGTAAGTACACAGCTCGTGAGCGTATCAACATGCTGCTCGACGAGGGTAGTTTTGAGGAGATGGATATGTTTGTGCAGCACCGTTGCACGAACTTCGGTATGGAGAAGAAGCACTATCTTGGCGACGGCGTGGTGACCGGTAGCGGTACCATCAACGGTCGTCTGGTGTATGTCTTCGCCCAGGACTTCACGGTAAGTGCCGGTTCACTCTCAGAGATGCTGGCCTCCAAGATATGCAAGGTGATGGACATTGCCATGAAGGTGGGTGCTCCTGTTATCGGTCTGAACGATTCCGGCGGCGCACGTCTGCAGGAAGGTATCAATGCTCTGGCCGGTTACTCTGAAATCTTCCAGCGCAACATTATGGCTTCCGGCGTGATTCCACAGATCTCAGCTATCATGGGTCCCTGCGCCGGCGGTGCCGTATATTCTCCCGCGCTGACCGACTTCACCCTGATGGTGGAGAACAGCAGCTATATGTTCCTTACAGGTCCCGGTCCCGTCAAGGCAGTGCTTGGCGAAGTGGTGACTCAGGAGCAGTTGGGCGGTGCATCGGTGCATTCCACCAAGAGCGGTGTGACGCACTTCACCGCAGCCACCGAGGAAGAGGCTATCGCAATGCTGAAGCAGCTCTTGAGCTACATTCCCCAGAACAATCTGGAGAAGACACCCCGCGTGGAGTGTACAGACCCCATCGACCGCAAGGCAGACTTCCTCAACGAGATACTGCCCGACAACCCCAACCAGCCCTACGATATGTATGAGGTGATTGCCGGTATTGTGGACAATGGAGAGTTCTTCGAGGTGCAGCCCAAGTTTGCAAAGAACATTATTATCGGTTTTGCCCGTTTCAACGGTGAAACCGTGGGTATCGTAGCCAATCAGCCCAAGCAGTTGGCCGGTGTGCTCGACTGCAATGCTTCGCGCAAGGGCGCCCGTTTCGTGCGCTTCTGCGATGCGTTCAATATTCCCATTGTGACTCTCGTGGACGTTCCGGGCTTCCTGCCCGGCACGGGTCAGGAGTACAACGCCGTGATTCTGCACGGTGCCAAGTTGCTCTACGCTTATGGAGAGTGCACAGTGCCCAAAGTGACTATCACCCTGAGAAAGAGTTACGGCGGCAGTCATATCGTGATGTCATGTAAGCAGCTTCGCGGTGATGCCAACTACGCATGGCCTTCTGCAGAGATTGCTGTGATGGGTGCAAGCGGTGCCGCTTCTGTGCTCTACGCCAAGGAGGCAAAGGCTCTCAAGGACGAGGGTAAGGAGGAGGAAGCAAAGCAGTTCCTTGCAGACAAGATTGCCGAGTATGAGAACCTCTTCTCCAATCCTTATCAGGCAGCTAAGTACGGCTACATCGACGATGTCATCGAGCCTCGCAACACCCGCTTCCGCATCTGTCGCGCTCTGGCACAGTTGGAGAACAAGAGAGTGACCAACCCTGCAAAGAAGCACGGTAACATTCCTTTGTAATACCCGAAAGGATAAAGCATTACGATTATGACAATATTGACAATAACGGAATCCACATGGATGATGGCAGGCATCAGCATCGGCGTGGTGTTCGTGATACTCGTTCTGCTGGTGGGCGTGCTGCATATCTTCAGTGTGATAGCTGCAAAGGCACCCCATGCCAAGGGACCTCGTGTGCTGGACGTCGCTCCGGCACCGGAGGAGCCCCTGCTGGCAGGTAAACCCAGTACGGATGCAGAAGACGAGCGCCTGGCAGCTGTGGCTGTGGCAGTGCATCTGTTTCTCTCTCGTGCTCATGATGACGAGAGTGGTGTGATAACAATAAATCAGGCTGCCAGTCAGTGGCATGCTGTTCTTAACCCCAGATTATAAAAAGAAATATGAAAGAGTATAAGTTTAAAATTGCCGACAAGGAATATCTGGCTTCTGTTGTCGAGCAAGAGGACGGCGGTCTGGAAGTGACTGTCGACGGCAAGATTTATAATGTAGAACTGCCTGATCGCAAGCCTGCTCCGAAGCCGGTGGTGAAGCATGCTCCCGCTCCCGCTCCTGTGGCTCCCGTAGCAACCAAACCCGCCGCACAACCCTCTGCAGGTGCTTCCAGCGCTGTGACGGCTCCTCTGAACGGTAAGATTACACAGGTGCTCGTCAAGGCGGGCGATACCGTGGCTGCCGGTCAGGCTGTCGTTGTGCTCGAGGCAATGAAGATGGAGAACGATATCACCACCGAGTTCGGTGGCACGGTGAAGTCTGTCCTCGTGGCAGCAGGTGACCAGGTGGATACCGGTCAGGCACTCGTGGAACTGGCATAAATCAAACGGAGAAATCAAGACGTCTGATACTATGAAAAAGATACTTGTAGTGTTTCTCCTGATGGTCGTGGCATTGCCGATGGTGGCAGCCGACACCTCAAGTTTTGATTTGGCAAGCGGCATGAATAAGTTCTGGAACGAGATGGGACTCATGTCCTTCTTCCAGGGCGACGGATGGAAGAATGCCGTGATGATTGCCGTGGGATGTTTCCTGCTGTTCCTGGCCATCAAGAAGGAATACGAACCGCTCCTTCTGCTGCCCATCGCTTTCGGTATGATACTCACCAACCTGCCTTTCGCAGGACTTTTCCACTCCGCGATGTGGAATGATGAGTTCCTCAATCCCGAGAGTCCTTTCTATCACTCTTACCGTCATATCATGGCGGAGGGCGGTCTGCTCGATATCCTGTATATCGGTGTGAAGGCCGGTGTATATCCCTGTCTGATATTCCTCGGCGTGGGTGCGATGACAGATTTCGGTCCTCTTATCGCAAATCCCAAGAGTCTTCTGCTCGGTGCCGCAGCACAGATTGGTATCTTTGCCACCTTCCTTGTGACACAGATGGATTGGTTCGGTTTCACTCCGGAACAGGCCGCATCCATTGGTATCATCGGCGGTGCGGACGGTCCTACGGCCATATTCCTCACAACGAAGCTGGCTCCTGAACTGCTCGGTCCTATCGCTGTGGCTGCGTATTCATACATGGCTTTGGTACCGGTTATCCAGCCTCCTATCATGCGTATGCTCACAACAAAGAAGGAGCGTATGATACGTATGTCGCAGCTCCGCGAGGTGTCGAAGCGCGAGAAGATGCTGTTCCCCATCATCGTGGCTATTGTGGTAAGTCTGATTCTGCCTTCTGCCGCTACTCTTATCGGCTGTCTGATGCTGGGCAATCTGATGAAGGAGAGCGGAGTGGTGGATCGCCTGTCAAAGGCTGCCCAGAACGAGCTCAACAACATTGTTGTCATCTTCCTCGGTACTACGGTGGGTGCAACTGCAACTGCTGAGGCTTTCCTCAATATGCAGACACTTTCCATACTCTGTGTGGGTATCGTGGCATTCGGTTGCGGTACAGCTGGCGGTGTGTTGTTGGCAAAACTGATGAATCTGTTCCTCAAGGAGAAGATAAATCCGCTGATCGGTTCTGCCGGTGTGAGTGCCGTTCCGATGGCCGCTCGTGTAAGTCAGGTGGAAGGTCAGAAGGCCGATCCTCGCAACTTCCTTCTCATGCATGCCATGGGACCGAATGTGGCCGGCGTGATTGGCAGTGCCGTAGCAGCCGGTATTCTCCTGAGCTTCTTGGGCTAATAATCTTGTAAGGTGAAGGAAAAGATAATACAGTTCGGCGAGGGTAACTTCCTTCGTGCCTTCGTCGAATGGATTGTGGAGCGGATGAACCGTGAAACGGATTTCAACGGTTCTGTTGTGGTGCTGTCCCCTAGGGGCAGCACTGCCACTATAGAGTCTCTTCGAGGGCAGAATTGTCGCTATCATGTGCATCAGAGAGGTCTTGATGCCGATGGTGGACGTGTGGACAGCGTAGAGGAGGTGACGTGCGTGAGCCGTTGTGTGAATCCTGTGAGCGAGTATGCAGACTATATGTCGCTGGCTCATGTGGAGAGCCTCCGTTTTGTGGTGTCCAATACCACCGAGGCGGGAATTGCTTTTGACAGTTCCTGTAAACTAGACGATACTCCTCCGACCTCGTATCCCGCCAAGTTGACTCAGTGGCTTTACGAGCGTTTCCGCCATTTCGGCGGCGATGCATCGAAGGGGATGATAATTCTCCCATGCGAGCTCATCTTCGGTAACGGTAAATGCCTAAGACAGTGTGTGATGCAGTATGTGGAGCTGTGGAGCCTGCCTGATTCGTTCCGCAGGTGGGTGGAAGATTCATGCCATTTCTGCACGACACTTGTTGACCGTATTGTTACGGGACGGGATACATCTGTAGAAGGAGATGCTATGGCGGTAGCATGCGAGCCGTATCACTTGTGGGTGATAGAGCATCCAGAAGGTATTTCGCCGGAGTCTCTTGAGAAAGAATTCCCTGTGACGCGGTGTGGACTCAATGTCGTTATTACTGATGACGAGACACCTTATCATGAGCGCAAAGTGACGCTGCTTAACGGTACACACACTGTGATGGCTGCCGAGGGACTGCGACGCGGGATAGAGACCGTGAGAGAAGCGATGGAAAACGCTGAGATGAGGCAGTTCGTGGAAAAACTGATGCAAGAGGAACTTATGCCTTCTCTCTTGGAGGGCGACAGATTCCAGAAAGAAGAATTGGACAGCTATATAGCACAGTTGCGTCAGCGTTTCCTGAATCCTTTCATTGACCATAAGTTGGAGAGTATAATGCTCAACGCAATGTCTAAATTCGAGACACGCGACATGCCCGCTCTTCTTTCCTATTGGAATCGCACAGGTCATTTACCTCAATGTATCGTGGAGGGACTTGCAGCGATAGTTGATTATCAGAAAAAACGTTGATGAAGGATTTCATCCAGATACATCCGTCGGATAATGTCCAAGTGTGTCTGCGGGGAGAGTATTCCGGACACAAAATGGCACTCTGTGATTTGTCGGCAGGAGAGCAGGTGATAAAATACGGCTTTCCGATAGGTCATGTCACGCGAGATGTGCACAGGGGGGAGTATATCGACCACAACGATATAAAAACGAATCTGCAAGGACGTCTTGATTACGGTGCAATAACGTTGACGGAGGCCCCTCTTCCTGCAACAGATTCCGATGATACATTTATGGGATATCTTCGCGGTGATGGCCGTGTGGGAGTTCGTAATGAGTTGTGGATTATTCCAACGGTCGGTTGCGTCAACGGTATATGCCAGCAGATAAAAAATGCTGTCGAGGCAAAAGGTGAATCAAAGCGATGCGGCATTGATATCCGGGTGTGGGAGCACAATTTCGGTTGCTCGCAGTTGAGCGAAGACCACGAAGCAACAAGACGTATCCTGCGTGCTCTGGTGCATCATCCCAATGCCGGCGGTGTATTGGTGGTAGGATTGGGGTGTGAGAATAATCAGCCCAAAGTTTTCCGTGAGTTTTGTGGAGAGGTGGATGAAGAGCGTGTGCGTTTCATAACCTGTCAAGAGATAGAAGGCGATGAGGTGGAAGAGGGCGTACGTCAACTGGAGGAGATACTCACGGTCTGCGCCGATGACAAGCGTCAGCCCTGTCCGCTGTCTTCTCTGCGGGTGGGATTGAAATGCGGCGGTTCGGATGGACTCTCCGGTATCACGGCAAATCCTCTCCTCGGACATTTTTCCGACTGGCTCACACAGAAACACGCTGGAGTGACGGTGTTGACGGAGGTTCCCGAGATGTTCGGAGCGGAGCATCTTCTTATGGCAAGAGCTGCCACGCCGCGGATAAAAGACGATATTATTGATTTAATTAATAACTTTAAGGAGTATTTCTTATCTCACGGCGAGCCTGTTGGTGAAAATCCCTCACCGGGTAATAAGGCTGGCGGTATTTCTACGCTTGAAGAGAAGGCTCTCGGTTGCACTCAAAAGTCTGGAAACAGTGCGGTGATGGGTGTATTGCAGTATGGAGAACGTTTGAAAGACGGATGCCGTGGATTGCATCTTCTGTGTGCTCCGGGTAACGACCTCGTTGCTGCGACAGCACTTGCAGCAGCAGGATGTCAGTTAGTACTGTTTACTACGGGACGCGGCACACCGTTCGGATGCTGTGTGCCCACCATTAAGGTAGCAACGAATTCAGTTCTTGCAGAAAAGAAACCTCATTGGGTGGATTTCTGCGCAGGTCCTCTCGTTGAGGATGAGACAATGGAGACGATGCTGCCACGTTTCATCTCCAAAGTGATAAGTGTGGCTTCCGGTGAAAAGACATCCAGTGAACGTGCCGGGATTCACGGTATGTCCATTTGGAAGAATGGAGTGACCCTATAAATAGAAGTCGCGGCAGAGAGAAGCGTATTCTTCACTGCGTTTCCCGTCTGATGTCATCAGGGTGAGAGTAGTCCGTTCAATGTTTTCAACAGCGGCAGACGTAACTTCCATCATTACTCTTTTCGGTTCTTTTTTCTCAGTCGTACGTACATGACAGATACGGCTTAGATGCATACCGTTGCTGTGACACAGGGAGAGAAAAGACGATTCCTGTTGTGCGGGCAGTATGATAGAGAGACTGGAGCCTTTTATGTATGTCACAAGGGAGTTGAGAGGCAGGGAACTGTGATGCCGCGCAGTGGCACGTCGCTGGTCGGGTGCTACGGTGTCTTCTGTGTAAAACGGGGGATTACATACGTAGAAGACAGATTCATGTACGGGAGGCAGGGTAAGAAAGTCTGCGTGTATGAGATCAATCCTGTCGGCAAACGGCGAGACAGCAATATTGGTCCGTGCATCTTCAACGGACGAAGCATCGATGTCAATACCTGTAACATGAGTCCCGGGAAAGCGTTGTGCCATCATCAGTGTGATGAGTCCGCAGCCGCATCCGATATCCACAATACGAGGCATTTTACCATCCTCTTCAGGAAGACAGGTCGCCCAAGCTCCAAGCAGCACGCCATCGGTGCCGACCTTCATGGCAGAGCGCTTGTCGTCTATGAAAAACTGCTTGAAACGGAACACCTGTGCGTTACTTTTTCTCTTGACTGCCGGCGCTGTTGGTGTAGTTTGTCAGTTTGTCAGCATAGTATTGACGCAAATCTTTCCACCGTACATACGGGCCGCTGACAGCTTTCACGGGAAGTGTCACTTCGCGCTCGTTGAGCAGAGCCTTGACTAGGATGGAACCGTCTCCCTCAGTGTAGTTGGAGGCCCAGCGACCGCTTGTGGGACGATAGAAAATGAGTTGTACGTTGCAGGCCATCGGGAAGATTCTGAAATTAGCCCAGCGGTCGTACAGAGTGTTCATTTCAGAGAGCGGAATCTGTTTGCCGGCATCTCCCAATTCAAGGAGTGCAGAAAAAGGTAACACACACACCTCATGTCCGAAACGCATCGTGGCACCATAGTAGTCCTCCTTGTGTAGCGTGGTGTCGCAGGTCTCAATTATATTCCACAGCAGATTTGCCTGTGTGAAAGGAGCTGTGCCGCTAACATAGTTCATATACCACTCCAGATTCTCAACTCTCCAAAGGTCGAAGATTTCTTCTTCTGTGAAGTATTTGAAGAGGTTGAGCGGTTGACTCTGATGTTTCCATGAGAGGGTAGGGTCGTCGGGTGCCAAACCGGGAACAGGTCCGTGACTTTGCATATTGGCCGCCATATTGAAGAGACGGTTGATGAACTGATTGCGTGATTTTATCTTTTCATCTCGATATGACGGGTCCTTGAACAACATGTTCCACATACGCTCGGGATGACGGTATTCTTTCTTGTAGTCGAATGTCATGGCATTCCAACGTGCTTTCTGATCATCTTTTATACGCTGGCTCCATGGTTGATTCAGATAATATTGGAAGCTCTCACTTACGTCGTTGTGTATACTGATGCGCGGATTGAATGCAAGCAGTTCCTCACACTCTGCCTCCATAGAAAGAATACAGCGTATCACCACTGTGGAACGTGCATCCACATCACAGTTCTTTGCACCGAAAATCTCCGGGAAATGTTCAGTGAGTCGCTTGCCGATGCGGTGGTGCTGACGCTCGCCGACATTAGAAAGTTCTCCGAGACGCTTTTTTGTTGACGGCATCCATTCCTTAATCTCGTTGTACAGTTGTTCACCTGTTGTGGTAAGTGCTTGAGATTGGTGTGCACGTTCCAACACATCCATCACCTCATTATATTGCCATGGCTCAATGAGCCATCTGGAACCGTGTCTTCCGTAGTGTGAAAGATAGAAAGGTTCGTAGCCTTTCGGCGCGGGGGTTAACTTGTCGTTTGCCGTCGGATCCACGTATGCGGTGTATTGCGAGGCGCAGAGCAGGAGATTCTCGTGTATTTCCTCTCTTGGTGTCTTCTGTGCGAAGACAATAACGGTCAACAACAGTGCAACGATTGTCAGAATGTTCTTTTTCATGTATTATTATTTTTAAGATTATTTGTTTAGAAAGGATATCCGATGGCGAAGTGATAGCCGAGGCTTTTGCCGAAGGATGTCATATTATAGTAACCGGATTTTCCGGTGTCATAAGGAGCATGAATACCAATACCGAGATCAAATCGCACAACGAGAAAGTCCAAATCGTAGCGCAGACCGACTCCCGTACCTAAAGCCAATTCCTTTCCAAGGTTGGAGAAGCGGAATAAGCCACCGGGACGGCTTGGGTCGTTTTTCAATAGCCACACGTTACCGGCATCGATGAATGCGGCTCCGAAGAGAGAGCCCACAATCGGGAAACGATATTCGATATTTGCTTCGAAACGCATTGTACCAACCTGGTCGAGGTATGAATAGTTGGACTCCGAGGGTTTGTAGCTGCCTGGACCGATGGAACGTATACCGAAAGCTCGAATAGAATTGGCACCACCTGCAGCGAAGAGATCAGAGTAGGGGGCGGTAACGGAGTTCCCGTAGCAGTGCAATACACCGAAATAGGTTCGTGTGAGAAGTTGCTGACGTGGAGTGATATGGAAAGTGTGTACGTATTCAGCGTAGGTTTTTATGAATTGTGCAAAAGGTACGCCGAAGAGTCCTTTGTCGCGTTCGGAGAAACTTTTGCCGGCGATGGCATATAGGCATGAAGTGACGGCACCAGCTTCCTTGATATTTAAAGTGAGTGAGGAGGTGGATCGGCGGTTAAGTGTAATGACACCCTGATCAGCGATGAATTTCTTTGTGCGGGAACGCCATCGTACCGTGTACTCTATTGACGGCACAAACTGGTCGCGCATTGACACACTGAGGGCGGGGTTTTTCGCCATGATTTCCTTGAAGCGATCTGTGGTGGAAAGCAAACGGTCGTAAACTAAGTGGAACGGTATGATTTCGTGAGTGATATTGGGGCGTCGTTGCAGAGTCCAATAAATTTTACCGCCTATGGAGAAACGTGAATAATATGCTGCACGATTGTTCCAACGACCTTCTATATTGAAGTTTGTTGTTGCTTTTGCAAGACGTCCCATGCGATTACCGAGTCCGAAGAACATGAAACGGGGGTAGGATAGAGTCAGATTGCTACCCAGTTCCCAAGAGTTGAGAAGAGAGCGGTCTCCGTCAAAATTAGCACCGGTTTGCCACTCGTAAGAGGCATCCACGCCGAATGAAAGAGTCTCAGCACCACGGAATGCATTCTTCTTGGATACGGTGTATGAGGCTCCGGGACCGACTTGTCCGTTACTCTTATATGTGGCTCGACCTTCAAACTCAGAGTCGTATTTCTTATCGAGTGTCGCGCGGATGCGTATGTCAAGAGTGTCGGTGGAGTCGCGCGGCACGAAATCCATCTGCAGAGATGAAAATACGCCCATGCCGGAGAGCCGTTCCAGAACGCGATCCATACGTGTTTTGCTATATCTGTCTCCGGGTTTATAGTAGAGATAGTGGTTTATTGCCCCAAAACGCAGTGGTGGAACGTAACTTGGAATGTATGTGGGGGCTTTTGGCGTGGGACCCTTTTTCTGGAGACGTTTCATACGTTTTTCAAAGCGCTTCATACGTTTGGCAAACCATTTTTCGCTGTGCTTTTTTCCTCCGGAGAAGAACATCTGTTTTGTGGTAGAACCGATAGAATCATGTATCTGACGGTCACCGTATTCATAGAGCATGATACGTGTGTTGCCCAAATAGTATTGGCGCATAGCTTGTTCTTTGACGTTGGACGCAGGTACTACTTCGAGTTGCACCCGATATTTTTTTTGTATGGTGTCGGCTCGATATGTGATATATGTAGGGCGCATATAGTAGTAACCGCGATCCTGTAGAAGTGTTGCGATGCGCTCGCGCTCGTTCTGCAGTGTGGCGGCAGAGAAAGGAGCACCGGAGTGCAAGAGACGGCCTTTTTCATTGTGGCGAAGAATACTGTCGACGGCTTCCGGGAAACGTGTGTAGCGTATCTCGTCAAGATGCCACAGCGGACCGGGAATCACTTCGTAGGAAATCTTCTGCTTGCGAGGATTCTTCTGTGGAATAATCTGATGGTCCACATAGCCGTGGAAGTATCCGTAGTTATGCAATGTGGCTTGCGCCACCTGACAACGCACATCGGGATTGGCCATTGTCATCGTGCGAGGGTTCTGAGAGAAGTTGTTGAACATCCACTTGCCGAAGCGACTCTCAGAATTCACATAGCGATTCCATATCCAGAGACCGGGAGTGAACGGAATGGTGAAGGATGAGGAACCCATCAGACTACCGTTGGGTGCATAGGAAAGTGCACCTACCACTTCGCTTTTCACTTCCTCGTAGGTCTGCTTGTCCTTCTCGCTGATGAGGCGGATGGAATCCTGTTGGGCTTTCGTCAGATGCTCATGAGCGGACGGAGGAACTGTGCCGGAGAAGATGTCACTTACCACGTTTGCTGCATTGGCAAGAGCGGTTATGACACCAGTTGTATCAGTATCTGTCAGTTTCTGGCGAGGAAGCGGAGCACCGTAGGATAGCTGTTTTATACCGGCATAGAGATACTCATCTTCCGGGAGATTCTTCGTCTGACTGCACGATGTCAGTAGCAGCACTGTGAAGAGGATGATACAGGATATGGTGTAGCGTATATGTGTCATTGTTTTTTGCGGAAGAGGAAAAGTTCTCCTAATGTTGCTGTTTTGCGACGGAATATAATACCTCCACCCATCTTTGTGATTGTGCCCTCCATGAGTGATTCGTAGTCGCGGTCGTAGAATGCGCGGACGTAGCGGGTGGCAGAGTTATCGAGACGGTATTCCACCGAGATGTTATTGATAATGCTTTCCCCGGTGTTTTGCACGTTGTTGCCACTGGACACCTTGCCGCCCACGACAACTGAAATGCGGTTGCCCCAGAAACGTTTGGCGAACGAGAAGTTATAGTCCGTGTGTGAAGCTCCCGTTTCGTTGGTGACATTGTCCATTCCGAAACCTATATCCACGGTCTTCAACGCTTTGCCTGCAACGTTATTAATCTGACTTTGCAGGAATGAATTAAGAGCATCTGTAGCAGCTATTCCTCCACCAGAAGCCTGATATTTGTCGCTGATATACATACCTGTGGCGAGAAGTGTTACTGCCACGCGACCGCGCTGCTCCTTAGACATTGCTGCGAGTTCCTGCTGACAACTGAGGTCTTCAGGAGCTTCGATGGTGAATTCCAATCCGAGGTCCTTGAGATTCTGGCTCACTTTGAGGCCTACGTCAAACTGTACAGTTCGCGATCCTTTGCCTTCTGACACATTGGCTTTCTTGCGCTCGGCGGCAGAGAGCGAGAGAGTAGGGTTGAGAGGATCTCCGGTAAATTCGATATAACTGCCAGAATGCAGTTTGAAGTCTTTCAGGGATGCTACCACGAGTGAGTAGTCGAGTTTTCCGGAAACAATGGTATAGCGCCCGTAGAGACGATTGCCGGCGATGGGGTCGTAACTGAAATTTAGTTCACCGCCGCCCTCGATTTCCACATTGTCGTTGCCGTCTTCGGAGAGTAATGCGTGAATGATGGCAGCCTCGTCGATGGAGAGATTAAGGTTGAGACGTATATCCATCGGAGAGGAAGTGTCTTCGACAACGGCTGTGGTGTCGTTGAAGTCGCAGAAAGTGACGAGGCCGTCGAGCTGGTTGTCAGCGGAAAGCGGTGTGTCTGTGACAACATATGTGAGATCCGTCTTTCCGAGAAGTTTCAGCTTTCCGCCGACGCGAAGATTCTGCAAGTCGCCCATGATTCCGACATTGGCATCGACGTAGGCTTTTCCATACATCTGTGCTTTCTTGCTCTTCGGTGCATTGATGAGGCGGAAGTTCTCGGCCACAGCACGCATATTGAGTTTGATGTGCTCAAGGTCCTGGAAATTGACCTTGCCGTTGAGGACGAGTGCATGTTCGATATCAAGGTCGGGACGTGAGTTCTTCGTTTCGCTGACAGAGAACGCTCGTATGTTTTTGAATTCCAGTTGACTGTCGTTTATGTGGAGCGTGTCGGCGGGAAGTGCCAGGTGTACGCTGTAAGGAATAGACTTTATGTCCATTGAGTCGGTGGCGAGGGTGCCGTTGAGACGCAGCGCGGAGAGCGGTCCTGCCACAGACAGAGAACCCACCGCATAACCGTCGAGGCGCACAATGTCTCCCGGTATGAATCCGTTTGCGAGGAGCAGGGGCAGACGTTGCAATGTGGCTGTTGCATTTATGTTGTCTTCGTTGGTGGTGCGGTCGGTCCAGTAACTTCCGTTGAGAAGGAGCACTTCGCGACCGTTCTGCGTGAGTTGTCCGTCAACCACCTGTGTGCCGTCGGGATTCGGGAACCAGACAGCATTGATGCCTACATTGCCGAGAGGTGCTTGTTCGTATATCAGGTCGCGGGCACAGAATTCTGCAGCAACGGTTGCTTCTGTTGTGTCTACAACAAGGACGTGCACATCACCGTCAAGCAGTCCGTTGACTTTCGGCATTACGAACGGAAGCACGCTACACAGTTCTCCGAGATTGAGACGACGCAGTGAGAAAGTGAGGTCCTGCAGCACGTTGTTGTCGCTCTCCTTAGGAGATGTAAGCATAATCTGTGTGCCGTCGTCGGCAAGAAGATTGAAGTCGGCCTGTATGTGTTTGCTGCGATCGATGGACAGGAAATTGCCGTCGTTCACGGTGAAGGTGCGATATGCCAGTACGGGGTTCTTCGGAGTGATGTGAGCCATCAAGGTGGAGTCCTTGCCCTCCAGTCGTACGCCGAGGTCTACACCCTTGTTCCCACGTGAATCAATGAAGTCGATGGTTGCTTCTATAGCAGACGGTTGCAGCGAGGTCCTGAGCGTGGAGGAGAATGTCGCGGTGGGGTTCTTGGGCCCGTTGATGAGTTGTGCAATTAGATTGAAACCGCGACTGTCGTGGGAGAGGTCCAGCGTGAGAGTGTCGAGTCTCACATTACCTTTTTGGAAACCGTGCATGTAACCGTCTCCGTTGAGCCCACGAACAGGGTCGGAGGCAAGACGCAGGGATACGTCCTCGAAGTTGTAACCTATGTGGTTAACGATGTCGGCAAACGTGTTGTCGCGCTTACTTCTGAAATCCAGAGCGAGAGAGGGTAGGAGCGTCTTGAGCGAATCATGACTCAGCGTGAACGGCTCGCGGTCGCGGATGGAGGCATCCATTTGCTCCTTGAGATAGTGGTTGACGTTGTCCACTTTCTTCAGAATGCGGTTGAGACCGTCTGAAGATGTGAAGCGAAGGAATAAATCGCCCGACTCGACATGAGCGTAGATGCTGTCCCTCTTGAGTTGCCCTTCCACCAGAACCGGGAACGGGTGGAAGATGGAATCGTGAGTGATGAGACTTACGTTCTCTACAAAGGCGTAGAGACTGTGTGTGTCCTTGAAATTGGAAGCCCCCTTTGCTGTGAGTGCGCCTGCTACGGAGAGTGTATCGCCGCTGATGCGCAGCGCGTGCAAATCAGCACGATCCACTTGGGCGTCGAGGGTGAAGTTATCCACACCGCTCTTTTTGATGCGTGCAGACGAGGCAATGACGGCATCGAGCAATTCGTTGCACGACAACAGATTGGCTTGTATCTTCCCCGCCCGCAAACTTGCCAGAGCGTTCACCTTACTTATGAGCCACGAACCGTATTTCAAACTCTGCAGGTCGACGGAACCGGAAATCGAGGTGGAAGGAGCGTAGATGTCTGTACCCGTGCCTTTTACGTTGGCGGTGAGGAATATCGTACCGATACTGTCGCGCGGTAGGAAGTCGCGCACATTGATGCCGTTGATACGGGCTGCGGCTTCGTATTTTTCTGCTGAAGCATCGTAATACCCCTTCAAACGGATGTTGCCTCGTCCTTCATTAAGAATAGCATCGGCATGATAGTGAGAACCGTCAACTGAGGTATATGCGTTGAGCGTCATCGGCGGCAGATTGATGCCCGTGAGACCCAAATAGCGCTTCACGTTGCTGAGATTGTGTGCCTTGATGTCCCAGTCGAATCGTGCGCAGAGTGAATCGATGTTGGAGAGATTGGATGCTTCACCGCGAGTGCGGATATCAAGTTCGTCGGGTATCCATAGATGCAACGAATCCACCAATACGCGCTCCAGATTTCCTGACGCCTTGATTACGGCGTTGAGCGAGGGAGTGATGAGCTTCAGTTCGTCTATGCTGAAATTGCACGATGGAAGTTGGAGGAACAGTGATGAGAGTTTCAGGGTGAACGGCGTGAGAGCGTAGGTGAGCGGTCGCAGGTCGGGAGGAAAGAGAGTGTGCGCCTCGCCGATGGAATCGAGTGTGATGACGGAAAGCGAGTCCATCGTCGCCTCAAAGTTGTCCACACGATATATGGAAGGCCCGAGAGCCACGTTTCCCCCTGACAGAGTGGCATTTCGCAGGAAGGCGGCAACAGACAGCGTATCACCTGCAGTTCGGAATGTGGCGCGCACATCGTTGAAGTTGACGTACTTTATGTCTGCGATGAGAGGCGGCAGTTCCGTCTTAGATGTATCTTTCTCTGTGGTGTCGGGCTTCTGAACGATGTTGACCAGACCATGATTAAGCTCCAGCGAGTTCACTCCGAGTTTCCAATCCAGAGCCTGCGTGAGATTGAAATCCGCTACAGCTTCTTCTACAGCCACGAGGGTGTCACCCTCTTGAATCACAACGAGATGCTCGAGGTCTAGGTCGAGAGGGAATTTGATGAGAAGCCTTCGCAGGGTGATATCCATTCCTGTGGCATCGCTCGCATAGTACGCAGCTTTCTGCACCGCCCATTGTTGAATAGGCGGAATGTATAGTGCCACAGCAAGCAACACCGGCAAGATGATGACGGTGAGGATTACTGCGAGCAGCGTCTTTGCTATGATGCGAATGCCTGCCATAAACGATCATTCGGCACAGGTGCCGTGACAGAAACTGTTTCGTGGGTCACAGGGTGTTCCAGCGACAGAGAACGGGCGTGCAGAGAGATGCTTCCGTCGGGATTTGAACGGGGAGCACCGTATTTCAAATCGCCCTTGATGGGGCATCCCATCTTAGCCAACTGGCATCGTATCTGGTGATGACGCCCCGTGTGGAGTGTTACCTCTATAAGATGATAGCGCTCGGAAGATGCCAGCAACTTGTAGTCGAGAACGGCCTTCTTGGAGTTCGGCACTTCCCGTTCGTGCGCTGTGGCCTTGTTGTTCTTCTCGTTGCGGGTGAGCCAGTGAACGAGCGTTCCTTCTTCCTTTTCCGGACGGTTGGCAACTATCGCCCAATATGTCTTATGCACGCTCTCATGGTCGGCAAAGAGGGCATTCAGCCGGGCCAGTGCCTTGCTTGTGCGGGCAAACAGTACGACACCGCTTACGGGACGATCCAATCGATGCACCACACCAAGAAAGACGCTACCGGGTTTGTGGTAGCGCTCCTTGATGTAGTCCTTCACCGTTTCCGAGAGGGGTTTGTCGCCCGTCTTGTCGCCTTGCACTATTTCGCCGGCGTTCTTTGAAACGATGATGATATGGTTGTCCTCGTAAAGTACTGTCATATTACATATTCATGCCGCCATCTACCTGGATCACCTGTCCGCTGACGTATGAGGAGAGGTCGGATGCGAGATAGAGGGCTGTGTTGGCGATGTCTTCCACCTGACCGCCGCGACGCAGGGGAATCTTCTTCTCCCATTCCTTGCGCACCTCTTCGGGCAGCGCAGCCGTCATAGCTGTCTCGATGAAACCGGGAGCAATTGCGTTGGCGCGAATACCCTTGGGACCCATTTCCTGCGCGATACTCTTGGCCAGAGCGATGAGGCCGGCCTTTGAGGCAGCGTAGTTAGCCTGTCCGGCATTGCCGTGAACGCCCACAACGGATGCCATGTTGATGATGCTGCCGTTGCGCTGGCGCATCATGATGGGCACACAGGCATGGATGAAGTTGAATGCGGACTTGAGATTCACATTGATGACGGCATCCCATTGCTGCTCGCTCATGCGGAGCATCAGACCGTCCTTCGTGATACCTGCATTGTTGACGAGGATGTCGATGGTGCCGAAGTCCTCCTTGATTTGTGCTACGATTTTCTCCGTCTCAGCGAAGTCGGCTGCGTTGCCTGCGTATGCGAGGCACTTCACGCCCAGAGCCTCGATTTCCTTGCGGGTAGCTTCGAGGCCTGCTGCCATATCGTCGTTGAGTACGAGGTCGGTGAAGGCGATGTTGGCGCCTTCCGTAGCGAATTTCATTGCGATTGCCTTACCGATACCACGAGCGGCACCGGTGATAAGAGCTGTTTTTCCTTGTAAAAGCATAATATCAATAAGTTTTTTTGAGTTGTCGGCCGATAGCCCTGTGCACCAGTCGTTGCACAGCGGCTCTGGAGGCTGTGGGCGAAAGACCTGTTTCCAGGCGCCCGTAGATATAGGGGATTTCCAGTCCTTTGACGCAATAATGTATAATGTTTACCGTCAGAGGAATGTTCTCCATCTCGAAATACCCTTCGCGCTCACCCTCCGTAAGTATCTTCGTGAGGAGTTTCTTCTCATTGGAGTCGAAGCGCTTGCGAATAAGCGACACGCGCCAGATGTCGCGGAAGAACTGTGCCCGCATATTACCGTTGCGCTGCACCACTTCCTTGATAGCGTCCAGATGGGAGTAGATGAGGGCTACGAGTTTGTCCTCCGGATTCATCGGTTTTGCCGCCACTTTCGCCATTTCCTGTGCCAGGCGGTCCATTTCGGCCTCCACAACGGCTTCGTAGATGTCCTCTTTGCTTCGGAAATAGGTATATAGCGTGCGCCGTCCCTTGCCGGAAGCCTGGGAGATATCGTTCATCGTGGTTTCCTCGAGTCCTTTCTTTGCGAAAAGCCTGCGAGCCACATCAACGAGCATTGCGCGTGTTTTTTCTGCTGCCATAATTCGGGCGCAAAGATACGAAAAAAAGTTGAGAGTAGAGAGTTGAGAGGGGAGAGTTTCTTCCTTTTCTAAAGAAAATTCATAAAAATAGGGTAGTTGGCATGCAGAAACAGCATATTAATCCTCAAAGAAGTGCCTCTTTGTGTAGGAGAAATATGGTTTGCTGTAGATGCTAAATTCGTCGACAACCCCAAAATGCGGCAAAATGTAAATATTATTTCACCTCAAAGCAGAATCGTAAGACAGGAATGTGGCTGCAAAAATCGAAATCAGGAAGTCGCCTAAAAGATGTTTCCGCTACATGATTTTGCCGTTTATACCCCTTTCAAACTCCTTTCTTCTCCCGTTTTGTATGCGAGGAGTCTACGAGGAGTCTCCGAGGAGTGTGCGAGCAGATACGAGTTTTCTCGCAGTTTGCTCGCAATTTGCTCGCAGTTTGCCCGCAATCTTTTTTGGAGAAGATAGGAGGAAGATATGGCACAGAATTTATGCAGATATTGTTTTGTGAGAAAAATTGATGTAAAAATAAATTTTATCATAAAAAGTGAAAATGATTGATTGAATTTTTATCAGGGTTCCTTTTTTGAAGGTTTTCTGTTTTTGGTGCATTTCCCGATTTTTGGAAGGGCGAATTGTGGCGCAAAAAGCGTTGATTTTGTTAAATTCTCGAAAAAAGTTGTGGGAAAATTTGTTTAATCGAAAATATTGTCGTACCTTTGCACCCGCTTTTGAGACCGCGGGGTGGAGCAGTTGGTAGCTCGCCAGGCTCATAACCTGGAGGTCGCCCGTTCGAGTCGGACCCCCGCAACATTCACGAAGCTGAGAGCAGAGAGTGAGCTCAAGGTGGGTGAGAATATGAAACAAATAATGCACTAATAATATGAAACACACTTGGAAGTTGGCAACCATTGCGGCTGTCTTTTTTTGTATTTTTTTTGGCGCGCGCGTAAACGCGGCCGAGTGGATAGATGTCACAGACGCCTATGTGATTAATCCCCGTTACGAGACAAACAGCTACAACGGTTGGAATGTGGAATACTATTACGGTAACTACAATATCAACAACAATGCGGCAGAGATGTGGTATGCTTACTTCCGACTGGGACAGCAGCTCAGCGGGCTTCCCAACGGCCAATATCGCCTGTCATTGAACGGCTACTATCGTCCTGGTGATTTTGATAGCTATGAGGCTGCTAACTATGATGAATCTACGGCTCAGGTTGATGCATATATATATGCTGGTGGTCAGCAGAAGAAGTTGAAGAGCGTTTACAGCGAATATACCACAACGCGCTACAACGGAGATAGTCAGTTGCGCGTCGACTGGAATTATCGTTATTACCCCAACAGTATGGCAGGCGCCAGCGCTCGATTCTCGCAGAATATGTATCTCAATCAGTTGGAATTCGAAGTGACGGACGGCACAGTTGATATTGGTGTAGAATGTGATTATCGGGCAGATAGGAACTGGACCATTTGGAGTAATTGGAAACTGGAGTATTACGGTACTTTGACCCCCGTGACATCAATATCCTTCGACAAGACGAGATACACCATTGAGCGCACGAAAAGGCTCAATGTGGTGCCGACGGTGCTTCCAGATAATGCCACCATCAAAGTTGTAGGATGGGAGAGTAGCGACGAGGATATCCTGTATGTAGACAAAGACTATCCTGGATATTTCTATGGTGTGGCTCCCGGTACTGTGACTCTGAGATGTACAGCAAAGGACGGTAGCGGAGTGTATAAGAATGTGCAGGTGACTGTTTGGCAGACAGATGTGACAGGCATCACGCTCAACAAGTCCAGCATGCAGATGGACAAGGGCGCAACATTCCAGTTGAATGCAACAGTGTCGCCCTCGAATGCTACCATCAAGACTATTCAGTGGACGAGCAGCAATACGAGTGTTGCCACAGTGGATGAGAATGGTCTCGTGACTGCTGTAGACAATGGCAACTGTACCATCACGGCAGCAAGCACTGACGGCAGCGGGAAGCAGTCTGTGTGCCAGTTGACTGTGACTTCAAATCCTCCCACTACGAGCAATCTCTTCATCAACGAGATACAGACACGCAATGTTGATATGTACATTGACCCGTCGTTCAACTATGGAGGATGGGTGGAGCTCTACAATCCCACGAATTCCGCA
Source organism: Bacteroidaceae bacterium (assembly GCA_017958545.1). Taxonomy (GTDB): domain Bacteria; phylum Bacteroidota; class Bacteroidia; order Bacteroidales; family Bacteroidaceae; genus Physcousia. The sequence goes on along the minus strand of JAGDCM010000108.1, from coordinate 25,978 downwards.
GTGGATTTGGATCAGGTTTACATCTGCGACCCCGTGAGAGGCTACGAAGTACAGTTGCCTGACGACTTTGGAGCAATTCCTGCAAAGGGTTACAAGAATGTATGGTTCGACCACTACGACGGTCAGTATGGCAAACTTGCCTACAAGCAGGTGAATTGGAAACTGGATGCCGACGGTGGCACTGTTGCCATCAAGAGCAAGAACGGTGAACTGCTCGCGCAGCAGACCTATCCCGCAATGACGGGACGCACATCCTATGCCCGCCAGACGAACGGTACGGGTGCTTTTGCCATCACGGCGCAGCCTACTCCCGAGGCCACGAACACCACGAGTGCCTTTGTGACCATGCAGATATCTGCTCCCACGGTGGACTATGCATCGGCACTCTTCACATCGCCATTCACGTTCACTGTGTCGTATCCCTCTAATGCAACTCTCGTCTACACCACCGATGGCAGCACTCCCACGCTGACGAACGGCGTGCAGAGCACTGGCGGCGGTATGTCGGAAACCGTAACCGGAACGGCAATCTATCGCTTCCGCGTGTTCAAGGACGGCATGATTCCCTCCGAAGTGGTGACACGTAGCTGGATATTCAAGGATAGGGAATATGATCAACCTTGTGTTATTGTGAACACAGACCCCGACAACCTCTACGACAACACTATCGGTATCTACACTCGCGGCACCAACGGACGCAGCGGTAACGGTGTGACCGGTACGGGCAAGGCCAACTGGAATATGGATTGGGACCGTCCCGTTAATTTTGAGTATATTGATGAGAACAAGGATATCAACTTCTCGCAGGAAGTGGATATGTCCATCTCCGGAGGCTGGAGCCGAATGTGGGGTATGACATACAGTAATCTTATGTCGTTCAAATTGAAAGCCACCAAGATATACGGTATCAACGAACTCTCGCATGTTTGGTTTGACGCTAAGCCATACAACAAGTACAAGCAGTTGATGCTGCGCAACGGCGGTAACGACACATACAACAAGAGCCGTTGCAAGGACAATATGCTGCAGCAGATACTCATCCGTTCCGGCCTCTATATCGATGCTCAGGAGACGTCGTTGGCTCACGTTTTCCTAAACGGACAGTTCAAAGGCACGATGAATATCCGTGAGGTGACCAACAAAGAGTACGGATATTCCAACTACGGCCTTGATACCGATCTGCAGGATGCATTTGAGATGAGTGTGGATTCCGGCTACGTGCAGACAAGGGGTGACCGCGTGGCATTCGAGGAATGGTACGAGGAAGCCAAAACGGCAGACGATGAAAGCAGTTGGAATCGTATCAAGGAACTGGTGGACATTGATGAGTTTATCAACTACTTTGCCGTACAGCTCTATATGAACAACTGGGACTGGCCTCACAACAACCTGAAGGCCTTCCGCGACAAGAGCGACAGTGGTAAGTTCCACTTTGTAATATTTGACCTCGACAACTGCTTTGATCGCTCCTTCAATCCATTCTCCGACTTTGCTAACCAGTACTACTATACGTTCTACCCCATCTATAATGAAGACGGCTCTTCCTATCGCATCACGGAAGAGGTGGAGATGGTGACCATCTTCCTCAATATGCTGCAGAACGATGAGTTCAAGAAGAGATTCATCGATGCCTATTGTGTCATCGCAGGCAGTGTATTCGAGCCCGAGCGCTGCGCTGAGATTGTGGAGGAGATACGCCAGAAGATGTACTACTACATGAGTTGGGAGAACAGTCAGGGCTATGTCAACGATCATGCTGCCATCTTGACGAACAATATCACAAGCGCGATGCAGACGACTCAGGTCAACTATATGGCGAACTATCTGTCAGTGTCAGCATCGAATCGTTTGACGGCATCCGTCAGGAGCAATCTGGAATCCGCACAGCTTAAGGTGAACGATATGCCTGTGCCAACGGGTAAGTTCTCCGGTCGTCTCTATTATCCTGTCACTCTGAAGGCTTCGGCTCCTGGCGGATATAAGTTCGTGGGATGGATGGATACAAATTCTTCTCCCACTTCGCAGACGCTCTTCCCGATGAACTCCACATGGCAGTACTACGATCAGGGCGATCTCACATCGACCGACTGGAAGACCACCGGTAATCAGGTCAGTTGGAGTATGGGCAACGGACTCTTCGGTTTCCACACCCGTGACGACGGTGCAGTCATTGTGACGACCATCGACGGAGGACCTGCCGGCAACAAGCGTCCGACATATTACTTCCGCAAGACATTCAACCTTGCTTCCAAGCCAGCTTCTGACGATGCATTTAGGTTGGAAATCAACTTCGACGACGGATACATTATCCATGTAAACGGTCAGGAGGTAGCCACCAAGCGTCTTCCCAGTGGTGCCGGATACAATGTCTATGCATCTGCCTACGGTTCTGACCCCTATGATACGGACTATCTGGAAATTCCGGCTTCCTACTTCAAGAGCGGAGAGAATGTGATAGCTATCGAGGTGCACAATCAGAGTGCTACGTCCAGCGATATGTACTTCGACGCATCGCTCAGCGTTGATTACGGAAGCGCAGGCGGTGGTGGTACAATAGTAGGTACGGAGCCTGAACTCGAACTCGAAGCCGATGAAAACTACAACCTGACGGCTATGTGGGAACCCATGACCGAGGCTGAGAAGAGAGAGGCGGGTGTCGCCACAACACCTATTGTCATCAACGAGATAAGTGCCGGCAACAGCGTCTACATCAACGACTTCTACAAGAAGGACGACTGGATTGAGCTCTACAACACCACCGACGAGCCTATCGACCTCAAGGGACTCTGTCTGACCGACCGTCGCGACAATCCCGCTAAGTGGGAAATTACGGCTGCCACGAAGAGCGATCCTACAGTACTCTCGAAGGCTTCAACAATCATTCCTGCTCACGGATATAAGATTATATGGTGCGGCGACCGTTACAAGAAGGTGACGGCAGACAATACGCAGCTCCATTCCAACTTCAAACTCTCCAATGCGGAAGAGGAGGAGCGCTATGTGGCTATCGGTAAGTTCAACACGGCAACCAACAAGTACGAGTGGGTAGACTCTATCTCATACTGCGTGATGAACGGCGACCAGACGGTGGGTCGGTTCCCGGACGCCTCCAATGAGTGCTATCTTATGACGCTGCCCACTATCGACAAGCAGAATGTGCTGACGATGTATGCTCAGGAGTACAATCCCACGAGCATCTCTTCTCCCAGCGCTGTTATGGCCAATCGTGAGGGTAGTTTGAGCATCCGCTACTATGGCGGCAACCTCTATATCAGCAGCGAGGATGCTGATGAGGTTAGCGTAAGCATCTACAATATGAGCGGTGCTCTCCTCAGCCGTACCGATGTGCGTGTGAGTGGCGGACGTGCAGTTGTCAATGTCAGCGGACTTGACTCCGGTCTCTACGTTGCCCGTGCAACAGCCGACGGAGAGGATTGCGGTACGAAGTTCCTGAAGTAAAAGGTATTAATAGTATAGTTTGTTAAGAAAATAAGGTAAATGTTTGAAAATCTTAGCGAGCGTCTTGAGCGCTCATGGAAGATATTAAAAGGTGAAGGAAAAATCACCGAAATCAATGTCGCGGAGACATTGAAGGATGTGCGTCGTGCGCTCCTCGATGCCGATGTCAACTACAAAGTGGCAAAGACCTTCACCGACCAGGTGAAGCAGAAGGCTCTGGGACAGAACGTGCTTACAGCCGTCAAGCCGCACCAGTTGCTCGTGAAGATTGTGCACGACGAACTGGCTCTCCTGATGGGTGGCGAGCAGTCGGATCTCATCCTCCCGGGACGTGTGGGGCAGCCCTCCGTCATTCTGATGGCAGGTCTCAACGGTTCCGGTAAGACTACATTCTCCGGAAAACTGGCGAAGATGCTTCGCGACAAGCGTAGCAAGCGACCCCTGCTTGCTGCCTGTGATACATTCCGTCCTGCGGCAATGGAGCAGTTGAGAGTGTTGGGCGAGCAAATCGACATTCCCGTATATATGGAGGAGGGAGCAACAGATCCCGTTGCTGTAGCTCTTAACGCCATTCAGGAAGCAAAGGCGAAGGCTTACGATGTAGTCATCATTGATACTGCCGGTCGTCTGGCAGTTGATGAGGAACTCATGCAGCAGATACAGGACATCCGCGATGCTGTGCAACCTCACGAGATACTCTTCGTGGTGGATGCGATGACGGGTCAGGATGCTGTCAACACGGCGAAGGAATTCAACGAGCGTCTCAACTATACGGGCGTGATTCTCACCAAGCTCGACGGCGACACACGCGGCGGTGCGGCTCTCTCTATCCGCACGGTAGTGGACAAACCCATCAAGTTCATCGGTACGGGAGAGAAGATGGAGGCTATCGATGTCTTCTATCCCAATCGTATGGCAGACCGCATTCTGGGAATGGGCGATGTGGTGTCGCTCGTAGAGAGGGCTCAGGAGCAGTTTGATGAGAAGGAAGCACGTCGTCTGGAGGAGCGCATCAAGAAGAATAAGTTTGACTTCGACGACTTCTACAAGCAGATACAGACCATCAAGAAAATGGGTAATATCAAGGATCTCGCTTCCATGATTCCAGGTGTGGGCAAAGCTCTTAAGGATGTAGACATAGATGACAATGCTTTCAAGAGTATAGAGGCAATCATTCAGTCGATGACACCGAAGGAGAGGCAGCATCCGGAGTGTCTCAACACTTCCCGTAAGATGCGTATTGCCAAGGGTTCCGGCACGAAACTGGAGGAGGTGAACAGGCTTATTAAGCAGTTCGACCAGACCCGTAAGGTGATGAAGATGGCCACCAATCCGGCAGCAATGGCACAGATGGCACGCGCAATGAAGGGTCGTCCTGGATTTTAGTTTAGAGTTATTAGTTTAGAGTAAAGATATAAATGAATCTGATTGACGGAAAAGCTACTGCCGCTGCGATAAAAGCAGAAATCAAGGCGGAAGTGGAGGATATAGTGAGTAAAGGAGGCAAGCGCCCCCATCTGGCAGCAGTACTTGTGGGTCACGATGGCGGTAGCGAGACCTATGTGAAGAATAAGGTGTTGGCATGCGAGGCATGCGGTTTCCGCAGCACACTTTTGCGCTACGAGGATGATATCACAGAGGAGGCTCTCTTGGATGTTGTACGCCAACTAAATGAGGATGATGATATTGACGGTTTTATCGTGCAATTGCCTCTTCCTCATCACATTTCCGAGCAGAAAGTGACGGAAGCTATTGACTATCGTAAGGATGTGGATGGATTTCATCCCGTTAACGTGGGTCGTATGGCGATAGGATTGCCGTGTTTCATTTCTGCCACACCGTTGGGAATACTAACGCTGCTGCAGCGCTACAATATCCCGACGAGCGGCAAGAAGGTGGCAGTACTCGGCCGCTCCAACATCGTGGGCAAACCGATGGCCCAGCTTATGATGCAGAAGCAATACGGTGACTCCACTGTGACAGTATTGCATTCTCATTCTGCCAATCTCAAAGAGGAATGTGCTCAGGCGGATATCGTAATCGCAGCAATCGGTCGTCCCGCATTCGTCACCGCTGACATGGTGAAGGAAGGTGCTGTCGTGATTGATGTCGGTACCACCCGCGTTCCAGACGCTACCAGAAAGAACGGCTTCCGTCTGCAAGGCGATGTGGATTTTGACGCTGTGGCTCCGAAGTGCTCTTATATCACACCGGTGCCCGGTGGAGTAGGTCCGATGACAATCTGCATGCTCATGCTCAATACACTTGCTGCGGGCAAAAAGCAGATTTATTCATAAAAAAGTGACGATTTATTTGGTGGTATCAAGAAAAAGCCATACCTTTGCGGCGGTTTTTTGGAAGAACCACCAACATGGTGTCTATAGTTCAGTTGGTTAGAGCGTCAGATTGTGGTTCTGAATGTCGTGGGTTCGAGTCCCACTAGACACCCAAAGAAAATTGCCCTTGCATCTCGCAAGGGCAATTCTTTTTTCTGACTTAATCAGAATGTGTGTTATATGGGTATGTTTATTCTGCAAATCCTCCTTGAGGGCTTTCCTGTACACGTGGTATTCTGGGACGTCTTGCATGCTGGCGTCGCTCCTGTTGTATCTTCTCGTATGCAGCGTACTGTTTTTCATCAAGAATGAGTTTCAGGGCATCGGTGACAACATTCTCTCGCTGCATCATCTTTTCCCTGTCCATTCTGGGACGTTCTCCTTCTTTGGCAGTAGCCATAATAGAGTCGCGTTCAGCCTTACTCTCTTGTGCACGCCAAAGATAGATGGCGTAAATCTGTTCGTATTGCTGATCGGTGATGTTTTCTATCTTTTCGCGCAGTTCCATCGCCTGTTTCGTTGCTACTTCCTCAGGAGAAAATTCTCTGCGGGGACGATTCTGGGCATTAAGAGAGAGACTCAAAGTTAGTGCTGCAAGTAAGATAAATAGATGTTTCATAATTGCGCTTGTTTGATTGGATTCTACCAATTAGACAGACGGGAATAAATAAGGTTTAAAATATATGCTGAAAAAATACAGACACCGAGCCCGATTGCTCCGTAGAGGAAGAAACTTAGGGGTGTGAAAAGCCACACAAGTAATACGATAGTTTCTCCGGCAATAAATCCCGTCATAGCTTCTCGCGCATTTATTCGTGGCATGAAGACGGCCATGAAAAAGAGACTGCCGAGTCCCGAGGTGAGAAGCCCGAGTGTGGTGTTGAAATAGTCGAGCAGGGAAGTGATGTGCCACGTGCTCATCATAAGTGCTACAATGAGTCCCAACAGTCCTCCGAGGATACTGGTGAAACGGGCTGAGAGTAGCAGACGGTCATCAGATATTGATGGGTGCAAACGCTTGACAAAGTCCACATTGAATGCAGTTGCCAGTGAGTTGATACACGAAGAGACCGTACTCATCGTAGCTGCTGCAAGAGCCAGCATCAAAAGTACGCTGATGCCGGTGGGGAGTTGGTGTACAATGAAATACGGAAATACAGCATCGATTTCCAGCAGTGGCAGATGGTGGGTTGAATAGAAAGTATAGAGACCAGCGCCTATCGCATAGAACAGAATGGAGGAAATGATATACAGCCACGCATTTATCCACAGACTGTGACTGCTGGCTTTTACATCACAGGTGGAAATATAGCGTTGTATGATGGTTTGGTCGCTAGTATAAGATATAAGGTTGAATGCAAGCCCACCGATGATAATCACCCACCATGTGGCTTTCGTGGCTGTCATATCCCAATCCACAAGACGCAGTTTGTCCGCAGCCAGCGACATATCAACGAATCCTAAGAAACCTCCCTGTGTGTTCGCTATAAGATATATGACAGAAAATAAGGCTCCGACAATAAATATTCCGCCCTGAATGACATCGCCCCAAACCACAGCCCTCAATCCACCGATTGCGCTGTAAACAATGGTTATAATCGCGATAGTGATAATACTGAGGTGTAAGTCCCATCCTCCCACGCAACTCAGGGCTAGTGCCGGCAGATAGAGCACGAGAGCGATGCGCACCACCATATACAGACAGAAGAGTGCAGAGGCCATCATTCGCACAAGTGGTGAGAAGCGGCGTTCGAGAAGTTCGTAGGCAGACGCACATCCGCTTTGGTGAAAATATGGCAGGTAGCGATGCACCACAAGTGGTATCACGAACGGTATGGTGAAGAGCATGGGATAATATGTCCAATCACTGGCAAATGCTTTTGCAGGAATGGAGAGATACGTCACAGAGGATATTATTGTGGCGTAGATACTGACGGCTGCTGCCCAAGAGGGAATGCGTCCCGATGCCCTGAAAAAATCATCTGTCTTCATCGTAAATGTGCTGCAAAGATACTGATTTTCTCGGAAAAGAAGGTAACATGTTGAGGATAAAGAATATTATTTTGCCTGTGTTGTGGACAATATCGTGGAAATGTCGTATCTTTGCGCGAGTATGATAAGTATTGACCATCTTACAATTGAATTCAGCGCTAGGGCGCTTTTCTCTGACGTGTCGTATGTTATAAACGATCGCGACCGCATTGCTCTCGTGGGAAAGAACGGAGCAGGGAAAAGTACTATGCTGAAGATGATAGCAGGTCAGGAACGTCCCACGTCCGGCAATATTGCCATCCCCCGTGACACTACTGTGGGTTATCTGCCACAGGTGATGGTGCTGCACGACGGGCGCACAGTGATGGAAGAGGCGGAGACGGCTTTCGCACATATACAAAAGGTGCAGAGAGATGTGGAACGTATGCAGGAGGAATTGGCTCTGCGCACCGATTACGATACGGAAGACTATATGACGCTGTGCGAACGTTTCACCCACGAGAGTGAACGTTTTCAAATGATGGGAGGTGAGAACTATAGAGGTGAATTGGAGAAGACACTTAAGGGACTCGGTTTTGAACAGCGCGATTTGAACAGACTTACGAATGAGTTTTCCGGTGGATGGCGCATGCGTATTGAATTGGCAAAGATACTTCTTCAGCATCCTGATGTGCTTCTTCTTGACGAGCCCACAAACCACCTTGATATCGAATCAATACAATGGTTTGAGAAGTTTCTTTCTACTTATGACGGCGCTGTGATGCTTGTGTCTCACGACAGGGCGTTTATCAACAATGTAACGACGCGCACCATAGAGATAACTTGCGGTCAGATATATGACTACAAGGTGAAATACGATGAATATCTCGTATTGCGTGCAGAGCGTCGTGAGCAACAGTTAAGGGCTTACGAGAATCAGCAGCGAGAGCTAGAAGACGCAAAGGTATTTATCGAGCGTTTCCGCTATCAGGCCACTAAGGCGGTACAGGTGCAGCAGAAAGTGCGTCAATTGGAAAAGATTGTGCCTATAGAGGTGGACGAAGTGGACAATTCGGCTCTACATCTGAAATTCACATGTTCCCAGCGTAGTGGCGACTATCCCATCATCTGTGATGAGGTAAGGAAAGACTATGACCGTACCATATTCTCTCATGTGAATCTTACGATAAAACGAGGTGAGAAGGTGGCGTTTGTGGGACGCAATGGCGAGGGAAAATCCACCCTCGTGAAGTGCATTCTGGGTGAGATTCCCTACGAGGGCACACTCAAGATTGGATATAATGTGGAGATAGGGTATTTCGCACAGAATCAGGCGCAGTTGCTTGACGGAGAACTTACTGTATTTGAGACCATCGACCGCGTGGCTCGCGGCGATATTCGTCTTAAACTACGCGATATACTCGGTGCGTTTATGTTTGGTGGCGAGGCTTCCGATAAAAAGGTTAAGGTGCTTTCTGGAGGAGAACGTACTCGTCTGGCAATGATTAAACTGCTTCTTGAACCGGTCAATTGTCTTATCCTCGATGAGCCTACAAACCATCTCGACCTTAAGAGTAAGGATGTGTTGAAAGAGGCCATCAGAAGTTTCAACGGAACTGTGATTGTGGTGAGCCACGATAGAGATTTTCTCGATGGACTTGTGGAGCGTGTTTATGAATTCGGTGGAGGCAAGGTGAGAGAATATCTCGGCGGCATTTATGACTGGATAAGGATGCATGAATCAGAGCCTGTAACCACATCGCTTTCCCAGAGTCCGACGGAGTCGAAAACTGTTGTAGAGTCCGACACAGGAGGAAAGACCGATAAAGCTCTTTCGTACGAAGAGCAGAAAGCGCAGGCTCGTGAGCAGCGCAAAAAGCAGAAAGCCATCAAAGAGGCAGAGGATGCCGTTGCGCAGTTGGAGCAGGCAGTTAAGATTCTCGAAGCTCGAATGGCCACACCGGAGGGTAGTGCGGACTCCGCTCTTTACGAGAAACATGCCGCATTGAAGGCGCAATTGGAGAAAGCCGAGGAGATTTGGCTTGAATTGAACGTATAACGATAAAAAAGGAATAAAGATAATAAGATGCCACTTAGATTACCGAATAAACTACCGGCAATAGAGTTTCTCAAAAAGGAGAATATCTTTGTTTTGGACGAACTGCGTGCATCGACTCAGGACATACGTCCGTTGAGAATATGTATTCTCAATCTGATGCCTCTCAAAATAACAACGGAGACAGACCTTATCCGTCTGCTCTCCAATTCTCCTTTGCAACTCGAGCTGCATTTAATGAAGGTTAAGGCTCACACTTCGAAGAACACCCCTGTGGAACATATGCGGGCGTTCTATCGCGATTTTGAGGAGATGAAGGGGGAGAAGTTTGATGGAATGATAATTACAGGCGCTCCTGTGGAGCATCTCGACTTTGAGGAGGTGAGATATTGGGATGAGATGAAAGAAATCTTTGACTGGTGTCATACTCACGTTACTTCCACGCTCTATATCTGCTGGGCGGCGCAGGCAGGATTGTTCTATCATTACGGCATTCCGAAATATCCTCTTCCTGAAAAGATGTTCGGCATATTCCCTCAGAATCTTGCGGATGCCTCATTGCCTCTCTTCCGTGGTTTCGACGATAAGTTCAATATGCCTCACAGCCGTCACTCCGAGATACGACGTGAGGACATTGAGCGCGTGCCAGACTTGAGTATCATTGCAGAAAGTCCTGTTAGTGGTGTCTCGATGGTAATGGGACGCGGAGGACGTGAGATATACATTACGGGACACAGTGAGTATTCACCACTCACGCTGGATACAGAATACCGTCGCGACCTGGCAAAAGGCCTGGATATTCACGCTCCTTACAACTACTACATAGACAACGATCCGGACAAGGGAGTGCGTGTGACGTGGCGTGCGCATGCTAATCTGCTTTTCACCAACTGGCTCAATTATTACGTATATCAGGAGACTCCGTTTGACATCAACGAGATACATTGAACTGCTTGCTCCGGCGAAGAATCTGGAGACGGCCTTGGCTGCAATCAGTCACGGCGCAGATGCTGTCTATATCGGTGCAGAGCGCTATGGCGCACGTGCCGCTGCGGGCAATTCCGTGGAAGATATCGCCGCTGTGGTGGCAGCAGCCCGCCCGTTTGGAGTGAAGGTATATGTCACTCTCAACACCCTGCTTTATGATGAGGAATATGATGAGGCCGTTCGTCTGGCTCATGAACTCTATGCCGTGGGTGTGGATGCTTTCATCATACAGGATGAACGCTTGGCAGAACGCCTTTCAGATTTGCCACTTCACTCTTCTACGCAGATGGACAATCGTGATGCGGCAAAGGTGAAGAGCCTTCTTCAGAAGGGCTTCCTGCAGACGGTTTTGGCACGGGAACTTACCATAGATGAGATACGCAGTATTCACGAAGCTGTTCCGGAGATGCCTTTGGAGGTGTTTGTTCATGGTGCCGTGTGTGTGTGCTATAGTGGATGTTGCTACGCATCGGAGGTATGCTACGGTCGCTCTGCGAACAGAGGGGAGTGTGCTCAGTTCTGCCGCATGCCTTATACGTTGGAAGATGCCGAAGGAAAACCTCTTGCCAGTGGACATCTCCTGTCGATGAAGGATATGAATCGCACCGATGACCTTGAGGCTCTGCTCGATGCCGGTGTCACGTCGCTCAAGATAGAGGGACGTCTCAAGGATGTTGCCTACGTGAAGAATGTCACGGCCTGGTATCGTCAGCATCTGGATGCATTGTTCCGCAGGAGGAGTGAATACAGGAGAAGTTCGTTGGGACATGAGACGTTCTTTTTCACTCCGGATATAGAGCGTACGTTCCAGCGTGGTTATATGGATTATTTTATGCGCGGACGCACAGCTGATATGGCTTGTATTCTCACTCCCAAGAGTATGGGCAAACGGGTCGGGGTGGTGAAGAGCGTGCGCTATAATCATATTGTGGTGTCTTCTTTGTGCAGTTTTGCCAATGGTGACGGACTCTGCTATGACGACGGTGGCCGTCTTGTGGGATTCCGTGTGAACAGGGCGGACGGTAATCATCTTTATCCTCATGTGATGCCGTCCGGATTACGTGAAGGGACGGTGCTCTATCGCAATCAGGATATGGAGATGGAACGCACGCTTCTGGGCAATACCGCCGTGCGCAAGGTGGGACTTACGTGGACGCTTGAGCATACGGCAGAAAATCTTTTCTGTCTGACAGCGGATAGGGAAGACGGTGCGAAGGCTCAGCGCGTGTTTACATGGGAAGCTCAGGAGGCAAAAACAGATCAGAGACAAAGCATTACCAATGTATTGTCGCGTTTGGGCGATACTCCCTACGAAGCACGTGAAGTGCGTTGCGAAGGTGACATTTTTATTCCGAAAAGTGTACTCACAGAATGGAGAAGAGAGACGATAGAGCAGTTCTGATGACATGCCGTTACTGCATCCGCTATGAGATGGGACTATGCCTTAAAGAGAATCCCAATGCACCTCGCGGGCCGTTGTTCCTGCGCGGTGCCGACGGACGTCGTTTCGAACTGCGCTTTGACTGTCGCCGCTGTGAGATGCAAGTGCTGAATACAGACTCTGACAAATAATCTTATACCGTTATGCCGCGCCACTATACAGCAAATTTCAACTTCCGTGTGACGGACTCAATACCTCTCCAGAGGGAGCGTCCGTTGCATAGCCAGCAAGTGCAGGGTGACACGGTGTGGGTGACCCAGGATGATATTCTGGTGGTGGCTCAGATATCTGTTATTCCCGAGGATTCCATCGACACGGTATGGGTGAAGGTGGCTCGCGACCAGATGACACAAGGGTGGGTGAGAGAGAGTCGTCTTCTGGAAAGCGTGGTGCCTCGCGATCCTATTTCAGAGTATATAAATCTCTTCTCCAGCCGTCATACGGATTATTTCATGAGTTTTACTCTTCTCATACTTCTTTTGTGGCTGTGGTTCCGTTCGGAGCATATGTCTCTGCCCACCGTGCATTTCAACGACATCAAAAGCGGTTATCCCGCAACGTTCTGTCTCACGTTGTCGGCAGCTGCGATGCTCTACGCTGCCATTCAGAAATATTATCCAGACGAGTGGCAGGAGTATTATTTCCATCCGTCGCTGAATCCTTTCGGTTGGCCGTTAATGGTGAGTCTGTTTCTCATCAGTGTGTGGCTGCTGATTATTATGGCTATCGCTACGGTTCAGGAGATGTTCCGTCTGCTTTCGGGGCGTAACTTTGTGTTGTATGCTGCCACGCTGACCAGTGTTGCGATGGTCGATTACATGCTGTTTACCATGCTGCCCTTCCCTTGGGCGAGCATACCTCTATTTGTGTTATACACCCTCTATGCCCTTTATCAAATGTATGGCAAAGGTTAAAACGATGTATGTCTGCTCAGAATGCGGACAGGAGAGTTCACAGTGGATGGGACGTTGTCCCTCTTGTGGTCAGTGGAACACAATGAAGCAGTTCCACGAGGCGCAGACGCCAAAGGAAAAGATACAGTTGCCGGGAACCTCTTCCGGTGCGGAGCGTTCTTCGCAGCGCAAACCTACTCTTATCCGTGATATTTCCGTTGATAAAGAGGTGCGTATTGATATGTGCGACGATGAGCTCAACCGTGTTCTCGGTGGAGGTCTTGTTGCCGGCAGTCTTTGTCTTCTGGGCGGTGAACCGGGTATAGGCAAGAGCACGCTCGTGCTTCAGACCATCCTTCGTCTCGACGACCTCAAAGTGCTTTATGTGTCGGGTGAGGAGAGTGCGCGACAGATAAAACTCAGAGCCGACCGCCTTGGCGGCACCACGAGTGATCGTCTCCTGCTTCTCACTGAGACATCGTTGGAACAGATATACGCACGTATAGAGGAGTTGCAGCCCGACCTTGTGGTGATAGACTCCATACAGACGATATCCACAGAGACGGTAGAGTCCTCTCCCGGCAGCCTTTCGCAGATACGCGAGTGTGCCGCTTCACTGCTGAAATACGCCAAGAGCGGCGGTGCCAGTATCATTCTCATCGGACATATCACGAAGGATGGCACGTTGGCAGGTCCTAAGGTTCTGGAACATATTGTAGACACTGTGCTGCAGTTCGAAGGTGACCAGCACCACATGTATCGTATCCTGCGTGGCATAAAGAACCGCTTCGGCAGCACTTCCGAACTCGGACTCTACGAGATGCGTTCGGAAGGACTGCGTGCTGTCTCCAATCCCTCTGAACTGTGGATTTCAGATGAGCGCGAGGGTCTTTCCGGTGTTGCTATCTGTTCTGTGATGGAGGGCGTGCGACCTTTCCTCATAGAGACGCAGGCTCTTGTGTCCACTGCCGCTTACGGTACGGCGCAGCGCAGCACCATAGGTTTTGAAGGTCGTCGTCTCAACATGCTGCTCGCGGTGCTTGAAAAGAGGGTTGGTTTCAAGTTGGCACAGAAGGATGTCTTCCTCAATATAGCGGGAGGACTGCGCGTGTCCGACCCGGCTCTCGATCTTGCTGTTGTTGCGGCAGTTCTATCGAGCAATGTGGATACTCCTATTGAGACCGATGTTGCGATGTGCGGCGAGGTGGGACTTTCGGGTGAGATACGTCCGGTTTCCCGTATAGAACAGCGCATTTCCGAGGCGCAGCGTCTTGGTTTCAGCCGTATGGTGTTGCCCCGCGGCAATATGAACGGTATTGATGCTTCTAAATACAAGATATCACTTTGTCCCGTGTCCCGCGTGTCGGATGCGGTGAGGGAACTTTTCGGATGATATGGAATACACGCTGAAACTTACACCGAAGCAGGCTTCCAATGAGGACAGCATACGTCGCTATCTGGCCGAGGAGAAGGGTGTGAAGTGCTCTTCCATTTGGGTGCGCAGGCGGAGCATCGATGCACGCCAGCGTCAGGTGTGGGTTAATCTCACGGTGGAGACCGATCCCGACCCGGATGTTTTTGAGGTGCCTCCGTTCCAGATTCGTGATGTGTCCGCCCAGCCTCCTGTCATTGTTGTCGGAGCGGGGCCTTCCGGACTTTTTGCGGCTTTGCGTCTTATAGAGCGCGGCTATCGTCCCATTGTGCTGGAGCGAGGAAAGAATGTGCGTGAGCGCAAGAAAGATATCGCACGTATCCGTCCCGAGCAGCGTGTGGATCCAGAGAGCAACTATTCTTTCGGAGAAGGTGGAGCTGGTGCCTATTCCGACGGCAAACTCTACACTCGTAGTAAGAAGCGCGGTGATGTCACTTCCGTGCTTCGTCTTTTTGTGCAGCACGGTGCTTCCCCGTCCATCCTCGTTGATGCACATCCTCATATCGGCACTGACCGTTTGCCGCGTGTCATAGAGAATATCCGCGAGAGTATACTGCGTTCTGGCGGTGAGGTGCATTTCCAGACGCGTGTGGAGCGTCTCCTTCTCTCTGCTGACGACAGGGTGGAGGGTGTTGTGGCTGCGGGCCGTGAGTTCCGTGCCTCTTCCGTCATTCTCGCCACAGGTCATTCTGCGCGCGATGTCTATCGTTATCTTGTGGAGGCCGGTATTGAGGTGGAGGCAAAAGGGCTTGCCGTAGGTGTGCGTCTGGAGCATCCGGCACATCTCATCGACCAGATAATGTATCACAGTCGCGATGGTCGCGGGCAGTATCTTCCTGCTGCGGAGTATTCCATGGTAGACCAGATTGACGGTCGCGGTGTATATACTTTCTGCATGTGTCCCGGAGGTTTTGTCGTGCCGGCAGCCACAGGTCCCGAGCAGGTGGTTGTCAATGGCATGAGTCCCAGTGGTCGCGGTGGTCGGTGGTCCAACAGCGGGGTGGTGGTGGAGATGCACCCCACGGGTGATGACCCTCTTTGTATGCTGCGTCAGCAGGAGGAGATAGAACGTCTCTGCTGGCTTCAGGCCAATCAGTTGCAGACGGCACCTGCGCAGCGCATGGCAGATTTTGTCAACGGTCGCCTGTCTGCCGACCTCAATGCGTCGAGCTATGCTCCCGGGCTGGTGGCTTCTCCGCTTCATTTCTGGATACCGAAGGACATCTCCGACCGTCTGCGTGAAGCCTTCCGTCTCTGGGGCAGGCGCTATCACGGTTTCCTCACCAACGAGGCTACTGTCATTGCTGTTGAGACGCGCACCTCGTCGCCGGTACGTATCCTTCGCGACAGGGAACTCCTTCATCATGTGCGCATTCGCGGTCTTTATCCTGCCGGTGAAGGTGCCGGTTATGCTGGCGGCATTGTGAGTGCCGCCATCGACGGTCAGCGTTGTGCGGACGCTGTGTGCGGCGACTAATGTCTCTCGCGTACCTATATTATTAATGTGTCCTTAGTGGCAAAAAATCGAAAAATGTCAATTTTGTCCTACTTTTGTGCAATTTTGTGCGATTCTTTTTGAAAAACACTCCGTACCTTTGCACCGAAAAATCTAATAACACACTTAAAATCACGACAAAATGACGAAAAAACTGATGTCTTTGTTGCTGGTCTTCATGGCAACAATGATGAGTTCGAGAGCTGCGGATGTGGTTGTGGATCAGGACGGTCCGTTCCAGCCCACCTGGGAAAGCACGGCGCAGTGGGAGTGTCCCGAATGGTTCAAGGACGCCAAATTCGGTATATGGGCCCACTGGGGTCCTCAGTGTCAGGCGGAGGACGGCGACTGGTATGCCCGTTTCATGTACTATTCCGGTACCGGACAGTACAACTGGCACGTAAGCCATTTTGGCAATCCCAGTGTCTACGGTCTCAAGGAGCTGTGCCGCGACTGGACGGCATCGCAGTGGGATCCCGAGGAACTGGTGGCTCTCTACAAGAGCGTCGGTGCCCGCTATTTCATGACGCTGGGCAATCACCACGACAATTTCGACCTTTGGAATTCTCCCTATCAGGAGTGGAACTCCGTGAATATCGGTCCCAAGCGCGACATCGTGAAGGGCTGGAGCGACGCATGTAAGAACAACGGCCTGCCTCTCGGTGTGTCGATGCACGCCAGTCACGCGTGGACATGGCTCGAGCCTTCACAGTCTTTCGACGGCAATCTGACCAAAGCAGACGGTGTAGGCACATGGTGGGAAGGCTATGACCCTCAGGAGCTCTACGCACAGAAGCACGACCACTCTTCGGGTTGGGCCAGTAGCGGCACCATCCACAGCCAGTGGGCGTGGGGCAACGGTGCGTCTCTGCCTTCGGAGGCTTACAAGATGAAGTTCCAGAACCGTGTGCTGCAGTGCATCAACGACTATCAGCCCGACATGCTGTATTTCGACGACACGGTGCTTCCCTTCTACGGTTGCGACGAGTCCATCGGTCTCAACATCCTGACGCACTACTACAACAAGAGCGCCGCCCAGCACGACGGCCAGCAGCAGGTGGTGACGATGGGTAAGATTCTCAACGACGCCCAGAAGGAGTCTCTCCTGTGGGATGTGGAGCGCGGCATTCCCGACCGTCCGCAGGCCAAATACTGGCAGACATGTACCTGCATCGGCGACTGGCACTACAACATCAACAACACCAACTACAAGAGTGCCGAGCAGGTGGTTTCCATGCTCGTGGATATCGTCTCCAAGAACGGTAACCTGCTTCTCTCCGTGCCCATTCGCGGCAACGGCACCATCGACAATAAGGAGCGCAACGTGCTCGCCGGCATCAAGGCATGGATGGATATCAACAGCGAGAGCATCTACGGCACCCGTGTGTGGAAGACCTTCGGCGAGGGTCCTTTGGCCGAGGCCGTGAACCCCATCAGCGAGCAGGGTTTCAACGAGAAGAACGACTATTCCGCCAAGGATGTGCGCTATGTGCAGAAGGACGACAAGGTATATGCCACCATCATGCGTTGGCCCGCTGCCGGCGCTTTCACCTTCAAGGCCTTCTCCGTGATGGCCGAGAGCTACAGCGGTAAGGTGAAGGACGTGGAGCTGCTGGGCTACGGCGACGTGACATTCAGTCAGGATGCCGGCGGCCTCACCGTTGACATACCCGCCAACCACATCAACAGCATAGCCCCCGTGATGCGCATCACCTTCGAGGAGGGAGAGCAAAGCGCCGGCGAACTGCTCGCTCAGGCCATCAGCGAGACGGAGACCGTGTGCGCCGTGCTGGAGCTCGACTGCAGCGACATCAACACGGGCAAGTACGGCAGTTCTGCTCTGGCCGTCCTGAAAGAGGCTCTGGCACAGGCAAAAACCGTGGACGGTACGGACGAGGAGGCTGCAAGCGCAGCACTGACAGCCCTGCGTGAAGCCTATCAGGACTTCATGAACAAGGGCCGTAACGAAGGCGGTGTTTTCAACCGCACGGTGGACGAGAACCTCACCGCCGCAGTGCTTGTTGAGGCGGAGAACTTCTCAGGAACGCTGGGAGGCCGCTACGGCAAGCTCGCCAACTGGATTTCAGAGAACTACAGCATCAACAAAGGCGGTGACGGCGTGCGCAACGGTTTGGACAACTACGGCAACAAAAGAGGCATCTCCATCGGTGTGTGGGACGACCGCAGCTCCAATCAGGGCGATATCAGCAATGCCCGCATCTACCGTAAGGTGCATCTGGACGAGGGCGTCTACTACTTCGGCGCAGCCTACAACTCACTCTACGGCTGCAACAACAAGGCCTGGCAGTTTGTTTCCAAGGAACTGCTCTCCACAGACGACATTCCCGATAAGAGCCTGGCCTGCTATCAGGTCAACACCGCCAAAGAGGGCAGCGAACTCTACGGACTGTATGTGGAAATCACCGAGGCTGGGGATTACTTCCTGGGATGGCAGGCCGACATGAACAACGGCAGCGAACAGCAGGAGTTCCGTGCCATCAAGGTGGCCTTCTACAGCCTTGCCGAGGAGGACCTTCGCCCCGTGAGGCAGAAGCTCGCCGAAGGGGGATGGGAGAAGGTTGACGCCATTTCCGCCGACATGAACTTCGACGAATACTATTTCGCCTTCGTGGAGCACAATGCCGAGTTGTCCGTTGTGGCCCGTGCGCATGACGACAACGGCAAAAACTGGGGCAACGTCTATGTGATGTCTTACGACAAGAGCGGCAATCCGTGCAAGAATCCCACCGACGCGTGGATGATAGAGGCCTTCGACGCCGATGGCAAGCCTGCCGTAGGGTCTGGGGCGACAAAATGGATTCTGACCTGCGTGGCAGAGCAGAACCGCCAGTTCCGCACCGAAGGCTGGAGCAAGGTGGTGTGGCAGACCTACAGCGACTTCGGCGGTTCGAAGGGAGACAATGACAGCAATCGCAGCCTCGCTTTCCTCATGCCCGAGTATGACGGGGAAAAGGGATGGGCCCTGAAGAATGTCACCTCCGCAGCCTATGTCGGTGCATGGGAGAATGTCGTGGAAGACGGTCAGGAGTTCGCGGCAAACAAGACGGAAAGCGCGGCAGCACACATGGATATCTACCGCATCTTGCGCACCGACTGGATGAAGCAGTATGACAAACCGGAGAAGGCGACGGAAACCAATCCCCTCAACATATCGTATCTCATCAACAACCCGAGCTTCGAGCGCTACGACGAGCAGGCTAAGCCCATCGCGTGGGTATCGGAGGGAGAGGGCGTCATCGAAAAGGGCTATCTCTCCGGCTGCGACAACAAGCTCTACATGAACAACTGGCAGGGGAGCGGCCGACTGAGCGACCGCAGCGTGAGCCAGACGGTTCACAACCTGCCTGCCGGAAAATATCGCCTGACGGCCTACAGTATGTGCGATGGCGACGGTGCCCTTCTGTTTGCCGGCGAAAAGAATGCGGAGATGAAGCATGACGGCAATGCCGACACCAGCCTCGACTTCGAACTGACGGAAACGACGGATCTGACAATCGGTGTGAGACTGAAGGACTACAGCAGCAACAATTTCAAGTTTGACAACATACGCCTGTATTATCTGGGCGGCTACGAGGACCCCACGGCCATCGGCGGCGTACCTGCCGCTCCTGCTGCATCCTCTGCTCCTGCCGCCTACTACACGCTCTCCGGTCTGCGCCTTCTCAAGGCTCCCACCAGTGGCATCTACATCGAGGTGAAGAACGGTCAGAGCCGCAAGATAACACGCTGATAACACAAAAACAAACCACCTACGTGCCATGGAAAAGTACTATATTCTTGTCCTTCTTCTCATCCTCTCGGCTATCTTTGCCTTTGCAGGAGTGAAGAGCCCCGACGGACGGCTGGAGGCAGTCGTCGAGCAGGAGACAGGTAAGACATATCTCGTGCTGAAGGATGCCTCCGGAGAAGTCCTTGTGCGCACTTCAGTAGGATTCACCACCGGCGGTGAGGATTTCTCCTCATCGCTGGCTTTCGTTTCTCTTTCCGATGGCGAACAGCTCACTGAGAGCTACACCAATATCCACGGCAAGAGGACGCAGGTCAGTCATCCCTACACCCGCTCTGTGGCTTCGTTCACGGGCGATAAGGGAACTCCCATGAACGTTGAGCTCCGCCTCTTCAACGACGGTCTTGCTTTCCGCTATCTTCTGGCAAACGAGGTTGGGGCGCATCTGGAGTTCACCGGAGAGCAGACGGCATTCTCTCTTCCTACGGCTTCCCGTCGCTGGTTGCAGCGGTATGTCACCTGCTATGAGGGCGACTTCCCCCTTCAGGACGCTACCGTCGGTCAGGGTGCGTGGGGTTATCCTGCGCTCTTCCAGCTTTCCCCTGAGCGTTTTGCACTGCTCACAGAGGCGGGTCTCACGCGCAGCTATTGCGCCACACACCTGGACAACAGCGCCGATGCCGCCGTCTATCGCGTGGTTTATCCCAATGCATCCGAAGGCAACGGACAAGGCGCAGTGAACCCCGTGTGGGAGGGTGCATGGTCGTCGCCCTGGCGCACCGTCATCGTCGGCACACAGGCCGACATCGTGGCCTCCACCATGGTGGACGACGTTTCCCCCGCCCCAATTATCAATTATCAATTATCAATTGTCAACTGGATCACCCCCGGTCGCGCTGCTTGGGTGTATTGGGCCTACAATCACGGCACGAAGGATTTCCAGAGGTGCAAGCAGTATGTTGATCTCGCTGCCGAGATGGGGTGGGAGTATGTGCTCTTCGACTGGGAGTGGGATGCCATGACCAACGGAGGCAAACTCGAGGACGCTGTGGCTTACGCTCTCTCACGGGGTGTCAAGCCCTGGATGTGGTACAACAGTGGCGGCACTCACACCGGTGTGCGCGCCACACCGCTTCATCGCATGCTCAACCACAAGAACCGTGTGGAGGAATTCACCTGGCTCAAGAGTCTAGGCGTGGTGGGTGTCAAGGTGGACTTCTTCGAGAGCGACAAGCAGCAGATGGTGGCCTACTATCTCGACATCCTCGAGGACGCAGCGCCTTTCGAGATGATGGTCAACTTCCACGGTTGCACTGTGCCCCGCGGCTGGAGCCGCACCTATCCGCATCTCATGTCGCAGGAGGCTGTCTACGGTGCGGAGCAGTACAATAATGCGCCCTTCATGACCGACAACGGTGCCCGCATCAACTGTCTCCTCCCTTACACCCGCAATGTCGTAGGTCCTATGGACTACACTCCTGTGGCTTTCACTAATTCCCAGCATCCGCATCGCACGTCGTATGTTCACGAACTGGCGCTGTCCGTTGCCTTCGAGTCGGGTGTGCAGCACTGGGCCGACCGTCCCGAGGGTTTCCTCTCGTTGCCCGATGAGGCCCGTGAACACATGTCCGAGGTTCCTGTGGTGTGGGACGAGACGCGTTTCCTGCGCGGCTATCCCGGTGAGTCGTTTGTTGTGGCGCGCCGCAGCGGCGACAGGTGGTATGTGGCAGGTCTTAACGGTCAGGATGAACCCTGTGAGATGTTTGTCGCTACAGATTTCCTCCCTGCGGGTGAGTTTGATGTCACAGTCTTTGCCGACGGTGCTTCTCAGGACAAGATGTCCATCACTCACCGCACGGTCACCTCTTCCGATATGATTATCATGAAGTGTCTTCCTCAGGGCGGATTTTTGTTATCGTTCAAGGCTTTGTAAAAAGGTAAAATCATTAATATATATTAGGTTTTGGTAAAAAAATAGACAGATTTGTTATGTTTTTCTGCATTTTTGTTCTATAATTTTGAAAAAAGAAATAACTTTACCCACGAAATCTTACATCTAATAGTAGAAATTAACAATATTATTAACCAAAATAAGCTATTATGAAAAGAAAACTATTTCTTCTTCTAGCCGCTTTACTGTCAATGGTAAGCGTGCAAAAAGTTCAGGCCTACACGACAGAGGACCTGACGAATGCCGGTTGGACGCAGGTGACAGACCTGTCGGAGCTGACGCTGGCCGACAACTATTTCGTCTTTGTTGATGCTGGTGCATCTGCAACTGCTATGACATTGGGGAATCCTGCCACTAATGACAGAGCATCCTACTCCCCTTTGGCCAATCCTTTTGCCGTTGCTCAGCAGGTTTGGATGATTGCAGCCACTAATACCGAATACACCATCCAGAGTTATGTGAACAACAAGTATTTTGTAGGAGGTTCTGCTGGCTGGAATAATGGTATGAGTGATAATACCAATACTGGTGACTATACCTTTACTATTAATGAAGGTATATACAAGATTTCCAGAAGCACGGGCTATCTTGGACCTTGGACTAGTGACAGTCCTGTAGATACCAGTAAAGACCCCGGTGATGGTTATCAGAACATTGCCTGCAACAAGGGTAGTGGCGTTCCTGGTTTCTATCTCTATTCGATTTCGCGCACCGCATATAACGCCGCTCGCCGCAATGGTGCAGCGTTGGCTGCAGAAGGATGGTTGCAGGTAATGTCCACCAGCGCATTAGGAGTCGCTGGCAATTACTATACTTTGCTGGATGTGTCAGAGGCTGGATACGAGTCCGGCTTTGCTATGACAGGTGCAACAGGTGGAAGACCTCAAAGCCAGGCGTTGACCAATCCTAGTACAAATAAGGCACAGGCGTGGATGATTGCCGCTCACGATGCAGGTAAGTATGTGCTCCAATGCGCTCAGGACAACAAGTATTTCCGTTGTGATGGTGCAGGATGGAATACGGGCTTTACGGACGATATCAATGCCGACGGTACCGACTTCACCTTCACATTGAATAGCGGTAAATGGACTCTTAGCAATGAAAAGGATGCTGGCAATTTCGTAGGCCGTTGGGGAAATAGTGTTTTCCATCCTTTCCAGGGTGAAAATATTGCTGCTAACAAGTCTGCAAATGCAGGTAAAAAGCAATATCTCATCTACGCTATCCCCAGTGCGGTGGGTACAGCTACAGAACTACCCAACACTGGTGAAATGGCTGCTGATACATGGTATTATTTCGATAATGATGTGGCAGGAGAATATAATGTCGTTGCCACAGCGTTAGGTGATATTTCATATTACACGTCTGTAGACCCGACAACGAGTTCATCATTTGATGTAATATCAAATATGGTACAAGCACGCTACTATGTGAAGTCAACGTCTGACAACAATCTGAAGGTGTCGCCACATAGCTATACTTATACTGTCGGAGAAGCTACTCCCAGTATCCCAGACGGTTCCTACACTCAGACTCAGTCGCTGACAACCATTAGTTTCGATATAGATGCATCTTCAAACGATCCAGATGCAACGTTTGCCATTCTTAATAATACAGCTACCGCAGCATTGTCTGCAGGAGGAAGCCCCGTTGCCAATGGAACACTTTCGCTCAGCGGCACTACGCTGACAGCTACGTTCAGTGAAGTGTCACTCGATTTGAACACCACTTACACCATCGAAATTGCAGCCGATGTGGTCGGTTATGCTGGTCATGCAACGAATGCGGCTATCAGCACATCCTTCAAGACTGGTGTCATTGCTAATGGCGAGTACTACTTCCAGAAGAAAAACACCCAAACGTACATAGGTCGTGGTGGTGACTGGGGTACACGAGCTGTAGTTACTGAACTTGGTATTTCGCTCGACGTGTCCATGCTGCCCAACGGTAAGTATTACCTGAAGAATCACGACTGGTCATTGGCTGCAAATACGGACAAGTACATAGGATTCAGCACGGATGCGAACGACTTCTTTGTGGACAGAAGTGCCGATACCTACACTATTAATGCTGTAGAGGGAGGTTACATACTTAAAACGAGCAATGACAGATATGTAAAGACAAGCACAAATTCGTCAAATGATGTGCCGTATGAATATCTTGATCCTACGGATACAGAAGCAGAAGCCATTGTTTGGGTTCCCATCAGCAAGGAAACATATCTTGCAAATCTCGCAGCATTGAGAAATGCAGAGGCTTCTGCCATTGCAACAAGTGCCGGAAAATCTGCTTCCACAGTTGCTGAACTTGCAAGTCTTCTTGCATCAGATTTCGGTGCGACTGACGTAACAAGCAGCATTAGGAACTCTGATTGTAAAGCAAATTTGGACAACTGGACACAGGTGAATTATGCAGTCGGAAACAAGAACTTCGATGCAAATGGTACTTGCGGTGAGGTTTGGGATGGCTTTGGCGGTATCAAACAGGAGATATCTGACCTTCCTAAAGGTATCTATAAGGTTTCTATTCATGCTACATGGAGACCGGGTGACAGTGGCTCAGGTAACCGTGCAGGCGACGACATCAATACCAATGCATGGGTATATGCCAACACAGCTACTTCAAGCAATCTCACGCAGCTGAAGTCTTGGTATGCCGGTGGTGCAACCATTAATAGTCGTGCAGATATGGTTGCCAGCGGTGACACTTATCTGAATGATGTATATGTATACGTTTCCGAGGGTGAGACATTGACCATCGGTTTGGCTTCTCCTTCAAGATGTAATGGTGCATGGTTGCCGTTCTTCGGTTGGTCGCTGACTCGTTACGAAGCTAAGGCAACTCCTGCAGAAAAGCAGGCCTTGGCTGAAGCCATCGAGGCAGCAGACGCAAAGACACTCGGCTTCGAGAACGGTGAATATGCTCCTTATAACAACGTAGATGCTGTTACCGCTCTCGCTGCCGCAAAGGCTATCAACCCCGAAACCGCTTCCGGTGAGGCTGTCGTTGCTGCTACCGAAGCTCTGAACGATGCCGTTTGGACAGCAAACACAGAAGAGGTGAATGCTATCTACGCTGGTGATTTCGACACTTACTATACTGTTAACGGCCAGGATTTCCCCTATGGTTGGAATCTTTACAACGGCAATGATAATAAATCTCGCATCATGGGCGGGCACGAAGGAACTACCAACGTTGGTCTTGAAGCAACATCCAAAGGCAAGGCTCTGCTGATGAAGTATAATGCAACCTATGGTGAAGAAGATGAATATTGCATGCCTTTGAAGGCCAACACTGTCTATAAGATTACATTCTTGTATGGCGGTTGGAATGACCAGCCCAACACCATTGTTAGCTTAACCGATCCTAACGATGAAGCAATTACGCTGTCTCCGAACTTCAGACCCGAGACCAAGGATGCTTACAGCAACGCTGAGGATTGGTACACCTACACTGGCTATTTCGTTACAACAACGGCTGGACAGTATAAGATCCACTTCAACAAGGTAGAAAGCGGTCAGCAGCAGATTGTTATCAGCGACATCGAACTGAAGTCTGCCAATACCTTGCTAATCGAAGAAGATGACAATCTGCCTGCTTACGCTCCCGGTACATATCCCAACGTAACTCTGGGCCGTATTATCAAGGAGGGTATCAACACCGTTGTATTGCCCTTCTCTATGACACAGGAAGATGTTGAAAACTATTTCGGCGCAGGTTCAAAGGTATATATTGTTGATACCTACAACCAAAGTAAAGAAAACATCACATTCGCTACTCAGGACGGTATCATTGCTAACAGACCCTGCTTGCTGAAGGCTACCGAACAAGGCATTTCCTATGAAATCGCAAATTGCACCGTTGATGCCGCAAGCGCAGCTCCTGAATACGTTGGCACACACGTTTCCATGATTGGTAATTATGCTCCTACATTCGTTGTTCCTGAAGATGCTAACAACTACGTTATCAGCGGCGGCAAGTTCATCTTTGTTGACACCGATGATGTAACTATGAGGGGTACTCGCGCGTACATCAAGTTGGCTGACGGCAACAATGCCCGTGAGCTCATCATGATTCTTGACGATGATCCCACAGCCATCAACAGCATTGAGGCTTCTGAAGAGGCTGGCGCTCTGAAGGACGGTAAGTACTTCATCAACGGTCGCTTCGTGATTGTTAACAATGGACTGGTATTCGGTGCTAATGGTC
>JAGDCM010000107.1 GCA_017958545.1 Bacteroidaceae bacterium | reverse complement strand
GGTGCCGACTGGGTGCTGCCGGATATGTATGCTCTATTGGATTGGTTCAAAAACTCAGAACTATGAAATACACAATATTATCAGTTTTTGCTTGCGCACTGGCGTTCATGCTGTGCGCCTGTTCAGGAAAGGACAAACAGGAATCGGAGGCTACGATGGCTTCCGTCTCCACAGAGGAAGCTCTGCCTACGGGTAAGACTCCGGAACTTCTCATCGACCGCAGCACGAGTGCCGGAGGTCACAAGTATCACTATGTGATAGAGCGTAAACCCGTGGAGACCACCGTTACCGACGACGAGGGCAATGTCTTCTACGACAACAGTATCAGCATCAAGGTGGAGCGCGACGGCGGACAATACTATTCCCGCACGTTCACCCGTGAGAATTTCCTTTCGATGGTCGACAAGGGATTCCAGCGCTACGGCATTCTGGACGGTTGCCGCTTCGTGAAAATAAGTAACGGTGCTGTGGTGTTCTCGCTCTGCGTGTCGTATCCCGAGAGCGACCTCTTCACTGCCTATCTGCTTACGGTGCGCCCTGACGGTTCCGCATCGTTCTCTCCCGACAACACACTTGATGTAGAGAACTTTGCCGATTCGGCATCGCTCTCCAGCGGAGTATAAAAGTAATAGTGATTATCCCTTGCGGCGCGGGTCGCAAGTGAGGGAGATGCCCAGTTTCTTGAATATCTTCTGGTCCACTTCACTGAGCATCACGGTGGAGTGAGCCTGCAATCCGTTGAGCTGCGGCAGCATGGCAAGTGCGCGGCGGCAATTGACATTCTTCGTGGAGAGCACGGAGAGAGCCACCAGCACTTCGTCCGTATGCAGGCGGGGGTTGTGTCCTCCCAGATAGTCCACCTTGGTCTTCTGTATGGGTTCGATGATATCCTGTGTGAGCAGTTTCTCGTCGTGACCGATGCCTGCCAGATACTTTATCGAGTTGAGCAGCAGCGATGCGCATGTGCCCAGCAGCGGACTCGAACCGGCTGTTATGATGGTGCCGTCTTCCAGCTGTATTGCCGACGATTCCTCGCCGCGTTCCTCTGCGCGCTTCTTTGCGGCCACAGTAGTGGCGCGGTAGTCGGTGGTTATCTTTGCCTGCTTGAGCAGCAGTGATATCTTGTTCACCTCGGCCTCGTTCATTTCTCCGAGGGCCATCTTGTCCAGGGCGGTGTAGTAGCGGCGTATTATCTCCTGCTTGGACGCATCGCAGCACACATCGTCGTCGGAGATGCAGAATCCCACCATGTTCACTCCCATGTCCGTGGGACTCTTGTAGGGGCATTCGCCGTAGATGCCGTCGAAGATGGCGGTGAGCACGGGGAATATCTCCACGTCTCGGTTGTAGTTGATGGCCACCTTGCCGTATGCCTCCATGTGGAAGGGGTCTATCTCGTTCACGTCGTTGAGGTCTGCCGTAGCTGCCTCGTAGGCTATGTTGACGGGATGCTTCAGGGGGAGGTTCCACACGGGGAATGTCTCAAACTTCGCATATCCGGCCTTCACGCCGCGCTTGTGCTCGTTGTAGAGCTGCGACAAACATACGGCCATCTTGCCGCTGCCGGGACCCGGTGCTGTGACAATCACCAGCGGGCGCGTGGTCTTCACGTAGTCGTCCTTGCCGAAACCCTCGTCGGAGTCGATGAGCGCCACGTTGTTGGGGTATCCCTCTATGGTGTAGTGGTAGTAGGCCTTGATGCCGAGGCTCTCCAGACGTTTGCGGTAGAGATCCGCGCTGCTCTGTCCGTTGTAGTGGGTGATGACCACGGAGCTCACGAGGAAGCCTCTGTTGTGGAATTCCGCGCGCAGGCGCAGTACATCTTCATCATATGTGATGCCGAGGTCCTGACGCACCTTGTTGCGCTCTATGTCCACAGCGGAGATGACGATGATGATTTCGGCGGTGTCTGACAGCTGTGCCAGCATCCGCAGCTTGGAGTCGGGGAGGAATCCGGGCAGCACGCGGCTTGCGTGATTGTCGTCGAAGAGTTTGCCGCCCAGTTCGAGGTACAGCTTTCCTTCAAATTGCGCGATACGTTCCTTGATGTGTTCGCTCTGAATACGAATGTATTTGTCGTTGTCGAAACCGTACTTCATAGACCGTCTTATTGGTCGGATAGAGGCGACTCGAACGCCCGACCCCTACGTCCCGAACGTAGTGCGCTACCAACTGCGCTACTATCCGAAAGGTCCTGTCTTTCACAAAACCGCGTGCAAAATTACGAAAAAGTTAAGATAAGGGCTTGCTTCGAGCTTCGTTTTTTTTGTTTTTTATGCCTTTTTGTGAAAAAAGTGTGGGAAATGTTTGGCTAATTCAAAAAATCGCCGTACCTTTGCAGCGCTTTTCACGGAAAGCATCCACAGAAGACCTGGTGTCATAGCTCAGTTGGTAGAGCAAAGGACTGAAAATCCTTGTGTCCCCGGTTCGATTCCTGGTGACACCACAAGTTGTGGTGGGAACCCTTCCAACAAGCGCCTCTTTTTGAGAGCTTCGGAAGGGTTCTTTTTTTGAACGATAAATTGACGAGCGAATGCAGAGAATTAACATAGCCGTTTTTGCTTCGGGTGACGGTTCCAACTTTGAGAATCTGGCAACCTATTTCAACGCAGGTGTGCTTGCGCGTGTGTCGCTGCTGGTGTGCAACAAGTCCGATGCCTATGTGTTGGAGAGAGCCCGCCGTCTGGGTGTCGCTTCTGCTGTGGTGACGAAGGCTGAGCTGCAGCAGCCGGAGGTGGTGATGCCTCTGATGCGTAAGTACAACATAGGATTTGTCGTTCTGGCCGGTTTCCTTCCCCTGATGCCCGACTATATGATTGATGCATTCCCTCAGCGCATGGTGAACATCCATCCGTCACTTCTGCCCAAATACGGCGGCAAGGGTATGTGGGGCCATCATGTTCACGAGGCCGTGAAGGCAGCCGGTGAGACGGAGACGGGTATGACGGTGCATTGGGTCACTCCCCAGTGTGACGGCGGCACCATTATCGCCCAGCGTCGTGTGGCTCTCGCGCCGGAGGACACAGCCGACGACATCGCCCGCAAGGAACATCTGCTGGAGATGGAGCATTTTCCCAAGATCATCGAGGATGTGCTCAACTCGCTCAGCGACATCCCTCGTCTTTAGTTTTAAACCATTTGTATCCTCGCTCAGAGCAGGTTGTAGTTGGCAGCGAAAGAAATCGCTTCTGCGATGTTTTTTACATCGAGTGTTTCAAAAATTTACGTGGTGAGTCCGCCGTAGCTATCGGCGGCCTTCTCCATAGCTTCTTCTGTGGTGTATTGCTGGTACAGCGTGCAACGGGTGACGATGGTTTGCGGTGAACAGCGCTCGCCCGACAGCAACACCAGAGCCCAGCCTTTCGTCTCGTCGGCAAAAACTCCGTCCTTCAGTACGTAGCGGCCATCTGCGAAGGTCATTTCTTCCCACGACACCTCTCGCACGCTGAACCGCACTCGTGGCATTTCGTATTCGATATGCTGCTCGGCAGTGTAGAGCCATAATTTTGTATAAGCATCCCAGGCCTCTCCTTTCATGTCTGTAATGAGGGCAGGCACACCGTCCACCTCACCCAGCTGCTCCTGGACGGACGGCAGTCTTCCGTCACTCACCGGTATGCCGGGCATGAGAAATGAAGCGTTGGTCATAAACCCGATAGACGGAGTGAAGACCACCGGCAGACGATTCGCCAGCGATGCGAAATTCCGGTATGCCGTCGGACGCTCGGTAAACATCGTATCACACTGTTTCAGCATTTTCCACAGAGCAATGGTGTGTCGCATCTTTTGTCGCTGAATAAACTGGGGCAGTGTGTTGCTACGCCTCTCTCTTGACCTTGACACGCGGGTAATCATCTTTCCCTGTTTCATGTAGGTGGTCACTCCTGCCTTGCGGAGACTGCCTATCAGTATCAGTCCTCTTGCAGTGTTTTTCTTGTTCATGTCTCAATGTTTTTATGGTTCTTTGTATTTTCTATTCTATTCCGAATTTATGCCCTATACTAATTCCGCTTATGTATTTCCGTTGTTTAACTCCAATTGTTCTCCGTTCTTCCTCCTGTCAGCCTCCTAAGTTCCTCTAAGTGTTGTCCAGTTCTTGTGCTGTTCTTATTCAGTTGTTGTTCAGTCAAACACTGAACAACAACTGGACAACAACTGAACAACAACTGAACAACAACTGAACAACAACTGAACAACAACTGGAAGAAGGTAGGTCGCTGCCAATAGTCTGCCTGTAGATGAATTGGACATCAGTATGAAATAAATCAGAGATGAACTGGAGAATTTCTTTTGTTTTCTATGCAAAGATACGAAATAAAGTTGAAAGATTAAAGATTACAGATGTTTTTTTAACAAAATAATTGGTTGGTTTTGGAATTTTCCATACCTTTGCGGTGTCTTAAGTCACTATAACACTAATACACAGGAAAGAAATGCTTAGATTCAACGATGTATCGTTTGGCTACAAGAGACGGGAGGCTCTGCTCTTCAGCCATTTGGACTGGCAATTGGAGACAGGAGGCATCTGCGGCCTGTTGGGGCCGAACGGCTGCGGCAAAACCACGCTGCTCTATCTGATGACGGGTTTGTTGTTGCCAAAAGACGGAAGTGTGGAGGCCGACGGGCGCGATGTGTCGCAGCGCTGCAGGGAAGTGCTTTCCGAGATGTTCATCGTGCCTGAGACGTTCGAACTCCCCTCCGAGACTCTTTGCGCGCACATTAAAATATATCGTCACTTTTATCCATGTTTCTCCGACGAAATATTGCTGCGTTGCCTCTCGGAGTTTGACTTGCCGCTCGATTCACCGCTCGACCGCCTGTCGATGGGACAGCAGAAGAAGGTGATGATAGCTTTTGCTCTGGCCTGCGGCACACGCTACCTCTTTCTGGACGAACCCACCAACGGACTCGATGTGACCTCTAAAAAGCTGTTTCGCAAAGTGATGGCGGCCAATATAGCCGAAGACCGTACTGCCGTCATCGCCACACACCAGATTTCCGATGTGGCGCCCCTGCTCGATGGGGTGACGGTGCTCGGACGCAACGACGCGCAAAGCACGAGTGAAGTGCTCTGCAGCAGTTCTTTGGCGGCAATTACCCGCCGACTGTCGTTTACAACTGAAACCTACCCTCCGAAAATATCCGACAAACGTCTCTATACGGAGCGAACGCCTTTCGGCTACGCTTCCCTGTCGTTGCGGCGGGACGAAGAGGAGGAGACGCCCGTCAATCTGGAGCTGCTCTACAATGCGCTGCAGCAAGGCGTGCGTATACCGGATTTGTCATAACCCTTAAATACTACAACATCATGAGAATCCAAGTTTTCGACCGTTTCGGGCAAATTATCCGATGGTATTGGCAGATGGAGAAGAGACTCTATCTGCGCCTGTTTCTCACGACATTCGGCCTCTATGTGGCTCAAGAGGTCTTGAGCACAGTCCTTCTTGAGTTGGGAGGACAGGCGGCACAAGGTGCGCTGCTTCGCCTCTTCAACGACGAGGTCATCTTTTGGGGTATGATACTCTTCTGTCTGGCGCACATCTTCTCCGCATTGGAACGCAAGCACACGGCCACATCGCTGCTTTTGCTTCCGGCAGGAAATGCGGAGAAATTCCTCTCCCGTGTGGTGTATGCCACTGTGGGTATTTGGTTGCTTGTCTTCCTGGGCCGTTGTGCGGCGAATGCCCTCACGGCAATGCCCCTGTTATTCAATCCGGAGACAAGTTTCGGCGAAATAGTGCGCCGTCACGTCTTGCCCGGCACATGGATATTGGCCTCAATATTTGAGACGCACAATGTGGGCGATGTGCTTGTTTATACATTCGGGAGCCTGATGATTGCCTTGTGGCCGATGTCGCTGTTCACCCTGTGTGGCGTGCTTTTCCGCCGTTACGGGTGGTTGTGGGCGCTGTTCATCTTTATTGCCGCAACGTTCATTCTGATTTATCTCCTTGAGTTGAACGAACAGAATGCTGCCTGGATCAACGCACATCATACGCAGTTTGTCTGGATGACCTACGCGGTGGTCGTCGTGCTTTCTACTGCGAATTATGCGTTGGCCTATCGCAGCTTTTGTCGCGCACAGATTATTTCCGATAAAATGATACGTCTATGATATACCACAACGAAAAAGCGCTTTTTATCAAGATTGCCGAACGCCTCTGCGACGACATCCTCTCCGGATGCTACACCGAGGGCGCTCTCGTGCCGAGTGTGCGCGAGCTTGCGGCGGAATATGAAGTCAATATCAACACGGCATTGCGCGCCTTTGAACTCTTGCAGCGCGACAACATCCTGCTTTCGCAGCGGGGCATCGGCATGTCTGTGGCAAAGGGTGCCAGAAAACGCATCCTCTCCGCCCGTCGCAAGGAGTTTCTCCAGCACGAGTTACCCGACTTCATGCGCCGCATGGAGCTGCTTGGACTGACATTGGACGACATCGCCCGTGAGTGGCGCGCCCAGGACGGCATGGAGAAAGTGTCATAGCCTGCAACGAAAAATTACACTTTTGTGTATCGTTTTTTGTTTGTCGTTTCAGAAAAAAGCAGTATTTTTGCAGCGGAAAACAACATGACCATACCATGAAAAAGATGTTCTCTACCTTGTTCATCG
>JAGDCM010000106.1 GCA_017958545.1 Bacteroidaceae bacterium | reverse complement strand
TTGGACTTGGGCGACGTGGCAAGATACACGGTAGCCTCCGCAAGGGGTATGCGGCCTTCCGGCCAACCTATCTTCTGGCAGGCGTCGAAGGCGGCATTTGCCAGCAACAGCGCGTTGGGATTGGCAAGACCAATGTCCTCGGAAGCGGATATCACAAGGCGGCGCGCAATGAAGCTGGGGTCTTCCCCGCCCTCTATCATGCGTGCAAGCCAATAGAGCGCAGCATCGGGGTCGCTGCCGCGTATGCTCTTGATGAAGGCCGAAATGATGTCGTAGTGCATCTCGCCGTCCTTGTCGAAAGCAAGCGGATTCTGCTGCAGCAGCTGGGAAACGACGGCATCCGTCACCTCCGTGCTGCCGCTGTTGTAGACGAGGTCCAGTATGTTGAGCAGCTTGCGGGCATCACCGCCGCTATAGCGCAGCAGAGCAGCAGTCTCCTTTATCTCTATATTCTTCTCGCGCAGATAGATATCCTCCCTAATGACACGACGGGCAAGAGACAGCAGGTCGTCATCGGAAAGAGGCTTCAGCACGTAGAGCTGGCAGCGCGAGAGAAGAGGACGTATCACCTCGAAAGAGGGATTCTCCGTGGTGGCTCCTATCAGAGTGACAACACCCTGCTCCACAGCACCCAGAAGGGAATCCTGCTGCGACTTGGAGAAGCGGTGTATCTCGTCGATGAAGAGTATGGGAGTATGAGTGTCGAAGAACGTGTTGCTGCGAGCCTTCTCTATCACGTCGCGCACATCCTTCACTCCGGAGGTGACGGCAGACAGCGTGTAGAAGGGCACATTGAGCTGGGAAGCGATGATGGTGGCGAGCGTCGTCTTGCCCACTCCGGGAGGCCCCCAGAGGATGAAAGACGAGATGCGACCGCTCTCAATCATGGTGCGCAACACCGCTCCCGGACCGACCAAATGGCTCTGTCCGATATACGCATCGAGGGTGCGTGGGCGCATTCTTTCTGCAAGCGGTTGCATTCTGCGGACAAAAGTACAAAAAAAATATGAAATGAGAGAATTGCATTCAGTTTTTTTTCGTAATTTTGCAGCCGAAATACAAGACAACAAAACAACAGATATGGAGGACGTCAAAGAAAGTCTCAATTTTATAGAAAAAAAAATCAAGGAAGATCTGGCCAACGGCCGCAACGGAGGACGACTGCAAACGCGCTTCCCGCCCGAACCGAACGGATACCTGCACATAGGTCACGCAAAGGCCATCGCAATGGACTTCGGAGTTGCTCGCAAATTCGGTGGCACGTGCTATCTGCGTATGGACGACACCAATCCCCAGAAGGAGGATATGGAATACGTGAGAGCCATCGAGAAGGATATCAAGTGGTTGGGCTTCGAATGGGGCAAGGAGGTCTACGCCTCCGACTACTTCCAGGATTTGTGGGACTTTGCCGAATGGTGCATCCTCAACGACAGGGCTTACGTGGACGAACAGACTTCTGAGGAAATCGCCGCACAAAAAGGCACACCGACGGAACCCGGACAGAACTCACCCTATCGCAACAGACCTGCGGAGGAGAGCCTGCGCCTGTTCAGGGAGATGAATTCCGGCAACGTGGAGCCGGGCAAGATGATACTGCGCGCAAAGATTGATATGGCATCGCCCAATATGCATTTCCGCGACCCTATCATGTATCGCGTGTTGAATATGCCGCACTGGCGCACAGGAAACAAATGGAACGCATATCCCATGTATGATTTCACACACGGGCAGAGCGACTATCTGGAAGGTGTCACACACTCAATCTGTACTCTGGAATTCGTACCTCACCACGAGCTCTACGACCTCTTCGTCACATGGATAAAGGAATGGAGAGGAGACGAGGGAGACATCGAGGACAACCGTCCCCGCCAGTTTGAGTTCAACAAGCTGAACCTCAACTACACGCTGATGTCGAAGCGCAATCTGCTGATACTCACGAATGAAGGCGTGGTAAGCGGATGGGACGACCCACGCATGCCGACCATCTGCGGAATACGTCGCAGAGGATATTCTCCGGAGGGTATTCTAAACTTCATCGACAAGATAGGTTACACAACATACGATGCCCTGAACGATATCAAACTGTTGGAGGCTGCCGTGCGTGAAGATCTCAATACGAGAGCAACGCGTGTGAGTGCCGTAGTAGACCCCGTGCGCCTCGTCATCACCAACTATCCGGAAGGCAAGGTGGAGGAACTCACTGCCGTGAACAATCCGGAACTGCGCGACGCAGAGGGAAATACTGTGACGGAGGGCAACACCCACACGATACATTTCTCACGCGAACTCTACATCGAGCGCGAAGATTTCATGGAGGACGGCGGCAAGAAATTCATGCGACTGGGTCCCGGCAAGGAGGTGCGACTGAAGAACGCCTATATCATCAAGTGTGACGAAGACCCCGAGAAGTGCATAAAGAAAGATGCCGACGGACGCATCGTGGAGATATATGCAGAGTACGACCCCGAATCGAAGAGCGGAATGCCGGGTGCCGACCGCAAGATAAAGGGCAAGACGCTCCACTGGCTCTCCGCTCCGCACGCTGTGCCCTGCGAAGTGAGGGAATACGACCAGCTGTGGACCTGCGAGAATCCGAGAGATGCCATCAAGCAGTATGAGGACGAACACGGAGTGAGAGGCATCGAGGCTATGCGCCCCTTCCTCAATCCGGACTCCCTGCGCATCAACAAGAATGCGTTCGTGGAGGAATATGCTGCATCGCTGCCCGAACTGACATATCTGCAGTTCCAGCGCATCGGATACTACAACGTGGACCCCGACTCCACTCCGGAGCATCCCGTATTCAACAAGACCGTAGGACTGAGGGACAGCAAGTAAACACAGAAAGGAAAGACTGCATTGAAACAGGACGAATATTTTGAAACACAGGACTTTCGTGACCTACTGAAGCAATACGAAAGGGAACGTCAGGCCGGTCGTCGCATCTATATGGATGCCGACGATTTGGCTGATATTGCCGAATACTATATCAACAACAAACGGGAAAAGGAAGCACGCAGAGTGCTCGCAGACGCAATGCTGCTGCATCCCGAAAATCCTGAGATAATGTTTCTCAGAGCTGAGATGATGTTCGACGGAGGCAAGGTGGAGGAAGCACTCGATGCCACTCGCCAGATATTGCACAACCACCCCGACCACACGACAACGAAGGAACTGTATTTGGAGATTCTCCTTGACCTGCAATACTGCAACGAGGCCGTTCATGTGGCCAACGAACTGCTCAACCGGGATGCGTACAACGCAGAGGTATGGCACATGCTGGCTGACGCACAGTCGGCACTGGGGCATTTCGACGATGCACTTGAAAGCATCGAATACGGCATATCGGTGAATCCCGACGACCACGACCTGTGGCACGCAAAGGGTGTGGCGCTCATACAGCTGGAACGCTTCGAGGAAGCCAGCGTCATACTGTCGGAATATCTTGAGAAGCATCCCGACGACGACCACGCTCTGTACAACCGTGCTATCGCCCTCACATGTCTGGAGCGCTATGAGGAAGCATCCGAATTGCTCGACCTCGCCACGCTGGCATCCAAAGGACGCTCCACAGAGCAGACGCAGATATATCTTCAGCAGGCATATATCGAAGCAAAACTCGGACACAGGAACGAGGCCTTGCTGGCGCTTGATCTTGCGAAAGAGGCAAAACAATTATGCCCCCCGAGTGGTGGGAGGCATAACGAAGCTATGGAAGATGCCGACTACGAAAATATCAAGGCACAGATTCTTGACCTGCTACATTAAGCTGTCGAACTCAAAAGGCTTTGATGTGCGATAAGCCATACCGGTCATCACAGCCAGCACTTCACCTTTACTGTTCTTAATCTTTATCTCCGTGTTGGGCAGTTTGTGGTGCTCAGCCACTTCTGTGCATTCTGCCGTAACGGTCTCACCCAACTGGGCACTCTTGATGAATGAGATGCTGTTGTTGATGCCGACGGAGAGTATGCCGCAGGAATTGGCAACAGCAGCGAAAGCCAAGTCGCCGAGAGTGAAGAGCACACCTCCCTGACACACACCGGCGCCGTTGAGATGCCGCTCTTCCACCGTGAGTTCCGTGCGGGCATAACCCTTGCGTATCTCAACAATGCGGCAACCTATCTCCGAAGCAAAGACATCGCCTTTTGAGAGGCGTTCAAGCAAACTCATGCAGGCCCTTTTCCTTTATAATCTTTTTCGTGAGCTCCGTATCCGAGGTGCGGAACACGAGTATTCCCTTGCCGGAAACGAGGAAGGAATAGATGTAGGAGATGTTGATACCGCCCTCCGTGAGGACAGATACCACATTGGCTGCCTCTCCGGGCTTGTCGTCCAGCACGATGGCAAACACCTCAGACATCGTGACAACCATACCCTCATTCTTGAGCACGGAGTATGCCTTGTCAGGATTGTCGCACACCACACGGTATATACCGAAATCCTGAGTATCTGCCACCATGGATGCAACAATCTGGATCTCGGCATCCTTCATGACGTTCAGAATATTGAGCAGAGTACCGCTCTTGTTCTCAATAAAGATAGATAACTGTTTCATTTACTGATATACTTTACGTTTGTCAACAACACGGACGGCCTTACCCTCACTCACGGGGAGAGTGCCCTTGGACACCAGTTTAACAATAGGTGTGAGAAGTATCTCATCCTTCAGAGCACGGGTAACGGCCTTCGTGAGACTCTGCAGACGGGCATAGTCGTCCATCATCTCTGCAAGCTCCACCTCGACAGTCATATTGTCGTTATCGTTGTCTGTGGTGAGCGTGATGAGATAGTTGCTGGCGAGTTCAGAGAACTGCATGAGAATCTTCTCAATCTGTATGGGGAAGATGTTCACACCGCGCAACACCATCATATCGTCGCTTCTGCCCTTCATCCTATCAATACGCACATGGTTGCGTCCGCATGGGCACGTGCGTCCGAGCACACGTGTGAGGTCGCGCGTGCGATATCTGATAAGGGGCATAGCCTCGCGACGGAGGCTTGTCAGCACAAGTTCACCAATCTCTCCGTCGGGTACGGGCTCCAATGTGTCGGGATCCACAATCTCCACGATGTAGTAGTCTTCCCAGAAATGGAGACCGTTCTGCTCCTGACACTCAAAACCCACACCGGGACCGCACATTTCCGACATGCCGAAAGAGTTGTAGGCCTTCACACCGAACATATCTTCGATACGCTTGCGCTGCTCCTCGGAATGAGGCTCCGCACCGATGGCAAACACCCTGAGTTTGGTATCCCTGCGAGGATCCACACCCTGCTCCCGCATCACCTCATATAGGCGGGTGAGATAAGAAGGCACAGCGTGTACGGCAGTAGTTCCGAAGTCCTTCATGAACTTAATCTGACGCAGCGAGTTGCCGGCAGCTGCAGGAACGGTGAGCATACCAAGACGCTCAGCGCCATACTGGAAACCGAGGCCACCCGTGAACATACCGTAGCCGGATGAATTCTGGAATACGTCACTGGGACGCAAACCAACCATCCAGAGATTACGTGCCACCTGATTGGCCCATTCGTCAAGATCGCGCTGTGTGTGAAGAATTACAGTGGGATTTCCCGTCGTACCGCTACTGGAGTGCAGGCGCACACATTTCTCCAAAGGCACAGCAGCCAGTCCGAAGGGATAAGTGTCTCTGAGGTCCTGCTTAGTGGTGAAAGGAAGCTTGCGCACATCCTCCGGAGAATTGATATCCTCCACGCTGAGGTTCATCTCCTTGAACTTCTGTGCGTAGAACGGGACATTCTTACAATGTTCGAAAGTCTCACGCAGACGCTCCGTCTGCAGCTTGCTTATTTCCTCCCGGGAGAGAGTCTCGTAATCGGGATGGAGATATTGTGAATTAACATCCATGGTCTATGTTAAATTGGTTAATGCGTTGTGTGAAAAGTGTTTCCTGTTCCTTGCGGAAGAACGATGTGCAGATGCGGACACCCTGCTGTGTGGAACCCATAGTGTCCAACGGGAACACGGCGATACCGTATGTCATCAGTTCGCGGGTGAGCTCCAGGTCTGTCATACCGGGATACTGCACAGTGAAATAGAATCCGTCTGCAAGAGGTGCACCCATATCGTTGTCGTAAACCAGATAGAAACCGCTGGCCAGCAAAACATCTTTCATGAATTTTGCCCTGCGACCGTATTCCTTCACATCGTCGAAGAAATTGTATGCACCGCTGACAGCTGCTTCCATAAGTGCGGACATCGCATGCTGTACGGAATGCGTGGTACCGCTGGAAAGCGTATACATCAGACGTCCTACGAAGAAATCTCCGAAAGCCCCCACTCCGAAATTCTTCTGCAAGGGAGCGAACACACGATGGAAGAGTTCGTTGGAGATACACGTCACACCGATACGCTGACCTGCGTAGGAGAAAGCCTTCGAGGCCGAAACCCACAGCACGTAGTTGTCGGTGTAGCGAGCCACCGTTGCCTGGAAAGGTGCCTCATAGGGATGAGAGAGGTCGCGACGGAAGTCCATTGCGAAATAAGCCAAATCCTCCAGCACGATGACATCGTATTTCGTGGCGAGCTGGCCGATACCCTTGAGTTCTTCCTCTGTGAAGCACACCCAGGAGGGGTTGTTGGGATTGGAATATACGATAGCAAAGATATTGCCCTTGGAGATAATCTCCTCCAGTTTCTTTGTAAGCTCCGCACCGCGATAGTTGTATATGTCGAGAGCCTCGTGCTTAAGACCTATCACATCACACTGTGTCGTCTGCACAGGGAAACCCGGCTGGATGAGCAGCACGGTATCCTGTTTCGTACCTGCGAAAGCATGGTGAATAGCCATAAACGTGGCGAAGGTGCCTTGCATGCTTCCCGTTGTGGGCACACATCCCTCCGCATCAATATCCACGCCGATGAAAGCCTTTACGAATTCGGAAGCCGCCTTCTTGATGCGAGGTATACCCCCGTTGGGAGGATATATCGTAGCGCATCCGGAGCGAAGAGCTTCCGCCTCTGCTTTCATTGCGATTTCAGAAGGTTTCAAACCAGGCACACCCATCTCCAGATGGATTACCTCCTCGCCCGTCTTTTCCTCAATCTGCTTGGAGAGCGCCTGTATATCACGAATGGTGGCCTGAGAAAAATCCCCAAGCCCCATTCCGTCTATAATCCTGTTTACTTGTTCTTTG
>JAGDCM010000105.1 GCA_017958545.1 Bacteroidaceae bacterium | reverse complement strand
CAGTATCGCTACATGCTGCCCCGTCTGCAGAGGCTGTGGACACACCTTGAGCGACAAGGCGGCGGCTCCGGTTCAGGCGGCGGAAAGGGTTCCGTAGGACTGCGTGGACCTGGTGAGACACAGCTGGAGATGGACCGACGCATCATCCTCCACCGCATGTCGCTGCTGAAAGAACGTCTGGCGGAGATTGACAAGCAGAAGACGACGCAGCGCAAGAACAGGGGCAGGCTCATCCGCGTGGCACTGGTGGGATATACCAACGTCGGCAAGAGTACCATCATGAATATGTTGGCCAAGAGCGAGGTGTTTGCCGAGAACAAACTGTTCGCCACCCTCGACACCACCGTCCGCAAGGTGGTGATAGAAAACCTTCCCTTCCTGCTCGCAGATACCGTAGGATTCATCAGAAAACTGCCCACAGACCTTGTCGACTCTTTCAAATCAACCCTCGACGAGACACGCGAGGCAGACCTGCTACTACACGTCGTGGACATCTCCCACCCCGACTTCGAAGACCAGATACAGGTGGTAGAGAAGACCCTCGCCGACCTGGGATGTGCCGACAAACCGTCAATGATTGTCTTCAACAAAATCGATGCCTACACATGGGACGAGAAAGACGAGGACGACCTCACCCCCGTGAAGAAGAACGAGATATCACTGGAAGACCTGAAGAAGACCTGGATGGCGAAGCTCAACGACAGTTGCCTCTTCATCTCGGCAAAGACGAAGGAGAACGTTGACGAATTCCGCGAGGTGGTTTATAAGAAGGTGCGTGAACTCCACGTACAGAAATATCCGTATAATGACTTCCTGTTTGACATTGAAAATTGAAAATTAAAATAAACAACATGAACTACAGAAATCTTTTACAGCATGAAATTGAAGAGCTTGAGGCTCAGGGCTGTTATTCAAACGATTGGCAGCAGGTGACAGTAACAGACGACTTTGACCCTGCCGGGATTCATAACGCCGGTTTCGACGGCGAAGTTCGCATCGGCAGCGGAGTACACATCCGTAATGTCGGCATCATCCGCACCACCGACGGCGCCACCTTCGGCGAGAACGTCACCATCAGCGTACAGAACGAAGCCGGCGACGGCAACCTGATACTCTACAGCGGACTGACATCACAGACTGCCGCCCTCATGGTGCGCAACGTGGACAACAAGCCTCTCTTCAACAAGATAAAGGAACTCGTTGCCCAGCACGTAAAGGAGAACAGCGTGCCATGCACCACCATCGGTGACGGCGTGACCATCAGCGACTGCCGTGAACTCACCAACGTGAACATCGGACCTTACTGCGAACTCTCCGGCGCATCACGTCTCGTGGACTGCACCCTGTCCCCTACCCCCGAGGCTAACATATACATCGGCGACGACGTCATAATGGAGAATGTCATAGCACAGGCCGGCGCTACCATTGTAGATGGCGCAAAGATTTACGACACCTTCGTCGGCGAGGCTTGCCACATAGGACGCGGCTTCACATCCGAGAACTCTGTCTTCTTCGCCAACTCCCACATGGACAACGGCGAGTCATGCGCTGCCTTCTGCGGACCGTTCTCTGTGAGCCATCACAAGAGCTCGCTGCTCATCGGCGGAGAATATTCCTTCTACAACGCCGGTTCGGGCACGAACTTCTCCAACCACGCCTACAAGATGGGCCCGATACACTACGGCACGATGGAGCGCGGCGCCAAGACAGCCAGCAGTGCACACATACTGTGGCCGGCACACATCGGAGCATTCTGCATGGCGATGAACAAGATACAGTCGCACCCCGACACCTCGATGCTGCCATTCTCATACGTCATCGGCGAAGGCCGCAAGACTGTCGTAATACCAGGCATAAACCTCTGCACCGTGGGCACATATCGCGACGTCATGAAGTGGCCTAAGCGCGACAAACGCCCACAGAGCGGCAGAAAGTCGTTCATCACATTCGACTGGCTCTCTCCTTTTGTAATACAGAAGGTAAAGGACGGCATAAAGTACCTCGAGTCATTGCAGGACGAGCAGGGCTATGATGCGGACTACTACAAAGGCGAGGGGTTCATCATTCCTTCCACCGCCTTGGCAAAGGGTTTGCAGTATTATAACCTGGCACTGAGGATGTACGGCAATGCCAACACCCCGGGCGAATGGACCGATATGCTCGGACTCCTGATGCCGGTGGAGGCCCTCGACCAGATAAAGGAGGACATCATGAACGGCGACATACCGTCTATCGACACCCTCGAAGAGAGATTCAGCGACGTCTTCGACAGCTACGCACAATGGAAGGGTTTCTCTGACAACGACGGCGACATGGAGCAGGCACACGAGGAGTGGCTGAGCTACATACGCAAGGATGCAGAGAAAGAGTATGACATGGGAGATGTGTCGGAAGATATGGTGCAGGAGTTTATCAGCTCGCTGAGTTAGTTAAAAGTTAAAAGTTAAAAGATAAAAGTTTGAAATGAAGAAAGTTTTTCTGTTTATTTGTTGCGCCCTGATAAGTGTCACCTCTGTGGCTCGCAGCTATGAGGAGGTAAAGGGCGACCCGATGAAAACACGTATCTACACCCTTGACAACGGACTGAAGGTTTATCTCTCAGTCAACAAGGAGCATCCACGTATCACAGCACACATCGCCGTGAATACCGGCTCAAAGAACGACCCAGCTGAATATACCGGTCTGGCACACTACCTGGAGCACCTGATGTTCAAGGGCACGCCATCGTTCGGCACAGCAAACTATGAAGCAGAAAAACCCCTACTCGACAAGATTTGTTCGCTCTACGAGGAGCACCGCACCCTCACCGACCCTGCACAGCGCAAGGCGAAGTATCACGAGATTGACTCTGTGTCGCAGATTGCAGCACAGTATTTCATCCCGAATGAGTATGACAAGATGATGACCGCCATCGGCAGCCAAGGCACCAACGCCTTCACATCGTATGACGTGACATGCTATGTGGAGGACATCCCGTCCAACGAACTGGAGAGATGGTGCATGGTGCAGAGCGACCGCTTCCAGAACATGGTGATGCGCGGTTTCCACACCGAGCTGGAGGCCGTCTATGAGGAGAAGAACATCTCAATGACAAAGGACAACAACAAGGCTTACTATGCTTTGCTGCACAAGCTGTTCCCTAGTCATTCATACGGCACACAGACCACCATCGGCACACAGGAGCACCTGAAGAACCCGTCACAGGTGGCCATCATGAACTATTATAAAAAGTACTATGTTCCAAACAACATCGCCATCTGTATGGCAGGCGACCTCGACCCCGACAAGACGATAGCGATGCTGGAACAATATTTCGGCAGTTGGAAGAACGACGGCACTATGACCAAGGTGCCAGGCAGGACATTCCCAGAGCAGCCCGTCTTCACCGCTCCGTCAGACACCACCGTGCTCGGCAAGGAGATACAGAATGTTGCCATTGCATGGAGAATGAAGGGCGCATCATCGCTGCAGATTGATACCCTCACCATGATGGATATGCTGCTCAGCAACGGCAAAGTGGGACTGATAGACACCGACCTCAACAACAAGATGAAGACTCTCGGTGCAGGCAGCAACACGATGGAGCTGAAGGACTACAGCCTCTTCCTCCTTTCCGGTTCGCCTAATGAGGGACAGACTCTCGACGAAGTAAAAGACCTGCTGCTGGCAGAAGTGGAGAAACTGAAGAACGGCGATTGGGACGAGGGAATAATGAAGAGCATCATCGCCAATGCCAAGCTCTCAAAGCTGCAGAGCCTCGACAGCAATGTCAGCCGCGTACGCCAGATGGTTGACTGCTTCATCGACGACGTGCCTTGGGAACAGAACATCACCCAACTGGACCGCCTCAGCAAACTCACAAAGGCTGACATCATATCTTGGGCAAAGGAACATATCACCGACGGATACATAGTCCTCTACAAACGTCAGGGCGAAGACACCACGATAGTAAAGATTGACAAACCGGAGATTACACCGATATCCAGCAACCGCGATATGCGCAGTAAGTTCATGACGGACTTCATGGAGAAGAAGGTGGAAGACATACAGCCACAGTTCATCGACTTCAACAAGGAACTGACCTTCAGCACCACCAAGAACGGACTCCCAGTAATATACAAGCAGAACACAACGGACGACCGCTTCTTCCTCTCCTATCGCTTCGACTTCGGAGAACTGGCAGACATGCGCTATGACATCGCAGCCGGTTACATGGACCTCCTCGGCACAAACAAGAAGAGTCTGGAGCAGATACAGAGAGATTTCTATGACATTGCATGTTCTTACGGCGTCAGCGTAGGCGACGAGACAACAACAATCACCGTATCTGGACTTCAGGAGAATATGCCAAAGGCTATCGCCATGATGGAAGACCTGCTGCAAGACCTGAAGTCTGACACAGCCGTTTATAACAAACTGCTCGACCAAACCGCAAAGGCCCGCATGGAATCACGCAACAGACAGAGCAATTGTTACAGCGCCCTTGTCACCTACGGTCTCTACGGTGAACGTAATCCTTTCACAAACGTACCAAGCGTCAGCGAGATGCGCGCTATGAAGCCTGAGACATTCACAGAACTCCTGAAAGGTCTCACCTCCCTGAAGCACGAAGTAATCTATTGGGGACCACAGAGTCTGAACGACATGAAGAAGACTCTCGAGAAGTGCCCAAGCGCAAAGATAAAGAACTTCAAGGATGTTCCGGAGAACAAATACTACACCAAGCTGCTGACAACAGAGAACGAGGTATATCTCGCACCATACGATGCACCAAACATCAATATGCGTATGAT
>JAGDCM010000104.1 GCA_017958545.1 Bacteroidaceae bacterium | reverse complement strand
CCTCAGCGCAAGGGTGACCTCCGCCGTTCTCGTGCAGGTGCTTGCAACATCGTTCCCAACTCTACAGGTGCTGCCAAGGCTATCGGTCTGGTAATTCCTGAGCTGAACGGCAAGCTGATCGGTTCTGCACAGCGCGTTCCGACTCCCACCGGTTCTACCACTATCCTGGTTGCCGTTGTTAAGGGTAAGGACATCACCAAGGAAGGTATCAACGCTGCCATGAAGGCTGCTCAGACTGAGAGCTTCGGCTACACAGAGGACGAAATCGTAAGCAGCGATATCATCGGCATGAAGTTCGGTTCTCTCTTCGACGCTACTCAGACAATGGTTAGCAAGATCGACG
Source organism: Bacteroidaceae bacterium (assembly GCA_017958545.1). Classification (GTDB taxonomy): domain Bacteria; phylum Bacteroidota; class Bacteroidia; order Bacteroidales; family Bacteroidaceae; genus Physcousia. The sequence goes on along the minus strand of JAGDCM010000104.1, from coordinate 19,555 downwards.
ATGACACCTATCAGGTACAGGTTGTTAGCTGGTACGACAACGAGAACAGCTACACCAGCCAGATGGTTCGCACAATTAAGTACTTCTCAGAGAACTGCTAATTGTTTGACCTGATTACAATCCTGGGGCCTACGGCCTCGGGAAAAACCACATTCGCCGCCCACCTGGCACATCGCTTGGGGGGCGGCGAAATCATTTCCGCCGACTCGAGGATGGTGTATCGCGGTATGACCATCGGCACAGGCAAGGATCTGGACGACTATGTGCTGCGCGGGGAGGACGGAAAGAAAGTGCACGTGCCGTATCACCTTATAGATATATGTGAGCCGGGATACAGGTTCAATGTGTACGAATTCCAATGCGCCTTCCAGAATGCGTATATGGACATCAAGACGCGCGGCGCGATTCCCATACTCTGCGGAGGCACGGGACTCTATATTGAGAGCGTGCTCAAGAGCTACGAACTGGGCAGCGTGCGCTTCCCAGAGAGACGGTCGCTGACGATAGGTCTGCGCATCGACAGGGAGCTGCGCAGGCAGAAGATAACGGAACGCCTGCACGCGCGACTGAAGGAAGGCATGGTGGAGGAGGTGAGGGAACTCCTGAAGAAAGTGCCTGCGGAAAGGCTGATACGCTACGGGCTGGAATACAAATACGTGACGGAGTATTGCATCGGAGAGCGCACGTACGATGATATGGTGGAGCGTCTGGAGATAGCAATACACCAGTTTGCCAAGAGGCAGATGACGTGGTTCAGGGGTATGGAGGAGAGGCGCGGAGTGCCCATCCACTGGATAGATGCCACTCTGCCTACGGAGGATAAAATAAAAGAGGTATTGTCTCTCTGGGAGAATTAACCAAGGCGGTTAATCTTCTCGAGAGCCTTCATGTCGATGAGCTTTATCTTCTTGCCGTCGATGGCAACAATCTTCTCTTTTGCGAAGGTGGACAGCGTGCGGATGGCGTTGGCCGTTGTCATATTGGAGAGGTTGGCGAGGTCTTCTCTTGAGAGATAGAGCGAAAGGGTGCATCCGTCTTCCTCCAAGCCGTAGTTGTCGCGCAGGAAGATGAGACTCTCAGCCAGGCGTCCGTTCATGTGTTTCTGCGTGAGGTTGACGGTACGCTCGTCGCTCTGTCCGAGCGCTATTGCCAGACGGCGCACGAAGAAGAGACCCACCTTGGGATTCTCCTCCATGTATCTCTTGATGAGCCACAGGGGCATGGTTGCCACGATGGACGGCTCGAAGGCTGCTGCAGCGGTGATGAAGGGTTCTCCGGCCAAAGCGGCGCGATAGCCGAAATACTCTACGGCATTTGCCACGCGCATAATTTGGTTTCTGCCGCTTGCTCCTTCCTTGGATATTTTTACTTTTCCCTGCAAAAGACAGTAGAGTGTATCGGGTATTTCACCCTCCCCGTAGAAGAGCTCATTTTTCTTGTATGAGCGCACCTGAACATGCTTTTTCAGTTCTTCCTGCTGAGAAAGAGTTAAAGTGTCGAAAAATTCGGCCATTTGTTCCAGAATTTTCTCCGTTTCTATCTTTCTTTTGCTCATTTTGCTCCGCTAAAATATGTTTTATGGCACAAAAGTACTAAATTCTTGCGGACTATCCAAATTTCTTTTGGAGAAAAAGTGTAAATTTGAGGACGAAACCTTAAAATATTAAATCTATACAACATTAACTTATGAGTTATTTGCGTTTTGACAAGACTCTTATGACGAATCTTGAAGAGTCCCTTCCAAAGGAGATTCTGAGAAGTAATCGCAGTGGAGCCTATTCGTGTTCGACAATCGTCGATTGCAACACCCGCAAGTATCATGGTCTGTTAGTGGTGCCGGTTCCGGAGCTGGACGATGAGAACCACGTCTTGCTTTCGTCTCTGGACGCCACCGTGATACAGCATGGAGCGGAATTTAATCTGGGTCTGCACAAATACAGTGGAGACAACTTTGCTCCCCGCGGACACAAGTACATCAGGGAATTCGACTCCCTGCAGGTGCCAACAACCATCTACAGGGTGGGTGGCGTGTTGCTCAAGAGAGAACAGATGTTCCAGCACTTCGAGAACCGTATAATCATACGTTATACGTTGTTGGACGGACACTCTGAGACCACGCTGCGTCTGCAGCCCTTCCTGGCATTCCGTTCGGTGAGAGAGTACACTCACGAGAACTATGCCGCCAACAGGGAATATCACGTATGCGAGAACGGTATCACGTGTCAGCTCTATGCCGGATATCCCACCTTGTATATGCAGATAAACAAGGAGAACGAATTCGTTTACCGTCCCGACTGGTACAGGGGTGTGGAATATCCCAAGGAGCAGGAGCGCGGATATGCATCCAATGAGGATTTGTATGTGCCCGGCTACTTCGAGTTCAAAATCAAGAAGGGCGAGAGCGTGGTGTTCTCCGCAGGTCTGAGCGAGATAGAGACCGCCAAGCTTGCCGAGATTGCCGACTTCGAGGTGAAGATTCGCACTCCGCGCGACAATTTCTACAACACGCTTGTCAACAGCGCACATCAGTTCATCGTGCATCGCACCACAGAGGACTATGTGCTGGCAGGATATCCCTGGTTCAAGTGCAGGGCACGCGACATGTTCGTATCCCTGCCGGGTCTGACGCTCACCAATCATGAGACGGACAAGTACGAGGCTGTGATGAAGACCGCCCAGAAGGGTATCAAGGCCTTCATGAAGGGCAAGCCCCTCGCTGTGAATATCCAGGAGATGGAGATGCCCGACGCCCTGTTGTGGGCTGCATGGTGTATCCAGCAGTACGGTCTGATGGTGAGCATGGACAAGTGCATCAAGAGCTACGGAAAACTGCTGCGCGACGTGATGCAGTGGATACTGGCCGGAAAGCATCCCAATATCGAGGTCAAGGAAAACGGCCTGCTGTATGTTGAAGGAAAACAGAAGGCAATGACCTGGATGAACTCCACCGCCAACGGACGTCCTATCGTGCCGCGTACGGGTTATGTGGTGGAAATCAACACTTTGTGGTACAATGCGCTGATGTTTGCCGTGGATGTCTGCAAGAAGATGAATGAAGAGGAGTGCGCGAAGGAATTCCAAGAGGCTGCCGACAAGGTGAAGGAAAGCTTCGTGGAGGTGTTCTGGAACGAGCACGGATATCTGTGCGACTACGCTGTGGACGGCTATCGCGACTATCTGGTGCGTCCCAACATGATATTTGCTGCTGCTCTGGAGTATTCTCCGCTGGACAAGAAGCAGAGAAAGAGTGTGCTGGACTTCTGCACGAGAGAGCTGCTCACTCCGAAGGGCTTGCGCTCGCTGTCGCCTAAGTCGAGCGGATATAATCCCATGTATGTGGGTCCGCAGGTGCAGCGCGACTACGCATACCATCAGGGTACGGCATGGCCTTGGCTGGCAGGATTCTACATGGAGGCCTGCCTGAAGATTCACGGACAGAGCAAAGTGAGCTATGTGGACCGTCTGCTGGTGGGCTACGAAGAGGAGCTCTTCTACCACTGCATCGGCACCATCCCCGAACTGTTCGACGGTAACCCCCCGTTCCACGGAAGAGGAGCAATCTCGTTTGCTATGAACGTGGCCGAGATAATGAGAGTTGTAAAACTATTGGATCAGTATAACGAATATTAAAATAGGGAGGAACGCAAGAATGAAAGTACTAATGTTCGGTTGGGAGTTCCCTCCTAAAATCTACGGAGGACTCGCTGTTGCCAGTTACGGTATAACAAAGGGTTTGAGCCTTCAGGGCGATGTGCAGACGACATTCTGTCTTCCCAAACCTTCGGGCGAAGAGGAAAAGTTCCTGAACATCATCAATATGAGTCAGGTGCCTGTGGTGTGGCGCGACAAGAACTATGACGACATAAAGGATCGCTTTGTAGGTCATACCGCAGTTGACTACTACCGCTTCCGCGACCATCTGTATGCAGACTTCAACTATCTGCAGGGATTGGACGACATGGGATGTATCCAGTTTGCCGGAGGATATCCTGGTAATCTTCACGAGGAGATTAACAACTTCAGCATCATTGCCGGTGTGCTGGCCCGCAGTGAGGATTTCGACCTGATACACGCTCACGACTGGCTGACATATCCCGCAGGTGTGCATGCCAAGATGGTAAGTGGTAAACCTTTATGTATACACGTGCACGCGACGGATTTCGACCGTAGTCGCGGAAAGGTGAATCCCACCGTTTACGGCATAGAGAAGAACGGAATGGATCACGCCGACTGTATCATGTGTGTGAGTGAGCTCACCCGTCAGACGGTAATCAACCAGTATCATCAGGATCCCAAGAAGTGTGTGGCAATGCACAATGCTGTGTATCCGCTCTCGGAGGAGTATCAGGCTATTGTGCCCAACAAGACTCCGGACGAGAAGGTGGTGACATTCCTCGGACGTATCACGATGCAGAAGGGTCCGGAATATTTCGTGGAGGCTGCTGCTAAGGTTCTTCAGCGCACACGTAACATCCGTTTCTGCATGGCAGGTAGCGGTGATATGATGAACGCCATGATAAGAATGGCTGCGGAAAGAGGTATTGCAGACCGCTTCCACTTCCCCGGATTCCAGAGAGGAAAGCAGGTGTATGAGGCATACAAGAATTCAGACGTATTCGTAATGCCCTCTGTATCAGAGCCGTTCGGTATTGCACCTCTGGAAGCTATGCAATGCGGTTGTCCTTGTATCATTTCGAAGCAGTCGGGCTGCGGTGAGATACTGAAGAACGTGATTAAGGTGGACTACTGGGATATCGATGCTATGGCTGACGCTATCTACAGCATCTGCACCAATGAAAGTCTGTATCAGTATCTCGCAGAAGAGGGACTGAAGGAAGTGGATCAGATCACCTGGCAGAAGGTAGGTTTGAGAATACGTGAATGTTATAACCAGCTAGTCGGCCGTGGCTGGTTTGACAATTGGGAGTATCTTGAGGCCGTGAAAAACATTTAATAAACCAGATTAAATTTATAAAACAATGAAACAGATTTGTTTGTATTTCGAGATACATCAACCCATTCATCTGAAGAGATATCGTTTCTTCGATATTGGTAAGGACCATTACTACTACGATGATTACGAGAATGAGCGTGCCATTCAGGAGACGGCTCGTAACAGTTATATCCCCGCTCTCACCACAATGTTGGAGATGGCGAAAGCCGGTGAGGGATTCAAGGTGGCATTCTCTCTCTCAGGTACAGCCATCGAGATGCTTGAGCAGTATGCTCCCGAGGTAATCGACCTGCTACAGCAGTTGGCAGAGACGAAGTGCGTTGAGTTCCTGGCAGAGCCCTACAGTCACGGTCTGGCTTCTATCGGCAACGAGGAGAGTTTCCGTGAGGAGGTGAAGCGTCAGGCAAAGAAGATGAAGGAGATGTTCGGACAGACTCCGAAGGTGGTGCGCAACTCATCTCTCATCTATTCTGACGAGATTGGTGCTATCTGTGCCGATATGGGTTTCAAGGGTATGATTGCAGAAGGTGCAAAGCATATCCTCGGATGGAAGAGCCCCCATTATGTGTACAGCTGCGCTCAGGACAACCGTCTGGGTCTGTTGCTTCGCGACTACAATCTGTCGGATGATATCTCTCTGCGCTTTGCTTCTCAGCCAATTACGGCAGATACCTATTGCGACTGGATTAACGGTCTGCCCGAGGGTGAGGACGTTATCAACATCTTCATGGAACTTGTTGCACTTGGTGTGTTCCAGCCTCTGAACTCCGGTATCCTGGAATTCTTCAAGGCATTGCCTACATGTGCAAGAGCACGTGGTATCCAGTTTGCCACTCCGAGCGAAATCATCTCCAAGAACAAGCCCGTAGCTCCGATGGAGATTGTATATCCCGTGAGCTGGAACGATGAAGAGCGCGACACCAGCTGCTGGCTGGGCAACACGATGCAGAGAGAAGCCTTTGCAAAGCTCTATGACGAGAAGATAGTGGGTCGTATCCTGGCATGCAAGGATCGTCGTATCAAGGCCGACTGGGATCGTCTGCAGGCATCCAATAACTTCCGCTTCATGACCACGAAGCCTGCATCTGCCGGCCTGTATCGCGGTATCTATGAGAATGCCTTTGATGCCTTCACCAACTATATGAACATTCTTGGCGACTTCCTGAAGAGAGTAAAGGATTTGTTCTCGGATCAGGTTGAGAACGATGAGCTGAACGCTCTTTATACGCAGATTGCCAACCTAGGTGAGGAACTCAGCGTGAAGGAGAATGAAATCAGTCGTCTGAAGGCCCGTCTCGACAAGTATGAGGCAAAGGAAAAGGTAGTCGAGGAAAAGCCCGCAGAAAAGAAGGTGGCTGAAAAGAAACCCGCAGCCAAGAAACCTGCTACAAAGAAGGAGGCTAAGGCTCCGAAGGCTGCTCCTAAGAAAAAGTAAGTGTTAGAACGTTCCGTGTGGATTCGTCCACACGGAAACGGTCATCAATCTCGTGGTCCACAACCCAGACGATTTGTCCATCTGGAGTGTGGGCCACAATAGTTTTCTCACGTTCCAGAAGATTCACTCCGTGTTCGGCAAGATAGTCATTTACGAGTTTGCTGCCTTTCTTCATACCGAACGGACGGAAACGGTCGCCGGGTCTTACTCTGCGATAGAGTAGCGGTCCGTTTATCTTGTCTGCATCTATGCGGAAGGGCTCTTTTCTGTCAGGGCGTTTCTCCTCATAGGCAATGATGCCTTTGGATTTTATCAGACGATACGTATCGGAAATCCAAAGACGCGTTTCGGTTCCGCTGTATGATGCAATCTCTTTTATTTGGCTGCGTCTGAATCCGAGGGGAGACAGCATGTGGTGTAATGCAGCCGTTTCGCTTGTTTTCAGTTCCTCTCTTGCATTTTCCGCTAAACGGCAGATATGCTCTTTCACTTTTGGATTCAGGTCTTCCATCTGAGGGACGAGATCCAGACGAATCCTGTTGCGGAGGGCATCCCGTTCGAGATTTGTGGAATCTGTGACGTAATCCTGATGACAGTCTTCGAGATACTGAAGTATTTCTTCTTTCGTGAGCGACAGGAGAGGGCGTATGACTTTTAGCGGTTTACTAGGAGCATCGGAAGAACGTGGTGTCGTGTAGAGAACGGATTCAGGAGAGATGCCGGTCAGTCCTTTTACGCCAGTTCCTCTTATGATGTTCATGAGAACGGTCTCCACCTGGTCGTCTCTGTGGTGTGCCACATAGATGGTGTCTGTTTCCTCTGCGAACCAGTTGTAACGCAGTTCTCTGGCTGCCATCTCAATGGAAATGTGGTATGTCTGTGCATATGTCCTCGTATCAAAATCCTTCACCTTGATGTCCACGTTCACACGTTCACAAAGTGAGCGGCAGAAATGCTCGTCTCGAACGGATTCCTCTCCGCGCAAATGAAAATTACAATGAAGAGCAGTCACTTGTTCGCCTTGCTCTAACAGCTTGAGCAGAAGACAAACGCTATCTGCACCTCCGGAAAGAGCAACGTATTTCATGATTGCATGTCTGTTAGACGTTTAACAGGGATTTTGCGTTTTCGATAGCAGCCTTTGTGACTTTCGAACCGGAGAGCATATGTGCCAACTCCTGTACGCGGTCTTCTGTAGTTAATACGGAGATATGGGAGCGTGTAGCATCTTCGGTGTCTTGTTTCCACACTTTCAGATGATGCTGTCCGCATGCTGCGATTTGGGGAAGGTGAGTGATGGAAACAACCTGTCTGCCTTCACGACCCATTTCCTGCATGATGTATCCCATCTGCTGTGCCATCTGTCCGCTGGTACCTGTGTCGATTTCGTCAAAGATAATAGTGGGCAGAGTCACCTTTCCCGAGATAAGTGCCTTGATGGCGAGCATCACACGAGCCACCTCGCCGCCACTTGCTATTTCGCTGATAGGCAGAAGCGGCGCGTTCTTGTTGGCTTGGAAGAGATACACGATACGGTCTTGTCCGGTAGGTTGCAGTTCTCCCCGCGTAATCATCACCTCGAAGCGGATATTCGGCATACCAAGCTGACGTAACCGTGTCTCCATTTCCTGATGGAGTAATGCAGCAGCCTTGCGTCGTTTGGCGGTGAGTTTGTCAGCCTCCTTTCCAGCAGCCTCTTTGGCTATTGCGAGAGCACGTTCCAACTCCTCTATGTTGACATCAGCATCGTCGATGATGCTAAGCTTCTTCTGCAGTTCCTGCCACAGGACAACAAGTTCTTCGCTTGAGGAAACATGGTGTTTGTGCTCCAAAGTGTTGAGTTGGTCCAGTCGTTCCTGCACTTCTTGCAGGCGTTGTGGGTCTATGTCTATGTCGTCTGCTTCCGAGGAAAGCGTGTCGGCAATATCGCGCAGTTCGATAATCGTGGAAGATATACGTTCGGAAAGTTCCTCTGCAGAAGAGCAGACATCTGCGATAGAGGACAGCGTGCGTTCAGCCTGGCGCAAAGTGTCCAGCGCTCCTGCCTCATCATTATCCAATAACTCGTAAGTTTCGGAGAGCCCGCTTTTTATGTCTTCTGCATGAGACAGTTTCCGCAACTCTTCATCCAGCACCTCGTCTTCACCGGCAGTAGGGGAGAAGTTGTCAAGCTCCTCAAGCTGATATCTCATGTATTCCTCATCCTCGCGGCTGCGATGCATAGCTTCCTTTGCATTTTTCAACTGCTCGTCGGCTTCAACAAGTTTGTCATAAGCCTTGGTGTAGTCGGTGAGAGATGTTCCTTCAAGGAGGTCCAGCACCTGCATCTGGAAATCCTCTTTGGAAAGCAGCAGATTCTGGTGTTGGGAATGTATGTCGATGAGTTTGTCCCCTAAAACTTTCAGTTCGCCGATAGAAGCCGATTTGCCGTTGACAGATGCTTTGGAGCGTCCGTTTACGGTGACTTCCCTCATGATGTGGTATCCGTCGAATTCAGCCTCCACGACACACTTGTCTGCACCTTTCAATATGCTGTGGCTGTCGGCGCGTCCTCCCAGCAGTAGTGCGATAGCTCCCAGGAGAATACTTTTGCCGGCACCTGTTTCACCTGTGATAACGGTGAAGCCGCTCTCCAGTTGAATATCCAGTTCCTCAATCAGGGCATAGTTCTCTATATGTAAGCGTTTAAGCATTGGGAAAAATCTTATTTCTTTATCTTCTCGATTTTCGTAGCTGACGACGGATCGATGCTGAAGAGAATGTCGTAGACGCGGTTGCGCTCCTGAGTGGTTCCCTTTCCGGAGAAGATATTGATAATCTCATCGCGCTTGTATTCGGTGAATAATTGCGGCACCGATGACATAGTGCGAGCTCTGTGTGCAGCATCAAGGTTGTCAAGGGATTTGAGTATTGCCTCGCGTGCCTTGTCTGCGTTTTCTGTCATCTGATCAAGCCCTTTCCTGTGGTATTCGTACATCAGTATACGCATTCCCTCCAATGCGCCGTCAAGGTAGTCGTTAAGAAGACCGAAGCGGTTTTTTGTATTGTCAAACGGTTTCCATCCCTCGTATCCCAAATCCTGACTCTTGTTCACGATATCCTCTGCAGTCTCCAGATACTTCTGTCCTCCTTTCAGGGAGAACGTTTCCATATCCATTCCGATAATCATGTAGGCATAGTAGGCAATCAGGGCAACGAGCTGACTATGTATGTTCTCAGGAGAAAACTCCAATTGATCCGCCTGTTCGAACTTGAAACAGAAGTTGTCGTCTTTCACAGACCAAACGGTGGTGTTGTAGGATGAGTTGTACACCGGTCGTGTGCTGCTCATAAGCAGAGTGCATTCAAACTCGTCGCTGGCATCATTCCATTTGTTTATTGTGATGTTGAAACTGCAGTTGATACGTTCTTCGTCCTTGAATTGCAGTTCCGTCCAGCTCCTGTCGTTGAGGAAATCCTGCATACGTGTCCTGAGTTCCTCAAACACCTCAGCTCCCATCGTATTGCTGATTTTCTGTGAATTGATAATCACTTTGGCATCCAGTTCCTGCGCTCTTGCCATGAAGGAGAGCGGAAGGAGTGCGATGTATACGAGCAGCCACTTTTTCATAAAAGTGAAGAGAGCTTATTGACGATATGATTGGCAACTTCTCTCTTTGACATTAGAGGAAGTTCTTCTGTAGAGTCTTTGGAGATGAATGTCACCTTATTTGTGTCGGTGCGGAATCCTGCTCCTTCATCTCGCAGGGAATTCAGTACGATGAAATCCAGATTCTTGCGCTCAAGTTTATCCTGCGCATGCTGTTTTTCGTCGAACGTCTCCAGGGCGAATCCCACCATCACCTGTCCCTTCTGTTTCATGCTCCCCAATGTGGCAGCAATGTCTTTTGTTGCTTTCAGAGACAGTTTTAGAGTGTTGCCTTCACGTTTGATTTTTTCCTGTGCGGTTTCCTCAGGAGTGAAGTCTGCTACGGCGGCACAGAGTATTGCGGCTTGACATTCCTGGAATAGCGATGTGCTTGCCTCATACATCTCCTGTGCGCTTTCCACATTGATGCACTTGATATTCCGGCTCTTCGGTTTGAGTGTCGTGGGACCGCTCACAAGCAGCACTTCCGCTCCTCTTTCTGCGCATTCCTCGGCAAGGGCATATCCCATCTTTCCGCTTGAATAGTTTCCGATAAATCTCACGGGGTCTATCTTCTCGTAAGTAGGGCCGGCTGTGATGAGCACCTTCTTTCCGTGCAAATCTCCGTCCGTTTTTGCGAAATAGTCATTCAGACGTTGCACGATGTTTTCCGGTTCCTCCATACGTCCCTTACCCTCCAATGTGGAGGCAAGGAAGCCGCTTTGGGCTTCAATCACTTCGACGCTCCGTTCCTGCAGCAGACGGATGTTGTCCTGAGTGGCAGCATGTGCCATCATGTCGAGGTCCATTGCCGGAGCGATGAACACGGGAGCCTTCATAGAGAGGTATGTGGTCAGAAGCATGTTGTCTGCGATGCCGTGTGCCATCTTGCCGATGGTACTTGCTGTGGCGGGGGCTATCAGCATGGCATCAGCCCACAGGCCGATGTCCACATGACTGTGCCACGTGCCGTCTCTCTGTGAAAAGAATTCGGAGATGACAGGGTTCTGGGATAGGGCAGAGAGTGTGATGGGAGTGATAAACTCTTTACCGGAAGGCGTGATGACTACTTGCACCTCAGCTCCCGCCTTCTTCAGCAGTCGGATGATGAGGCATGCCTTGTATGCAGCGATGCTGCCCGTTATGCCCAGTACGATATGTTTGCCTTTCAACATTCAAAGACGATATTTTAGTTTCAGCGCTGTGAGCATCTGTTTTGTGTTGAGAGTGAAGTCTCCCTGCATAATCCAGCTGTAGTATCCGGGGTCGGTCATCAGCACTTCGCGCACAGTCTTGTTCTTGTGTTTGCCGAAGGTGATAACAGGTTCGGTTTCGCCCTCAGGAATGACGAACTTTCCTGCGAAATCCACTTTCTTGCTGGGATTGCAGAATTGATGTAAGTCGTTCAAGTTTTGGGAGAGAATTCGACCTTCTTCAGTCTGGTGTTCAGTAGAATACATTTCCAGTTCCCCTTTCAGTACGGCCCATGTTGCTGCCGTATCCTGATCGGCAAGATGTGCTTGGAAGTCGTCTTCCATCTTGCGTCCGCAGTAGAACTTATATGCAGCGGCAAGGTTGCGGGGCTCCATCTTGGTGAAGATGGTGAAAGCGTCTATCATACGCACCCCAGTCACGTCGAACGTGATGCCCACCCGGGCAAATTCTTCCATGAGCAGGGGGATGTCGTAGTTGTTGGAGTTGAAGCCGGCAAAGTCGCATCCTTTGAATTCCGTTTCCAGTTGATGGGCCAGCTCCTTAAATGTCGGCTTGTCCTTCACCATCTCGTCGGTGATGTGTGTCAGCTCCTGCACTTCCGGCGGAATGGGTCTTCCGGGATTGATGAGCTGGCTGACGGATTTTTCTTCACCGGAGGGCATCACCTTGATATAGGCAATCTGTATGATGCGTGCTGTGGCGATGTCAAGCCCAGTGGTCTCCAAGTCGAAGACGATAAGCGGTCTGTCCAGTTTTAGTGACATATTTTGCTAAGTAATCTGTTTGACCTTAGTCGTCCACTCTCATAGGCATGAGCAGCATCAGCACCTCTTCTCCTTCCGGCTGCACATCTGGTTTGATGACACCTGGACGTGCGGGATCTGCCAGTTCGATGACAACGCCGTCGCTTTCCAATATGTTGCAGATTTCCAGCATAAACTGGCATGAGAAACCGATAGCGATGTGGTTGCCGTTGTAGTCGCATGGCAGGGTTTCCTCGCCGCTTGTGTTGTAGGCGTGATCCTGACCGGTGAGACGGATGCTACCGTCGTTCAGTTCCACCTTCACAAGTCCGCTGGCCTGATTGCAGAACACCAGCACGCGCTTCAGGGCGCTGGAGAGAGACTGGCGGTCGATAGTGGCGCGGAAGGGATTGTTCTGAGGTATCACTGCATTATAGTTGGGGTATGTGCCCTCTATAAGAGTGAAGTGCATCGTCATATCGGGTGTGCTGATTGTGGCTCGGTCGCTGACGTAACGGATTTCCACCTCTGTGTCGTTCATTGACAGTGTGCCGCGCAGGATTGTGGCAACCTTCTTGGGAAGGATGAAACTGCCTTCTGTGCCCACGTTCACGTCCTTTACAAGATCTTTCACCAGTTTACGTCCGTCTGTGGCGGCAAACACCATGTGGTCGCCGTGCATGTCGAAATACACACCGTTCATCACCAGGCGCACTTCGTCGTTTGCAGTGGCGAATAGTGTGCGGTTCAGTCCGCTGAGTATTGTGCGTGCAGGAAGTACGATGCGTGTGCCTTCGTCTCCTACAGGGCGCGGAGTGGGGTATGGGTCTGCGCTCTGTCCCATGATAGAGAACGAACCGGTAGCGTGCGAGCCCTTTATCTCATAGTTCTCCTCGTTGATATCCAGAGTGAGAGGCTGCTCGGGCAGTTCACGCACGGAGTCCATCATCTTGCGTGCGGATACGCAGAAACGTCCTCCGCCAATCTGCTCGATTGTGGGCAGGGTGGTGATGAAACTCTTCTCTGCATCACTTGCCGTGACAGTGATGTGTCCGTCTGCCACATCGAAGAGGAAACACTCCAGAATGGGGAGTGAGTTTTTTGCAGCCAACACTTTGCTGGCCGCAGCGAGTCGGCTCGAAAGAGCCATGCTTGAAACTTTAATCAGCATAATAGTTTTTCGATATTTTGTTTGTTTTCTTCTATATTATTGCACATATCGGACGCAAATATAAGAAAAAAAAGTGAGATAACTTGTTTTTGTCCGTGAGATTTTATACTTTTGTGCCCGAATTTGAAAACAAATAAAACTTCCAATGGAAATAATAGGTAAGATTATTGCTGTGCTCCCGGTGCGCAGCGGTGTGAGCCAGCGTACAGGCTCAGAGTGGCAAGTAGGTTCCTACGTAATTGAAACTCAAGGTGAGCGCTTTGCTCGCAGAATGCTCTTCGAGGTGTTCGGAGCAGACAAAATTCAGCAGTTCAACATCCAGGCAGGTGAGATGCTCCACGTAAGCTTCGACATTGATGCCCGTGAGGCAAACGGTCGCTGGTTCAACTCCATCCGCGCATGGGCGGTGGACCGCAACATCGATGTTAATCCTGCTGCGGCTCCTGGGGTTGCTCCTTCGTTTGCTCCGTTTGATCCTGCTGCTGCTCCCCAAGCTCCTGCACCTTCTGAAGCGCCTTTTGTTCAAGCTCCTGACAACGAAGCTTTGCCTTTCTAAGACGCAGGCTGTCAATACGATCCAAAGCAAACCCGGCAAACTTACTGTCCGGGTTTGCTTTTATGTATTGTTCCAGCAGTTCTATGCTGTCGCAGTCGGCAATGGCCTTCCATTGGCGCGCCTGTTCCTTTTGTACTGAAAGTTCGAGTTCCATTGCAGCCTGCCGCTCTGCTTCTGCTTTGGCCTTCTCCTCTTCCTTATACAGCGTGTACGCGTAGTATCCGCCTACGCAGAGAATTAATACGAGAATGACAGTAATCCACACTCCCGCGTGTCGTCCGCCGGAACCTTCATTCATGTCTCCCGGCACGACGTTTTTGTTCTTCCCGTCGGAGGCTTTCGATTCCCGATGTTCTTCGTTCTTTGCTCCGCATTGCTTACATTCGTCCTGCGAATCCAGCATATAACTGCCGCAATTGGGGCATTCCACTAAGTGTCCTTTGATATCCGTACCGCAATGGGGGCACGTCCAAGCCATAGATGATATTCGTTTGCCGCATTCAGGGCAAGATAACATACTCATAGCACACGAAATTTTCTGCAAAATTACCTTTTTTTTTCGTTTCATCCAACTTTTCCGTGCATTTGTTTGGACATATGATTGAAAATCGATACATTTGTACTCCGAAAACCTTAAAAATATTTGATTGATGATACGCATTTTTCGCAATCTTCTGCTCTTTACGCTCCTTTTTGCGTGTATGCCTGCAGGAGCCGCCAATCCCGGGAGTTTCACCGTTGGTGACGGCACGTTCCTTCTCAACGACAAGCCCTTCATCGTGAAGGCTGCCGAGGTTCATTATCCGCGCATCCCGCGTCCCTACTGGGAGCATCGTATCAAGATGTGCAAGGCTTTGGGTATGAACACGGTGTGCATTTACATCTTCTGGAACATCCACGAGCAACAGGAGGGCCAGTTCGATTTCTCAGGCAACAACGACGTGGCCGAGTTCTGCCGTCTGGCACAGAAGAACGGCATGTATGTCATCGTGCGTCCCGGTCCCTACGTTTGTGCGGAGTGGGAGATGGGCGGTCTGCCCTGGTGGCTCCTCAAGAAGAAGGACATCAGACTTCGCGAGCGCGACCCTTATTTTATGGAGCGCGTGAAGATATTCGAGCAGAAGGTGGGCGAACAGCTTGCCAGCCTCACTATCGACAAGGGCGGTCCGATCATCATGATTCAGGTGGAGAACGAGTACGGTTCGTATGGCGAGGATAAACCCTATGTCAGCGAGATTCGCGATTGTCTGCGCGGTATCTATGGCAAAGATGTTTCTCTCTTCCAGTGCGACTGGGCCAGCAACTTCGAGACGAACGGACTCGACGACCTCACCTGGACGATGAACTTCGGCACGGGTGCCAACATCGACCAGCAGTTCCGCCGTCTCGGCGAATTGCGTCCCAATGCTCCCAAGATGTGTTCCGAGTTCTGGAGCGGTTGGTTCGACAAGTGGGGTGCCAACCACGAGACACGTCCCGCAAAGGCTATGGTGGAAGGTATGGATGAGATGCTCTCCAAGGGTATCTCCTTCTCGCTCTATATGACTCACGGCGGTACCAGCTTCGGTCATTGGGCAGGAGCTAACTCTCCCGGTTTTGCTCCCGATGTCACTTCCTACGACTACGACGCACCCATCAACGAATACGGCTTGGCTACGCCCAAGTTCTACGAACTGCGTGAAATGATGTCCAAATACAACGACGGCAAGAAACTCCCAGCCGTTCCCAAGGCTCCTATGGGGATTATCGAGGTGCCTAAGTTCGAGCTCAAGGAGTTCGCCCCGTTCTATGGGAATCAGCACCTCATTCCCAGTGTCAATCCTATGACCTTCGAGGAAATGGATCTCGGCTGGGGTATGACTTATTATGTGACGACACTTCCGGAGGTTCCCGTGCGCAGCTTGCTCACACTGGAAGCTCACGACTTTGCTCAGGTATTTGTCGACGACAAGTATATCGGTAAGATTGATCGTGTGAAGAACGAGAAGACGCTCAGCCTGCCTCCCGTGAAGAAAGGACAGAAGCTGGCCATCCTTGTGGAAGCAATGGGACGCATCAATTTCGGTCGTGCCATCAAGGACTTCAAGGGTATTGTGGACGATGTTATCATCAATGCTGAGATAGACGGCAACGATGTCACATGGAACATTAAGAAGTGGACGATGACTCCCATTCCCGACGACTACGGAAGAGCTGTAAAGGCATTCGATGCCAATAAGATAGAACGTCCGCTCAGCGACGGTTTTGCCAAGCGTGAAAACGGGCGCGGCTACTATCGCGGTCACTTCAACCTGAAGAAGGTGGGCGACACGTTCCTCAACTTCGAGACTTGGGGCAAGGGACAGGTGTATGTCAACGGTCACGCCCTCGGTCGCATCTGGTCTATCGGCCCGCAGCAGACGCTCTATTGCCCGGGTTGCTGGCTGAAGAAGGGCGACAACGAAATCATTGTTCTTGATGTGGTCGGTCCCAAGAGTGCCGAGGTGTGGGGACAGAAAGAGCCCGAGCTCAACAAGCTCCAGCTGGAGAAGTCCAACAAGCACAACAACATAGGCAACATGCCCGACATCAATGCCTTCACTCCTGTTGCTTCCGGAGCTTTCACTCCCGGCAACGGTTGGCAGACGGTGAAGTTCAACGCACCCAAGAAGGGACGCTACCTCGCCATCGAGAGCCTCTCCACCCACAAGTACGGCGACCGCGTGTCCATTGCGGAAATCTATCTGCAGGACAACGACGGCAAGCGTATCTCGCGTGAGTCCTGGACCACTCACTATGCCAGCTCAGAGGATATGGAAGGCAACTATTCCGGCGATAAGGTGTTCGACCTTCAGGAATCCACCTACTGGCGTACAGAGAGTCATGCTTCTCTGCCTCACATCCTCATTATAGACCTTGGCGGCGAGCATACCGTCAGTGCTCTTGAGTATCTGCCGCGCGCAGAGCAGGGCGCTCCCGAAAGTACGAAGGATTACCGTATATTCATTTATAAGTAGTAAATAATTTAGCAAGTGAGCAAAATACTAATCATAGGGGCAGGCGGTGTTGCCACCGTGTGCGCCCACAAGGTGTGCCAGAACAAGGATGTCTTCACCGAGGTGATGATAGCCTCCCGCACGAAGAGCAAGTGCGATGCTCTGGCAAAGGTGCTCAACGAGAAATACGGCACCAATGTGCAGACCGCTCAGGTGGATGCCGACAGCGTGCCGGCTCTGGTCGAGCTCCTCAGCAGCTGGAAGCCCGTGCTGGTCATCAATCTGGCTCTGCCTTATCAGGACCTCACCATCATGGATGCCTGTCTGGAGTGCGGTTGCAACTACATGGACACAGCCAACTACGAACCCAAGGATGAGGCTCATTTCGAATACTCCTGGCAGTGGGCTTATCGCGAGCGTTTCGAGAAGGCCGGTCTCACAGCCATTCTCGGCTGCGGTTTCGACCCGGGTGTGACATCCGTCTTCACGGCCTACGCCGCAAAGCATCATTTCGATGCCATCGAGTATCTCGACATTGTGGACTGCAATGCAGGCAACCATCACAAGGCTTTTGCCACCAACTTCAATCCCGAAATCAACATCCGCGAGATAACGCAGAAGGGACTCTATTGGGAGAACGGCCGCTACATCGAGACCGAACCCATGGAGATACACAAGCCCCTGAACTATCCCAATATCGGTCCGCGCGAGTCCTATCTGCTCCACCACGAGGAGATAGAGAGCCTTGTTATCAACTATCCCACCATCAAACGCGCCCGCTTCTGGATGACCTTCGGTCAGCAGTATCTCACATACCTCGACGTGATACAGAACATCGGTATGTCGCGCATCGACGAGGTGGAGTATGAGGCACCTCTGGCCGATGGCACAGGTGTTGCCAAAGTGAAGATTGTGCCTCTGCAGTTCCTCAAGGCAGTCCTGCCCAATCCTCAGGACTTGGGTGAGAACTACGAGGGAGAGACCTCCATCGGATGCCGCATTCGCGGACAGAAGGACGGCAAGGAGCACACCTACTACGTCTACAACAACTGTTCCCACGAGGCAGCCTATCGCGAGACGGGTATGCAGGGTGTGAGCTACACCACCGGTGTGCCTGCCATGATAGGTGCCATGATGTTCCTCACGGGCAAGTGGGCGAAGCCCGGTGTGCACAACGTGGAGGAATTCGACCCCGATCCCTTCATGGAGCAGCTCAACAAGCAGGGCCTTCCCTGGCACGAACTCTTCGACGTGGACATCGAACTTTAGTATTAATTAATTTAAGGAATTTATATTGCATACCACTATGGCAGCAGCAAAAAAAGAAGAAACATCTGTAAACGACAAGCTCAAGGCCCTTCAGGCGGCTTTGGGCAAGATAGAGAAGGACTACGGCAAAGGTGCCATCATGAAGCTCGGAGAAGGGCAGGTGGAGAAGGTGGAAGTAATTCCCACGGGTAGTGTGAGTCTCGACGCAGCACTCGGTGTGGGTGGTTTCCCCAAGGGACGCATCATCGAGATATTCGGTCCCGAATCGTCAGGTAAGACCACTCTCGCTCTCCATGCCATCGCTCAGGCACAGAAGGCCGGAGGTATTGCGGCATTCATTGACGCAGAGCATGCTTTCGACCGCGCTTATGCCGAGCGTCTGGGTGTGAACACCGACGACCTCTTCGTTTCCCAGCCCGACAACGGTGAGCAGGCTCTCGCCATCGCCCAGCAGCTCATTGCCTCTGCGGCTATCGACATCATCGTTATCGACTCCGTGGCAGCGCTCACTCCCAAGGCAGAGATAGACGGCGATATGGGCGACAGCAAGGTGGGTCTGCAGGCACGTCTCATGAGTCAGGCGCTGCGCAAGATGACATCCACCATCAGCAAGACCAACACCACGTGTATCTTCATCAACCAGCTTCGCGAGAAGATAGGTGTCACATACGGTAATCCCGAGACCACTACGGGCGGTAACGCGCTGAAGTTCTATTCTTCCGTGCGCATCGACATCCGCAAGTCCTCATCTGTAAAGAACGGTGATGAGATTGTGGGCAACATCGTCAAGGTCAAGGTGGTGAAGAACAAGGTGGCACCTCCGTTCCGCAAGGCTGAGTTTGAGATTACTTTCGGCGAGGGTATTTCCCGCACGGGTGAGATTGTCGACCTCGGTGTGGCATGTAATATCATCAATAAGTCCGGCAGCTGGTTCTCCTACGGAGGCAGCAAACTGGGGCAGGGACGCGATGCCGTGAAGGCTGTCGTCAAGGACAATCCCGAACTGGCTGAAGAACTTTCTGCCAAGATTACAGAATACATTAAGGAGAACGGTCTGCCAAAACTCGGCAAAGACTGACATTCTGACACCTTTTTACTGACACAGGGCCCGTGCTGATGATTTTGGCACGGGCTTTGCTGTTGTTTGGATTGAACCGTAAACAGTAAACGGTAAACCAAATAAGTAAACTATAAACTAAAAAAATACAACTATGGGAAAGATTATTGGAATTGACCTCGGAACCACCAACTCTTGTGTTTCCGTATTCGAAGGCGGCGAGCCTGTTGTTATTGCCAACAGCGAGGGCAAGCGCACCACGCCTTCCATTGTGGCATTTGTTGATGGCGGCGAGCGCAAGGTGGGCGACCCTGCCAAGCGTCAGGCTATCACAAACCCCAAGAAGACCATCTTCTCTATCAAGCGTTTCATGGGTGAGACCTACGACCAGGTGCAGAAGGAGATTGCCCGCGTACCTTATTCTGTAGTAAGGGGCGACAACAACACTCCGCGTGTCGACATCGACGGTCGTCAGTACACTCCTCAGGAGATTTCTGCCATGATTCTGCAGAAGATGAAGAAGACTGCCGAGGACTATCTCGGTCAGGAGGT
>JAGDCM010000103.1 GCA_017958545.1 Bacteroidaceae bacterium | reverse complement strand
TCATCGTCATCGTCGTCATCATCCAGGTCATCGTCTGAATCGCTGTTGATGAACTGCTGGATGAGGCGGTCGTATTCCTCCCGTTCCTTTTTCTTTTTCTCCCGTTCCTTCTCCTCCGCAGCCTTGTCGTCGGCAGCGGCTTCTTTGGCGGTGTAGCCCTCCCGATAGAAGTGCTTTTCCATATCCTTGATATCTTCGGAACGCTCTTCCTCGCCGTATTCGCCGTAAGTGGGGAATTTCAGGTCTTCGCGTTCGTCGAACCAGTTGAAGAGTGCGCTGTGGATGGAATCCGTCAGTGCGTTGCGCTCGTTGTTCCAGTTCACGAGGGGAGATTCCGCCGTTTGGACGTTGTGGATGACGGTGATGTGTTTCTTTTCCCACTCTTCAGCCAAATCGCGGTCGTTGCTGAAGTAGGAATTGGAAACGAGAACGCCCCACACCTTCTTCAAGCGGATGTCGGCGGCCTGCATGGCCTTCATGTACTGCGACATGAATTCGGAGAGGCGTGATACGGGGTTGACACGGTTCTCAGGCAGGAACGGCATAGCCAGGGTGATGTCGCCCTGCAGAACTTCCTGATAGGGTTGCTCGCGCCAGTCGATGAGGACGATGACAAGTTCGTCCGGAGTGATAAAGGCATAGACGGGCATGTCGACGGTGGTGCGGCTGTATTTCCAGACACAGATGACGTCAACATCTTTTTGTCGCACAGCATTGCTTAAAAGCATCTGTACGGTATTATCGGTAGCGTTTCGAAATGAAGAAATTAACTGTGTTGTCATAGCTTGTTATTTAATTAAATTTAACCTCAAATCGGGCGCAAAGGTAAGGTCTTTTCCGCTATGTGCAAAACTTTTCGGAGGGTTTTACTGGGACATTCCTGCAACTTTTGTCACGGAAAAAGAGGTCACCGGGAAAAAACGGTGTTTGCCTTGCGGATTGTTAGGAAGAAACATATTTCACACAGAAATCACGGAAATCACAGAAAATATCATAAAGGAAAATATTTTATCACATCGAGAGACAACTCTCTCCTCGCTCTTGTCGAATTGCCTGCTTTTGTAAACAAGCTTCCATCGCAGGCTTCTCGCCAGAGCTACCTGCTTTGCAGGCTCGCTGTGATAAAATCAAAAATTTTCCTTTCATTAAATAGCAATAGGACATTTTTTTGGTTTTTTCCTCGATAGAGGTTGTTTTTACGGTTTTTTTCAAAAATATAGACACAGGACTTTACAGGTAAGCCAGGAAAAGAGTGCTTATTTCAAAAAAAATGCGTAAGTTTGCAGCGGAAAATCAAAATAATACCCTGAAAAGCGATGGACCGCCTGTATGAAATATGTGACGAAATGGCTTCTGCGGAACAGTATGTGACGCTGCGAGCCATCATGGAGAGATACTACGGGAAGCCCATCGGCAAACTGGAGGGCGACAAAGAATACGGCAGACTGAAGAAACAGTTGAACCGCCACGGAAACGTCGTGGAGTACAGGAACGGACACGACTTCAAGAAAGGATTCCGGTACAGGAGGGGCTGCGAATACTTCTTCAAGAACGAAGAGGAAAAGAACGAACTGCAGAAGAGGGAAGGGAACGAGAGGAGGCTGTTTCTCACAGGAGGACTGCAGATGCTCTTCGACGGGAAATCGGCGCAGGAACATCTCGTGGAACTGGAGTGCGTGTCGGGGCTGCAGAATCTGGGACTGGTGAAGGTGCTGGCGAGGTATCTCGGCAGGCGCGTCATATCCTTCAAATATATGCAGGGCTACCAGAATATGATGGACGTCACGATGCATCCGCATCTGCTGAAGGAGTACAACTCGCGGTGGTTCCTCTTCGGATACGTGTGTCAGGAAGACGGCAGATGGGATGTAGTGAACGTATCGCTGGACAGAATAATATACAACGGTTCGCTCAACGACATAAGGGTGCATGTGGACATACCGTTCAAGAAGGCCCCCAAGAACTTCTACCAGGAATACTTCAAGGATATGATAGGAGTGACGCGCAACGGGAAAGAGGCAGAGCAGATAGTGATAAGGACGGTGGACTTCAAGGTGCACCATCTGCTGCGCACCAAACCCCTGCATCCCTCGCAGGCGGAGACACAACCCTTCGATGAGGCAACGGGACAGGGGGAATTCACCATACGTGTGGTGCCCAACATAGAACTGCAGACACGCCTGCTCGCTTACGGACCCGGTATCGTGGTGACGGGCAGTGAGAAGTTCCGGAGGAGGATGAAGGAGGTGATTGAGGAGATGAGTTCTCTTTATAGTTGACAAGTTCGCTTCGGCTTCGCTCGCGCTCATTCGGCAAGCCGAAAGTAGACAAGTTGACGAGTTGACAAGTTGACAAGTTGACGAGTTGAGTGGTTATAGGTTAGTGGTTATAGGTTATAGGTTAAAGGTTAGAGGTTAGGGTCAAGGTTAAAAAAAGTGAGACTATACGAACTGAATAATATAGCAGCGGCAGCGATAGAGGCTGCCTTTCCCGATGAAGTGTGGGTGGAAGGCGAACTCAGCGAAGGACGCGTGGGAGGCGGTGGACACTACTACGGGGAACTCATAGAGAAGAGCGACGACGGAGTGGTGACAGCAAGGGCACGCATCACAATATGGGCACGCACATACAAGGTGCTGGCAATGCGCTTCCGGAAGGAGTCGGGACAGGAACTGAGAGCCGGGCTCAATCTGAAGATGCTGGTGGAGGTGACATTCCACGAGGCATACGGATACTCGCTAAACGTGCACGACATAGACGCACGCTTCACACTGGGCGATCAGGCACAGCGGCGCAGGGAGATACTGCGTCAGTTGGAGGAAGACGGTATCATCGATGACAACAAGGCACTGACCCTGCCGAGACTGCTGCAACGCATAGCAGTGATATCGTCTCCGTCGGCAGCGGGACTGGGCGACTTCATGGACCAGCTGCACAAGAACGAATACGGTCTGGCATTCACAACGGAACTGTTTCCGGCACTGATGCAGGGAGCACAGGCTCCGGAGAGCATCATAGCACAGCTGACGGAGATAGACGCGGAGCGATACGACTGCGTGGTGATAATAAGGGGCGGGGGAGCGACGTCAGACCTCTCGGACTTCGACCACTACGCCTTGGCATCGTGTGTGGCGCAGTGTCCCATACCCGTGCTGGTGGGCATAGGACACGAAAGGGACGAGACGGTGCTAGACCACGTGGCACACCTCTCACTGAAGACACCAACCGCCGTGGCGGCATTCGTGATAGACCATCAGGCACAGGAACTGGCACTGATAGAGGACATAGTGAGGAGACTTCCCCATGCAGTGCACACTCGTATGATGGCTGAGCAGCACAGGGTGGACACGCTGATGCAGCGCATTCCCGCAGCTGCCGTGCGACACATGGAGAGGCAGCGCCACCGTGTGGAGATGATGGAGCAGAGACTCAAGGGACTCGACCCGGAACTGCTCTTGAAGAGGGGCTACAGCCTGACGATGTGCGCAGGAAAACTGGTGAAGGATATCAGTATGCTGCGCGAAGGAGAGATACTCACCACACGGATGGAGACAGGGGAGGTGTATTCCACCGTTAATACGGTGGTGAAGTTTAAGGTTTAAAGTTTAAGGTTTAAAGTTTAAAGGGAGATGAAATACGAAGAAGCGATAGAGAAACTGGAGGCCATTGCACGCGAACTGGAAGGAGGTACGGTGCCGGTGGACGAGATGTCGGCAAAACTGCAGGCTGCAGAGGGACTTATCAAGTTCTGCAAGGAGAAGTTGCAGTCGGTGGAAGAAAAAATAGAGGACATTCTTGAAAATAATTCGTAGAGTGTGAACGCGTAATTCATAAATATTTTGTATTTTTGCGTGCGAAAATCGAAAAAAACACATCAAAGATATGGAACAAATGGATTGGAGTAGCCTCGGTTTCGGCTACAGAAAGACAGACTACAACGTACGATGCTACTACCGCAACGGTGAGTGGGGCGAGATAGAGGTATGCAGCGAGGAGACCATCCCCATGCACATGGCAGCCACATGTCTGCACTATGGACAGGAGGCTTTCGAGGGTTTGAAGGCCTACAGATGTCCCGACGGCAAGGTGCGCGTGTTCCGCAGCGACGAGAACGCTGCACGTCTGCAGTCCACATGCCGAGGTATACTGATGCCCGAACTGCCCACGGAGAAGTTCAACGAGATGGTGGATAAGGTAGTTCGTCTCAACGAGCGCTTCATCCCTCCCTATGAGACAGGAGCCACACTGTATATCCGTCCGCTGCTGATAGGCATAAGCGCCCAGGTGGGCGTGCATCCCGCAACGGAGTATCTATTCATGATATTCGTAACCCCCGTAGGTCCCTACTTCAAGGGCGGATTCTCCTGCAATGACTATGTCATCATACGCGAATTCGACCGCTCGGCACCTCTTGGCACGGGTATCTACAAGGTGGGCGGCAACTACGCTGCTTCCCTGCGTGCCAACAAGATGGCACACGATCTGGGCTACGCATGCGAGTTCTACCTGGACGCCAAGGAGAAGAAATACATGGACGAATGCGGTGCAGCCAATTTCTTCGGTATCAAGAACAATACGTATGTGACACCGAAGTCCACATCCATACTGCCCTCAATCACCAACAAGAGTCTCATGCAGCTTGCAGAAGACCTTGGACTGAAGGTGGATCGTCGTCAGATTCCGGAAGACGAACTGGCTACGTTTGAGGAGGCAGGTGCCTGCGGTACTGCAGCTGTGATATCTCCCATACGCAAGATTGACGACCTGGAGGAGAAGAAGAGTTTCGTCATCTCCAAGGACGGTAAGCCGGGTCCCATCTCCACGAAACTGTACAACCTGCTGCGCGGCATCCAGTACGGCACAGAGCCTGACAAGCACGGCTGGACACGTGTGGTGATAGAATAAAGGCGGGGGAGAAATGCTCGGTCTAAAACTGAACGATGCGCGGGGCAATGTCCTGCTGATGATTTGTATCTTTGTGCTGGCAGGCGCTTTTGCTTCAGTGGCAAAGACGATAGGCGGTGTGCAGGCCATGGTGGACATGAGTCTGTGGCTGCTGCCCCAGCAGTTGATACTTGTGGGTATCTTCATTGCCTCGTGTCTGGTGAGCCTTTCCGTAGGTACCAGTTGCGGCACCATCGCTGCTCTCACACCCATTGCTGTGGGTATGAGCGGGGAGACCGGCTACAGCGTGGCTTTGCTAACTGGTGTGGTGGCAGGAGGTGCACTGTTCGGCGACAATCTCTCTTTCATATCCGACACCACGATAGCTGCCACACGTACGCTGGGGTGCAAAATGAAGGATAAATTCAAGGCAAATATCACCATCGCTCTACCTGCGGCAGTGGTAACGATGCTGGTGTATGCTTTCCTGTTTCACGTGCCTGAGTCGGCTGTGGAGGTGACATCGTTCGATATGAACCGGTTGCCGCTGACGTTACCTTATCTCTTCATCCTTGTCTGTGCCCTTGTGGGTGTTAACGTGCTGCTGCTGCTTGCTGTGGCATTGGCGCTGAGCATAGGACTGGGACTGATGTTGGACTGGGAGGGAACAGCATTACTGTCGGCAGCAGGTGAAGGTGTGAAGGGTATGGAACAACTCATCATCGTGACCCTTGTTGCTGCAGTGGCAGTGGAAGGTGTGAAATACCTGGGCTGGTTGGAGAAACTGATGGTGGCGATAAAGAAGAAGGTGAACAGCAGCCGTGTGGCTGAGTTCTCAATGGCCTTCCTCGTAGTGGCTGCCGACGTGATGACGGCAAACAACACCATCGCCATACTCACGGTGGGACCGCTTTGCCGCGAGATGTCGGAATACTACGGAGTGGAGAAGCGCCGCGCTGCATCCATACTGGATACCTTCTCGTGCACGGCACAGGGTTTCCTGCCATACGGAGCACAACTGCTCATCGCAGCTGGACTGGCTGGTGTGTCGCCGTTGGACATCATCCCATATCTTGTATATCCGCTATTTCTGGGAATAGTGGCTGTGATTTACATGCTCAAGAAATCTTGACCACGTGACTCTTTTCCTTCTCGAGATTGCGGCGGTCGGTCTCTGTGACTACACGTGCCGCAAGTTGGAGGAAGGCCTGACCGACAGGTGATGAGGGATCGAGAGCCACGGGAGTGCCGTTGTCGCCGTTCTCGCAGATGTCCTGCACCACGGGAATCTGACCGAGCAGAGGCACCTGCATAGTCTCCGCCAGTTGCTTCACACCCTCGCGTCCGAAGAGGAAATACTTCTCGTCGGGATGCTTTTCAGGAGTGAACCATGCCATATTCTCCACCAGTCCGAGGATGGGCACGTCGACCTTCTCGTTGCGATACATATTGATACCCTTGCGGGCGTCGGCAAGTGCCACCTGCTGAGGTGTGGACACGATGACGGCTCCTGTGATGGGTACTGTCTGTACAAGGGTGAGATGTATGTCGGAGGTGCCGGGAGGCGTGTCGAGGATGAAATAGTCGAGGTCGCCCCACTGTGCATCACCGATGAGCTGCTTGAGAGCATTGGATGCCATGCCGCCGCGCCAGAGAGTGGGGGTGTCGGGGTCTACGAAGAAACCGATGGAGAGCACCTTGATGCCGTATTTCTCCACGGGAATGATGAGGTCGCGTCCGTCTATATTCTCGGAATATGGGCGTGCGTCCTCTATCTGCAGCATCTTGGGCGCGGAGGGCCCGAAAATGTCGCAGTCGAGAAGTCCTACACGGTGTCCCATGCGGGCCAGAGCCACTGCGAGATTGGCAGCTACGGTGCTCTTGCCCACACCGCCCTTGCCGCTGGAGACAGCAATGATATTTTTCACACCGGGCAGCAGGTCGGGTATGTCGGGACGGGGAGCCTGCAGTGTCTTGGTCTTTATCTCCACCTCGACATCCTTCGAGACAAAGGCATGTATGGCAGCTTCGGCGGCCTTTACGAGACTCTTGAGGAAGGGATTGGTGGGCTTGTCGAATATCAGGGTGAATGACACATGCATACCCGCGATGCGCAGGTCGTCTTCCACCATCTGCATCTCCACGATGTTCTTCCCTGTACCGGGATAGCGCACCGTGGAGAGTGCGTCCATTATCAGTTTGGGATATATTTCCATTATATATTATTTATGTTGTTCAGTGACCAGTTTGCCGTCGCCGGTGATACCCTCCACGGAGAACAGCATATTGGTGCATGAGGAGTTGTTCCAGAACTCGACGTGTGCCTTGCCGTTTTCGTCGGTCCACAGGTTTGGTTCCCAGAAGAGCGTGCGACGAAAGTCGGGCATGGGCGCAATATCGCTGTAGTCCTCCGTCTCGAAGATCTCCACCGGGTCGTAACCGTGGTAATTGGCGTAACGCACTCCCTTCATACGCTCCTTGGGGCGGTTGAGGTAGGTGTAGCAGTAGATGATATAGGGACTCTTCTCCTCGATGCTGTTGCAGCGGATGTGCTGTCGCAGACTGCTGATATCGTCTGTGGCATAGATGGAGCGCACCTCGTCGAGGAATATGGGTATCTCAGTTGTGAAGGAGTTGTTGTCCACAGCACTGGCATAGGCACGGTTGGTGTCGAGATAGTTGCCCTTGAAGTTGGTGATGGTGCAGAACTGGTTGTTGACAATCCATACTACGGGTTTGTTGAGTATACTTGTGCCGTCGCCCCAGAGTATTGCCCAGTTGTGTCGTGTGCCGGTAGCGAGCTGGGCATAGAGTTCCTGAATGCCGGGATTCTCCTTCCAGACTGTTATCTCGTCGCCGCGTTTGCTCCTGACAATGTGGGCTACAGTGCCTTTGAACTCATTGTCGGTCATATTCATTGTGTTGACATCGATAACGAGTTCGGAAAGGAGTTCGTCCCATGTGGGGTCTGCGGTACCGGTGTTGGTGTTGGCATAGTCGTTGAGGTCCCATGCAAGGCGTGAGGTAGGTTGTCCTCCTTCGAAGAGAGGATTCTTTTCGTGGAGCCACTCGCCCAGTGTGGGGAGTGCGTCGCCGCGGTCGGCTATCTCCTCGGCTTCTATCTCGCAGTTGTAGTAGAGCACAGCCTTGCGTATGGCATCCGTTTCGTCGCCGCGTGCGCTGTAGTCATAGTGGTTGTTGAGCTTCTTGGCATTCACTCTCACCTCACGTATGGTGGTAATGCTCTTGTCGGTGATGAAGGGTTTCCATATGTCTTCCTCCTCAACGGGGATGTCCCAATGCTGCACCTGTGCGGTGTCGATGGGAAGCAGCAGTTTCTCGTCATCGCCTATGATGCGGGGCTTGGGTGCGAAGTTGCGGTCGATGGTGACGATATAGTCGCCTTTCTTACCTTCATAGGAGGTCATCATATTCATCGACCACTCTTCCTGTATGTCAGGCAGCACCATGGCATAGCGTCCCGTGCTGTCGGTTTTTGCAGTAAGGAAGAACTTCTGTCCGTCGCCGCTGAAGGTGACTGTGACGGAGACATTCTCAATGGGTGTCTTCTTACTGTTCTTCTTGGGTTTTACGGTACCGAAGAGATTGAGCTTTTCCTCGATAATCTGCGGATTGTCGAACCAGCGGCGGCCCGTGACAAGGTCCCAGTCGTAGCGACGCCATCCCTGCACCAGCATGAGGAGGTCGGCAGCCTTGCGGTGGGTGTCGTCATCGGCCTCGAAGTAGTAGTCTGGATTGGCGATATAGCCTTTGATGTCGCTGCCAAGAAGCATCCATGTGCGTATATTACCGGAGCGTCCGTTTGTGATGCTTTGTGCATCTATGGCGGAGAAGGAGAAGGAGGTGTGTGGTGCAGCCTCTATGTCGAGAGACACGCGTCCGCAAGGTGTCAGATTACCGTTGACGGCCTTTACTTGGGCTGTGGTTTCCGTCTTTGGAGCGATGAAGATGAATCTCTCTGCTAGTGTGGCACCGTTGGCAGCAAGGAGAGTGATTTGTGAAACACCTTCCGGCAGCGCTGCACGCTCCTCGCTCCATCTCCAGTGCGGAGAGGCTTTGAAGCTGTTACTATTCACCACCTTGCCTTCGTGCATCAGCATCCAGATGAGTTCCTGATCCTGGAACGAGGCAGTGGCATAGACATCGGTGACGACGCTGTCCTGACGTGTGGCATCTACTCTCAGGACACAACCTTCCTCCTGCGGCTCGGGAAGCTGGCCGGCGATGACCTTGCCGTCGACATTCACATCAACACCGCGTTTCTCTGTCATGAGTGGTATATTGATGATGCCGCGCTTGCCGCGATAGTCCCATGCCACGCGACCGGGCAGTCCCTTAACAAGATAACCGCCTTCGGGGAAGAAACGCACCTGTTTCTCCACCTCTTCCTTGCGCTCGAGAAGGCGGGAATCGCCAGTTATCTTCGGATTGCTGTAGTCGCCTTCTACGGCGGGCTTGTCGAAGATGGGTATGACACGCGAGAAGACGTTGTTCTCACCCCAGTTCATCATGTAGCGTGTGTAGGCACGGATTTCATAATAGCCGGAGGGGAGGACATCGGCATCCAGATCGATGCTTCCCGCTGCAATACCGTGAGTGGCGAACAGTTTGCGTCGAGCCACCACATTGCCGTCGGGAGATATGAGATCCACATAGAGTACGCTGGAGATATTGCCGCGGAGACCTGTGTCGGAACGTGTCATATAGGCTTTCATCCAGATGGTCTCGCCCTTGAAATAGCCCGTGTTGTCGAGATGTATGTATACCTTCTCCTGAGGCATGAGTTTGTTCCATGCCGTGGCTCTGCCAATGAGTGTCTTCTGCGCGGGAGTAATCTCCGGTGAGGCGGCCATCTTATGGAAACTGGCATTGACTATTGCATCCTCCTCGTTGGTACGGTTCACAATATCGATATATTTGTCCATAGCGGGGTTGTGGCCTGCACTCTCAATAGTCTCAACGAGATTGGTGGTCACGCGTTTGCCGGATGTCATACCCTCGGGATTGTAATCGCTGATGTTTGTCATTGTACCGTAGCAGCCTCCATTTTTGTTGGAGATGTTGAAAGAGAGTGTGTTCACCTGTGTATAACCATCCCTTTGAACGTAGTTTATAACCACGCGCACATCTTCATCCGATACGTTTTTGATGACACTGCCTGGATAGCTGAGGAACATGTTTACGTCGTGGATTGTACCCTCGAAGCGTTCCAGTTGGGCATCGTCGGGACGCACAAAGAGTGTACCCGACATCTTGTTGCGTACATCTCCTTTTGGGGTGAAAGTGATGCAAAGCAGTGTGGTGCGGTCTTCTTCTGTGATGTCTGCAACGCGTATGTCGTATTCGTCGTGCAGATACTTGGTGCTCACATTATAGGGCAACGGAGTGGTGAGATAGTTCCAAAAGTCCATATCGCGTATGGTGGCTCCTGTGGAGAACAGTAAATGCATATTGGTGTTCTTCAGATTTGATTCAATACGTTCGCCGCTGGGTGCTATACGCCAGTATTGTCCGCTCGTCACGGTAAGATTACGTAGATTTACTGAAGGAGCAGCTTTCATAAAAGCCTCCACCATCTCCGTCTGACGCCCAAAACGGAATGTCATGCGCGTTAGAAACGGAGTGAGCTTGCTGTAATTCTTATTGTATTCGTTCTTAAGGCGCTGTGACACTTTCATTAGCAAGGCATCGACACCCGTGACGGTGAGTTCCTTCAGGGAGCGGGTGAGGGGATGCATCTTTATCACCTTGGGAAGGGATGCAGCATCGGTGACGAACTTTCTGTATCCTACGTAGCTGATTCGGATAGAGTCTCCATCTTCGGGGTTGATGACAAATTGTCCATCGTTGTTGGAAAAGGCACCGTGTCCTTCCTTTATATATACTGCAGCTCCTGCGAGGGGTTCCCCAGTGATGGAGTCGACCACTGTGCATAACTGCTGCGCCTGAATACCAACAAGGGCGAATAGTGCGATGATGGAGGTAATTGTCCGTTTCATACTAATGATTATTATCGGTTAATACTTATTTTCCTATGATGAAATGTCCGTCTTTTGTGATGCCTTCCGCAGAGAATATCATATCGGTGCAGGAGGAATTGTTCCAGAACTCAATGTGTGCCTCACCATTCTCGTCCGTCCACATGTCGGGAGCCCAGAAGAGCGTGCGACGGAAGTCTGGCATAGGCGGTATGTCGCTATAGTCCTCGGTTTTGAATTCCGACGGCGGACTGTAGCCGTAGTAGTGGGTGTAGCGCGTCTGACGGTTGGTCTTCGGGGGCTTTGACCATTTGCTTGTGTCGTGTTCGTAACTGTAGGCATAGACGGTGACGTTCCCTTCGTTGTGCCCGTGAGAATCGCTGATATAAACGGACTGGTATTCGTCAAGGAGGACAGGGCAGGGATACCAGATGCCGCCCAC
>JAGDCM010000102.1 GCA_017958545.1 Bacteroidaceae bacterium | reverse complement strand
GATTCGGCGATGGTGTTGGGCAGGTTGTCTTCCAATGACGGTGTGACGAAAACATCTGCGGCAGCGTAGGCCAGAGGCATTTTGTCGGGCGGTAGGGTGATGCCCCCTCGACCGATGATAAGCGGTGTGATGCCAGGCAGTTGACGCAAGGCCTCCTCCAGATAACGGAATCCTTTGCGCTCATCGTGTACATTCTGTGCACAAAAGAGCACAACCTTCTTATCCAAAGGTATTGAAAGCGCCTTGCGGGCGTTGGACATTTTGATGGGATGGAACGAGGTGGGGATGCTGTTGTTGATGTGCGTCACTTGCGAGAGCGGCATCGCCTCACGGGCGCGCTCCGTAATCCATTCGCTACAGCCGATGAAATGTATTTGCTGGGAGGAGAGCAGTTGCGCTATCGTCATGTATCGGGCCTGCGACAGCGTGCGGTGGCGCATTGTGTCCGACTGGTAGTGCCCGAATCCCAGATAGGGCCACTCGTCGTGCAGCGTCCAGAATACCTTTTTGCCTGATGAAACCATGCGTTTGACCTGTTCTGTGGAGAGCATACCCTGATTCACCCAGTGGAGATGTATGATGTCGGCCTCCTGATATTCGCGGGTAGAGAATATGTCGATGCCGTCCGACATGAGGTCGTAGCTCCATGTGTGTTTGAGAGATGTGCGCAGCAGCCACATCAGACGCAGGCGTTCCTTCACCTTCGGCCAGATATTGCCTACTGAAATGACGGCTGGGTCGGACGTCTGGCGGTCGCGCACCAGCATCTTTGCCTCCACACCGTTTTCGAGCAGTGCGTGAAGCAGGCGGTTGGCGGCAATGGCACCGCCTCCTGTGCGTTCGCTGGTGGATATGAGTAGTACTTTCACGATGCAAAAGTAAGAAAAAAATCACAAATAGTTCATTTATGCGTGCATTCAGCGATTATCTATCAACATTTTTTCATACTTTTGTGTGCGTAAAGTCATGGCGGCAACAAAAAACAGGATAGAGTGGCTCGATGCGATGCGTGGTTTCACCATGGTGATGGTGGTGGCTTACCATGTGGGTTTGATTACCTTCGGCGAGAGTGCCCGTCAGTCGGCCTCGATGTCCCTGCTGGTGCTCTTCCGCATGCCTTTGTTTTTCTTTGTGAGCGGTTATCTGGCCTTCCGTCCTAAGTTTGTGTGGACGGCGGTGAGTACGGCACAGCAGTTGTGGAAGAAATTCCGCGTGCAGCTCCTGCCCACAATAATTTTCATGTGTGCTTTCGCCGTGATACGCTGTAAGGAGTTCTTGCCGGCTATGGAGCGTATGCTGCAGAGCCCCACGAAGGGAGGGTATTGGTTCACGCTGGCCTTGCTCTACATGTTTATCGTCTACTACATATTTGCTTTCGTAGAGCAGCATTTCCGCTGGCGGGAGCGCTCGTGGCACTGGGTTCCCGTCACGCTCTTCTGGGTGGCGAGTGTGGCGCTCTATGAGACGGCTTATATGCCCAAGGTGTTCTCCTATCCGAAAGACCCGTTCTGGAAGGTGTCGAGCCTCATTCAGGTGGTATATTTCTTCCAGTTCTTCCTGATGGGAAACATTGTGCGTCGCTACTGGAAGACGGCGGAGAAGATATTCGATTCCAAATGGTTTGTCCCGATGGTGGTTGTGGTGGCCTTCTTCTGCGCTTCCGACTATCTGCGCTGGCACAACCTCAGGATGGTGTGGGCCAATCTGCCCCGCACGCTTGCGATGTACATGACGATGCTGCTGTGCATGCTGTTTTTCCGTCACTATCAGGATTCGTTCACAAAGGAGACGCGTTTGGGCCGCGTGTTGCAGTATATAGGCACAAGGACGCTGGATATCTACTTGCTTCATTACATCTTCCTACCTCGCATTCCGGCTGTGGGTGAGTGGCTCAACACCAACAAACCTGACTTTGTCACGGGCACAACGCTCTGTGTGGTTGTGGCCCTTGTGGTGATAGCATTCTGTCTGATAACGAGCAATCTGCTGAGAATAAGTCCACTGTTCCAGGAACATCTCTTCGGAGTGAAAGCACCCAGTGAGAATACATGAAACAGCGCAACCATGCCTTCGACCTCCTCTGCGGCATCTGCATCGTACGCATGATGATGCTCCACGTGATGTCCTTCTGTCAGATGCAAAACCAGGACTGGTGGATGGTGGTGATGCACTGGACGTATTTCTTCATGTCGTTCTTTTTCTTCAAGGCCGGCTATTTCAACAAGACGCTGCAGGGCGACACCTGCACATTTCTCGTTAAGAAGACGAAGCAGCTCATCGTGCCCTATGTGGTGTGGGGCGTTATGGGTGCTGTGGTGTATTTGGGTTTTGCCTGGCTGGTGTTGCCGTCGAACAACACAATGGTCAAGGCCGTCACGCCTGAGCATCTGTGGAGTACAAGCAGTTTCTTCGGCAACGGACCGGTTTGGTTCCTGATGAGTTTCTTCATGGCCTACGTGGCTATGCATTTCATCAGCAAGGCCGACGAGTGGGCGATTCGTCGCAATCTGCGTGTGCGTCTGTCGTGGGTAGTGCTGCTCTTCCCGTTTGTCAGCTACAAGCTCTGCGAGATGGGCAATCCCTTGTGGCTCAATCTCAACAATGTCTTCTGGGGCATTTTCCTCTTCCTTCTCGGACGCTTGTGGCACGAATGTCTCGACCAGTACGAGCGTCGCCCGATGATGGCTCTCTCTGTGGCGATGATTGCGGTCTTCGTGGCGCTCAATATCTGGGACGGAGGAGAATACACCATGAGCGGCAATCTCTGGACGGGCTACTATCCCGCCACGCTGCTCAAGACGCTGTGTGCGCTGTGCGGTTTCTCCGGATTCTTCCTTCTGCTGCCCACGCCGCGCGTGCCGGTTTTGGGATACATCGGAGAGCATTCGATGGTCTTCTTCGTGGCCCACTATCCTCTTCTGACGTTCTATCAGATGCTGCGCAGTTCCTTCGTCCGCACCCTTCGCGGCCATTGGGACGACATGATAATACTCACGCTGCTTATTTTCGTATTCTGTTTCTGGATAGTGCCTTTTGTGGAGCGTGTTCCCTGGCTCAGCGGACGCTTCAAGAGTGCACCTAAGACAGACATTCAACCGTCTAACACCATACAGTCATGATAGGGGAATATACTGACGAAGAGCTGCACCGTCTCCATGAGGTGCTCTATGAGATACTGGCGGAAATCATCCGCGTGTGCGAAGTGCTCAAGATACAGTATTTCATTCAGGGCGGCACAGCCATCGGTGCCTTCTTCGAGCAGGCCATCCTGCCTTGGGACGACGATATTGACATCGGTATGACGCGTGAGAATTACGAGCGCTTCCTCCGCGAGGCTCCCGCCGTGCTGGACAAGGAGAAATACTTCCTCCAGTGGCTCGGGACAGATCCTCACACTCCGTTCTATTTTGCCAAGATGAGGCGCAACGGCACAGTGTTCCTGGAGCACAACTACCGCCACCTGCCGATTCATCAGGGCATCTATATCGACATCTTCCCCTTCGACAAGGTGCCCGACACCAAGTGGCTGCAGCGTGCGCAGCGCACTCTGGCCAACTTCTTCAACTGCTGCTTCATGGGTAAGGAGGTGTGGCAGTGGAAGCATTGCGGACGCTGCGAGATAGACCGCCCCACCAATCGCGGTTTCCTGCCCTGTCTGCTTCAACGTATTGTGCAGACGCCGCTCTCCAAGCGTATGGTTTACGGCTTGCTGCGCTGGTCGCAGACGCTGTTCGGCGGTTTGCGCGGAGCCACGTTCTACAATATGGTGCTCATGCCCAAGGACCACATCGCCGTGGAGGCCATTGAACATCCGGAGCGCCGTCCCTTCGGTCCTCTCACCGTGTGGGCGCCCAGCGACCTCGAGACCTATCTGCGTCGCCACTATCGCAATCTGCGCCGTGTAATTCCCAAGGAGGAGCAGCAAAACCACCGACCCGACGTTTTGAAATTCGAATGATAGAGGAGCAGAATCTCAAGCAGCGCACCTCAAAGGCATTGGCCTGGAGTGGGGTGAACAGCGGTATGACGCAGCTGCTCAACCTCGTCATCGGCATCTTCCTTGCCCGTCTGCTCTCTCCGGGCGACTACGGCATCGTGGGCGTGCTGGCCATCTTCTCGGCTCTTGCCGGCAATCTGCAGGACGTGGGTTTCACGCAGAGCCTTATCAATCTCAGGAGCCCTGAGAACCGCGACTACAACAGCGTCTTCTGGTTTTCCGCCGTCACGAGCCTCTGCCTCTACGCGCTGCTTTTTCTCTCTGCGCCCCTCATTGCCGCTTTCTACCACGAGGAACTTCTCGTGGAGCTCTCCCGTGTGCTTTTCCTCGGTTTCTTCATCGCCTCGCTGAGCATCCCCTCTGGTGCCTGGCTCAAGAAGAACCTGCGCAACCGCGAGATGGCGGAAATCGGTCTCACGGCCCTCGTCCTCTCCGGCATCACAGGCATCGCTGTGGCTGTCATGGGCGGGCGCCACTGGGCTCTCGTGGCTCAGCAGCTCACGTATATCGGCATCACCACAGTAGGCCGTTTCATCGCCTGTCCCTGGCGTCCGTCGCTCTCGTGGGAGTTCGCTCCCGTGCGTGGAATGATGCGCTTCGGCGTGAACATCTTCCTCACGAATGTTGTCAACACCCTCTCGCAGAATCTTCTCACCGTCGTCTTCGGCCATTATCTCTCGAAGGCCGCCACGGGATTCTACACGCGTGCCAACATGTGGAACAATATGGGCCATCAGCTTGTGAGCAACACCACCAACCAACTGGCGCAGACGGTCTTCGTCGAGGTGCGCGAGGAGCGGGAGCGCGAGCTGCGTGTGTGGCGCAAAATGCTTCGCTTCACGGCCTTCCTCTCCATGCCGGCCATGCTGGGTCTCTCGCTCATCAGCGACGAAGTTACCGCCATCCTCGGTCCCCAGTGGGCCGAGTCGGCTCCCCTGCTGCGCGTGCTTGCTGTCAGCGGTGCCTTCATGCCCGTCTATACGCTCTACCAGAGTCTGCTGATATCCCACGGCCGGGGCCGTGCCTACATGCTTCTCGGGGTGGGGCAGGTGGTGTGTCTGCTCTTGGCGGCTCTTCTTTTCGCGCGTGAGGGCGTATATACAATGGTGGTGGCATACACGGTGCTGCAGATTCTCTACCTTCTTCCCTGGCAGATGGTGACGGGGCGCGTGTGCGATGTGCGTGCCGGTATGGTGGTGCGCGACATTCTGCCCTATCTTCTTTCCGCCGCTGCAGTGATGATGCTCACCTGGGCGCTGACGAGTCCCTTCGAGGGTATCCCGTTCTGGCTGATGCTCCTTGTGCGCATACCGCTTGCCGCCGTCCTGTATGCCGTGCTGATGTGGGTGCGCCGCGATGATATACTGGTAGAAATAATTCATAATTTACGATGGAAGTTTCAGTAGTTATTCCTTGCTACAACAAAGAAAAATATATAGAAAAGTGCATCCGTAGCATTCAAATGCAGGAATTTCCGTCATTTGAGGTGTTAATGGTGGATGATGGTAGTACTGATAGGACAGGAGATATCTGTGATAGTCTTGCAGCCACGGATTCACATCTTAGCGTATTTCACACTCGGAATGAGGGAGTAACAGCAGCGAGGCGATATGGCGTAGAACATGCACGTGGAAAATATATAATGTTTGTTGACTGCGATGATGCACTGATGCCCAACGCTATTCGTACGCTTTACGATAAAATAGAGCAGACGGGAGCCGATGAAGTCATTGGCACACACAGGACGCAAGACGGACGGTTGTATGATTCAAAATGGCGTGGCTGGCAGGAGCCGTCAAAGCTGATAAACGATTTGTTGGCACTCAAGAATTCATTTTGCGTATTGTGGGCTGTCATTTTCCGCAAGACCTTGTTGGATGGCTGTTTAAATTCTCCGAGGGAAATAATTTCTGGTGAGGACATACTTATGCAAATAAAGTGTTTAGTTAAAAATATCAAGGTGTTTTTTATAGGAGATGTAGTCTATTTATACAATAAGGGATTGCCTAATGAAAGACATACGGATATAAGCAATATTCAAGCTTTTGACCAAGAGTTGGAGAAGACTCTGCGAATCAGGTGGGACGAATTTGTTTATGGATTTTTGTTGCATGTAGTCAAGACATATGAATCGCTTCTCTATCGTCGCCAGTTTCATGTATTAGGTTATTATTCAAAATTTAGAAGCCAGACATGGAAAATTTATTTGAGAAAGCTGCCCAAAGCCGATTATCTTGCCTTTTGTCTGCCTCCTAGAATAAGTTGGATATTAGTTTATCTCTACAAGAAATCCTATCATTTTTTCAGGCTTCATTGAAGTGGGTGGAATCGCGCACTCTTCTTCCCCATCTCCAGCGCCAGCTACGTTTGTTCGTGAAAGTACGGCCGCAGTACGGTATCTGCACGGTCTAGAGCTTGCTTCTTCAACAGATTTCTCTAATCTGTGACAAGTTAACCTCAAATCTTTCTCCAATTCTTCTCCAATATTTCTCCAATCTTCCTCCTGTCTTCCTCCGAAGTTCCTCTAAGTGTTGTCCAGTTCTTGTGCTGTTCTTATTCAGTTGTTGTTCAGTCAAACACTGGACAACAACTGGACAACAACTGGACAACAACTGAACAACAACGGGAGAAGGTAAGTAGCTGCTTAGAGGTTGTCCGTTAGATGAATTGGATATGTATATGAGATTATTTGGAGGTGAACTGGAGAAATCCTGTTGCACTACTATCCCAAAAATGTCTTATCCTGAAAAACGTTGAATAAGAAACGGACATCGCGGACATCGCGGACACGAAAAAAATGTGCCTTCAAAGAATTTTTCGGGCAATTAAAGATGAAAAAGTAGTGAAAAGGTTGTTGGTTTTGAGAAAATAATGTATTTTTGCGGCGAATTGAAACGAATTGTGCAACTTTAAACCAAACCGCCTATAGACAGATAGACAGACAAAATATACTTTGAAATAGAAGCGTCCGCTTGAATCTTGTTTACCGAAAATTCGCCAAAATTAAAGTAAAGCAGCAAGAGTAAAAGCTCGGATGCTCACGCCGATGGCGTGGGCTTTTTACTCGGATATGCTGCATAGGTGTTTGGCGATACCTCGGTAAACGTAGACGAAGTTAAAGTCCACGTTTTTTGTGTGTCAAATTAATCGTATAATTGCGTATTTGTCAACAAACATATTTATTAACCTTTAAAACAAAAGTATGAAAAAGAACATTTTTAGATGGCTGTCAATTTTCGTTATGGCAGCAGTGTGTGTAGGTTTCGCATCTTGCGGAGATGATGAGGAAGTAAAACCTTTGTCTATTGCAACAAATCCTGATGACAATTCATCAACAGAAAACGAGAGCTCTAATGGTGATGAAGCAAATGGAGACAGTGGAGAAACAGAAATAAAAGGATGTCCCGACAATCATCACCCTCATATGATTGACCTCGGTTTACCACGTGGTACGAAATGGGCTTGTTGTAACGTTGGCGCCAACAAGCCAGAAGAAATCGGAGATTATTTTGCGTGGGGAGATGTTGAAACAAGCGAGGGGCTTGCTAATGTCGGTGGTTATCAACAATTAGCTCCGGTTTTTACTTGGGAGACTTATAAATGGTGTGAAATTCTTTCTAACGGCACTAATAGAATAACCATAAAAAAATATGGAGGGACTGCGGACAACAAAACAGAACTAGATGAGGTCGATGATGCAGCAGTCTTCAATTGGAGTGGCTCTTGGCGAATGCCCAATCTCATTGAAATGAGAGAACTTATAAACAATACGATAATCAAACCAACAAAAGAAAATGGTATTCTAGGCATGAGATTTACCAGCAAAGTAAATAATAAAAGTATTTTCATGCCATCTGGAGGATATTACGATGGAGGATCGAAGAATAACGCGAAAGTAGATATGTCTGTATATGGAGGAGCATATCCTTATGGATATTATTGGACATCATCTCGTTCCGAGACAAATTATAGATACGCACATTACTTGTTGATTCATTTTAATTTAACTACTAACTTTGAATATGCGAAGGCAGAAACAGGAACGCAATCACGATATCTTGGATATAACATTCGCCCAGTTGTACGGTAAGTATAATTATTGCTGAATATTCCATCAATATCCCCGAGAGTGTGATGAACATTGGTTCTGAAGCCTTCTCATATTGTATTGGGCTCAAATCTGTTTCCACGGAAACAACGTGACGAGTATTGACAGTGAAGTCTTTTATGGTTGTACCAACCTTACGTCTGTTAAATGCTTATCCAATGCCGTGCTAGTAACGGGACGTATAGCCTTCGGGAGAACGCCTCAAAGTACTGCGACACTTTATGTGCCTGCGTCTTCCGTTAATGCTTATAAAACGGCAAACCAATGGAAAGAGTTCGGTAACATTGTCGGAATGGTTCCGACTGCGATAGAAGAGGTAAAATCCAATGAGAATTTAAAAGAAAATGAAAACGCTCCCATCTTTGACCTCATGGGCCGACGACTCCATCAGAAGCCTGCGAGTGGATATATCCAAAGTGGGAAGAAGTATTTCGTGAAGTAAGAGTATAACAAACAGTCATATATCTTACAACTAATCAACTGTTATTTCCCGTCGCGACGTCTGTTCGCGTCGGGATTTTTTTAAATTTTCCACATCTGCCTACATACCTACACGATACCTACACTAAGCCTACACGAAATGAGGCAAAACATGGCTTTTTAGCCCTGCATACCCACTCGGCAACAGCCGACAGACGCCCTTGCAAATGATTCCTTACTGACCGGTTGCGAAATTCTCTAGAGAATTATTTTAGTCCTCAGTAGAGAAAACCTTCTTCTTACACTTTCCGGTTTTTTCTGCATCGTTATCAAAAACTTTTTTGCAGTTATCCGAAAAAATGCATCTTTTTGCCTGATAATGTGAAAAAAGTGAGAAAAAAATTTGGTGGAATGAAAAAAACAACATACTTTTGTCCCCGAAATCGAACAAAACGGTAATACTTTAAGTATGACAAGAATAGCAAACTATTTGTGGTGGCGCAACTCAGGATTCAAAAAATCGTGAGAAGATAGCCGCGTCCCGTAGTTTGTATGATAAGGGGGAATATGAAAGGCCTGTCGTTCTTGCGACGGGCCTTTTTTTTGAAAACAGATAAAAGATAAACAAATAAAACAATATATATAAAAAGGAATATGGGAAAGTACCAAGTTGACAAAAACGGATTTTACGGAGAATTCGGCGGGGCATACGTGCCGGAGATTCTCTACAAATGTGTGCACGACCTGCAGGAGGCCTATCTCCCCATCATCGAGAGCGAGGAGTTCAAGCGCGAATACCGCGCCCTGCTGAGGGACTACGTGGGACGTCCCTCGCCGCTCTACTACGCACGCAGGATGAGCGAGCGCTACGGTTGCCAGCTCTATCTCAAGCGCGAAGACCTCAACCACACGGGTGCGCACAAAATCAACAACACGGTGGGGCAGATACTCCTGGCCAGGAAGATGGGCAAGACGCGCATCATCGCCGAGACGGGAGCCGGACAGCACGGTGTGGCAACGGCTACGGTGTGCGCCCTGATGGGTATGCAGTGCGAGGTGTTCATGGGTGCCACCGATGTGGAGCGCCAGCACACCAACGTGGAGCGCATGAAGATGCTGGGAGCCACAGTGCACCCCGTGCGCACAGGTAACATGACGCTGTCGGATGCATGTTCGGAGGCCATACGCGACTGGTGCTGCCATCCCGCCGACACCTTCTACATCGTGGGCAGCACAATGGGGCCGCATCCCTATCCCGACCTGGTGGCACGCATGCAGAGCGTCATCTCGGAGGAGATAAAGGGACAGCTGGAGGAGAAAATCGGGCGCGACTATCCCGACTACCTCATCGCCTGCATCGGAGGAGGAAGCAATGCGGCCGGCACGATATACCACTATATGGACGACGAGCGCGTGAAGATAGTGCTGGCTGAGGCCGGCGGTCACGGATGGGAAACCGACCACACGGCAGCCACCATCCACAAGGGTACGACGGGTATCCTGCACGGAGCCAAGATGCTGGTGATGCAGGATGGTGACGGTCAGATACAGGAGGCGTTCACCATCTCCGCCGGTCTCGACTATCCGGGTGTGGGTCCCATGCATTGCAATATGGCCAGACAGGGCCGCACCCAGGTGTTGAGCATCAACGACGATGAGGCCATCTACGGCGGTTACGAACTGACACGCATGGAGGGCATCATCCCCGCCATAGAGTCGGCACACGCCATCGCGGCGCTCTCCAAACTCACATTCAAACCCACCGACGTGGTGGTGCTCACCGTCAGCGGAAGGGGAGACAAGGATGTGGAGACATATTTGAACAACAAGCAAATGGCAAAAGAATATGGAAACTTTTAACTTCTCAACCACAAGCAAGACCATACTGGCGGATCTGTACACGCCGGTGGGAGTCTATATGCGTCTGCGGGACATGTATCCGCAGAGTGCGCTGATGGAGAGTTCGGACTATCACGACAGCAACAACTCGCGCTCCTTCATCGGCATCAATCCCATTGCCGGCGTGGCTGTGGGGCACGGCATCGCCACAGTGACATTTCCCGACGGAAGCACCGAGACGCACGCCATAGACAGGAGCTACGGAGTGGCTGAGGCCATCCATGCCCTCATCGACCGCATCCGTGTGGAGGGCGACGACGCTGCTG
Organism: Bacteroidaceae bacterium; assembly: GCA_017958545.1. Classification (GTDB taxonomy): domain Bacteria; phylum Bacteroidota; class Bacteroidia; order Bacteroidales; family Bacteroidaceae; genus Physcousia. The sequence continues at coordinate 9,247 of JAGDCM010000102.1, read as the reverse complement.
TGTGCGGTCTCTTCGGCTACACCTCGTTTAATGCCGTGCGCTATTTCGAGGGCATTGCCGTGAAGGACGAGACGCAGGAGAAGAACGACGCACCCGACGTACTGTACATATTATATAAGGATGTCATCGTCTTCGACCACCACAACAACACGCTGAAGGTGGTGAGCCTGGCCGGCGAGGCGGAGATATCCGACATACTCAAGGCAATGAACCGCGGCAACGTGAGGGAATACGACTTCTGTCCCGTGGGCGATGTGATGAGTACGCTGACCGACGACGAGCACAGGGAGAACATACGCAGGGGCATACGCCACTGTATGAGGGGCGACGTGTTCCAGATAGTGCTGTCGCGCCGTTTCGTGCAGCGCTACGAGGGTGACGACTTCCGCCTCTACCGCGCTCTGCGCAGCATCAATCCCTCGCCGTATCTCTTCTATTTCGACTTCGGCGGTTTCCGCATCTTCGGTTCGTCGCCCGAGACGCATTGCAGGATAGAAGGCCGCAAGGCATACATCGACCCCATCGCCGGCACCACGAAGCGCACTGGCGACGCGGAGAGCGACCGCAGGGGTGCGGAATATCTGCGCAACGACCCCAAGGAGAATGCCGAACACGTGATGCTGGTGGACCTGGCACGCAACGACTTGAGCCGCAACTGCCACAACGTGAAGGTGGACTTCTACAAGGACCTGCAGTACTACAGCCACGTGATTCACCTGGTGTCGCGTGTGAGCGGTGAACTGGACGAGGGTGCCGACCCCGTGAAGGCTTTCATCGACACCTTCCCTGCCGGCACGCTGTCGGGCGCTCCCAAGGTGCGTGCCATGCAGCTCATCTCCGAATACGAGCCCCACAACCGCGGTGCCTACGGAGGATGCATCGGTGTGATAGGTCTGGACGGTTCGCTCAATCAGGCCATCACCATACGCACCTTCGTCTCGCGCAACGGCGAACTGTGGTTTCAGGCCGGCGGAGGCATCGTGGCCAAGAGCGATGTGGAATACGAACTGCAGGAAGTGAATAACAAACTGGGAGCCCTGCGCCGCGCCATCGTGGCAGCAAGCACGTCCCGCTAATACCATATATGTGTCCTATGAAAACAGTGATAATAGACAACTACGACTCGTTCACCTACAATCTGAGTCATCTGGTGAAGGAACTGGGTGCGGAGGTCACCGTGGTGCGCAACGACCGCTTTGAGCTCTCCGACCTGGAGGCCTTCGACAAGATAATACTGAGCCCGGGCCCCGGCATCCCTTCCGAGGCAGGCCTGCTGCTGGACGTCATCCGCACCTATGCCGGCCGGAAGCCCATGCTGGGCGTGTGTCTCGGTCATCAGGCCATCGGCGAGGCCTTCGGAGCCAAACTGGAGAATCTCTCCGACGTGTTTCACGGTGTGGCAACGCCCTGCCATATTGTGGCCGCCGACCCCGTCTTCGAGGGTCTCGACCGCGACATCACCATCGGACGCTACCATTCGTGGGTGGTGTCGAAGGAGGCATTGCCCGAGTGTCTGGAGGTGACCGCCGTGAGCGACGAGGGTCAAATCATGGCGCTGCGCCACAGGACGATGGAGGTGCACGGCATACAGTTTCACCCGGAGTCGGTGCTCACACCTAACGGAAAAACCATAATAAAAAATTTCATAGAGCTATGAAAGAGATTCTTGCCAAACTGCTGAACCACGAGACGCTCTCCCGCGAGGAGATGAAGACGATTCTCATAGGAATCACCCACAGCGAATATCCCAACGAACAAATCACGGCGCTGCTCACCTGCCTGCAGATGCGCGGGGTGACTGTGGACGAACTGCTCGGCTTCCGCGACGGTGTGCTGGAGACGGGTGTGCCCGCCATACTGAAAGCCGACCGCTATATCGATGTCGTAGGTACGGGCGGCGACAGGAAGAACACATTCAACATATCCACCACGGCCTGCTTTGTCATTGCGGGTGCCGGCTACAAGGTGGCCAAGCACGGCAACTATGCGGCCACCTCGGTGAGCGGAGCCTCCAACGTCATACAGCACCACGGGATTAAGTTCACCGACGACATCGACCGTCTGAACCGCTCGCTGGACGAAGCCGGTATCGTGTATCTGCACGCACAGCTCTTTGCCAGCGCGATGAAATTCGTGGGACCGATACGCAAGGCGCTGCCCTTTCCCACCATCTTCAATCTGCTCGGTCCCATCGTGAACCCTTCCCGTCCGCAGTGCCAGTTGCTGGGTGTGGCCAATCTCGACCAGATGCGCCTCTACAGCAGTGTGTACCAGCGTCTGGGTATCGACTACGGCATAGTGAACTCTGTCGACGGCTACGACGAGATATCGCTCACGGGCAATTTCAAGGTGACCACCAACAGCTACGAACGGGTCTTCCGTCCGCAGGACCTGGGGTTCGACATCGCCAGGCCCGAGGAACTCGTAGGCGGTGCCACAGAGGAGGAGGCTGCTGAAATATTCGACTCCGTGCTGGAAAACCGCGCCCTGCCCGCACAGAAGAATATCGTGCTGGCCAACGCCGCGTTCGGTATTCAGGTGCTGGAGAAGGGACAGAAGAGCATTGAGGAGTGCATCGACATCGCCCGCGAGAGCATCGACAGCGGCAGTGCGCTGAGGACATTCAGGAAATTTGTGGAACTCAATTCGTAATCCCCCATGGACATTCTACAGGACATCATCGCAACGAAGCGCAAGGAACTTGCTGCACTCTGCGCCCGGAAACCCTCTCTGCGCCAGGCCTTGCTCGACAGCCCGTCGGGCATCATCGCCGAATTCAAGCGCCGCTCGCCGTCGAAAGGATGGATCAAGGAAGACGGGCGGGCCGACATCATACCGCTGAGCTATCAGCAGAACGGTGCCGCTGCGCTCTCCATACTCACCGATGCGAAGTATTTCGGCGGTGCGGACGACTTCATCCGCACGGCCCGCCGCTCGGGTGTCACCGTCCCCGTGCTCTACAAGAATTTTGTCATCGACGAGGCCCAGCTCTATGCCGCTGTGCTCTGCGGGGCGAGTGCCGTGCTGCTGATTGCCGCCTGTCTAAGCAAGGCCGAGTGCAGACGGCTGATGGACAAGGCTCACGAACTGGGCTTGGAGGTGCTCCTCGAGATGCATTCAGAGGCGGAACTCGAATACGCCGACCTGCAACCCGATCTCTGCGGCATCAACAACCGCAATCTGGGTTCCTTCGTCACCGATGTGGAAAACAGTTTCCGTTTGGCCGAACTCCTGCCCCGGGATGCTGTCAAGGTGAGCGAGAGCGGTATATCGAATCCTGCAACAGTGAGGGCTCTGCGAGAGGCCGGTTTCCGGGGATTCCTCATCGGAGAGAATTTCATGCGCGCCGACAACCCTGGCCAGTCCCTCCATGACTTCATCAACCAACTCACCCACTAACAACTCGTCAACTTGTCAACTCGTCAACTATGATAAAACTTTGCGGCATGAGAGATGCGGACAACATCCGCGAGGTGGAGGCTCTTGGCATCGACTTGATGGGATTTATATTTTGGCCGAAGTCGAGCCGCTACGTCAGCGAGCGTCCCGCCTATCTGCCTACGGGGTGTAAGCGCGTGGGTGTCTTTGTCGACGAGGACATCAAGACGGTCAAGCGCATTGCTGATGAATATGCCCTCGACTATATCCAGCTTCACGGCCGTGAGTCGCGCGAGTACTGCGCTCAGTTGCAGGGATTCCATCTTATCAAGGCAATCAACGTGAGTGATGGCAATGATCTTGCTCAGACAGCGCCCTACGAGGGACTTGTGGATTACTTTCTCTTCGACACCAAGGGTAAGTGTGTGGGCGGCAACGGTGAGAAGTTCGACTGGAGCGTGTTGTCCTCCTATCGGGGTGAGACGCCGTTTCTGCTCAGCGGCGGCATCGGTCCCGACGATGCTGAGCGCGTGAAGGCATTCCGCCATCCGAAGTGTGTGGGCATCGACCTCAATTCGCGCTTCGAAGTGTCCCCTGCCTTAAAAGATATCAATAAACTGAAAACGTTTCTCCAATCACTATGAATAAGATAAACAAACTTTTTGCAGACAGCAAGGACGAAAAACTCCTTTCGCTCTATTTCTGTGCCGGTGCACCCACACTTGAGGGCACTGCCGACGTCATCCTCGCCATGCAGCGTCGCGGCATCGCAATGGTGGAGGTGGGTATTCCCTTCAGCGACCCGCTGGCCGACGGTCCCGTCATACAGAGTGCTGCCACCAAGGCGCTTCGAAACGGTATGACGCTCACACGCCTCTTCTCACAGCTCGCAGCCGTCAAGGATAAGGTGGAGATACCTCTCGTGCTGATGGGCTACCTCAATCCCATACTCCACTACGGCATCGAGGCCTTCTGCCGCTCGTGTGTGGAGGCCGGTGTCAGCGGTGCCATCATCCCCGATCTGCCTTTCGACGACTATCTCAATGTGGTGAAACCCGTTGCCGACCGTTACGACCTGCGCATCATCATGCTCATCACACCCGAGACCAGCGACGAGCGCATCCGTTTCATCGACAGCCACACCGACGGATTCATCTACATGGTGTCGTCGGCATCCATCACGGGTACGCAGAAGAGTTTCGATGAACAGAAGCAGGCCTATTTCCAGCGCATCAATGCTATGCAGCTGCGCAATCCCAGGATGATAGGTTTCGGCATCAGCAACGCCCAGACTCTCAAGGCCGCCCAGGACAATGCCGCCGGTGCTATCATCGGTTCCAAGTTCGTGAGTCTGCTCGATGAGGCTGCCGGCGATGCGGATGCTGCGCTGGATGCCCTGTTCGCGGCTCTGGGACGCTGAGCGGACGGGCGGATTTACAGATAAGACATATACAGATAGTTGGTCTGCGCGGGATATTCTGCCGCGAGGGTGTCTATCTTGTTGACAACGGGGATGATGTTGAGTTCGTACCTCCACCGGCGTATCATAAGGCCGGCATCCTCCATATTCATGTCCGCCTCGAGACCCACGGCGCGGGCTATCTGGAAATCCGAGAAGCCGTAGATCTTCGCCTCGTGAAGCAGTTTCACGAAAGCGGGTTCCTCAATCAGTTCCAGGAACTCGTATCTGTCCATCGTGCCGAGGCATTCCGACAGGTATCTGTATTCCTGCAGTCCTTGGTTGATGTCGATGATGTGCTTCAGCTTCTCGAGAAACCAGCGGTCGATCTTCGTCAGCCGGTGTATCTGCTCAATAGTGTAGCCCATCATCATGGCCTTTGCTATGACGAAGATGCGTGTGTCGGTGGCATGCTGCAGAGCGCCGGGCACATCGGTGACATGCTGCGCCTTGTTGTCCACAAATCCGTGCATGCCCTGGCCAATCATGCGGAGACCCTTCTGCAGCGACTCCTCGAAGGTGCGGCCCACAGCCATCACCTCACCGACACTCTTCATCGAGGAACCCAGTTCGTGATTCACACCGTGGAATTTGGAAAGGTCCCAGCGCGGAATCTTGCACACCACATAGTCGAGAGCCGGTTCGAAGAAGGCGCTGGTGGTCTTGGTGACGGAGTTCTTCAGTTCGAAGAGACCGTAGCCCAAACCGAGTTTTGCCGCCACAAAGGCCAGGGGATAGCCCGTTGCCTTTGATGCCAGAGCCGAGGAGCGGCTCAGACGGGCGTTGACCTCGATGACACGATAGTCTTCGCTGTTGGGGTCGAGGGCGTACTGCACGTTACACTCGCCTACGATGCCGATATGACGTATTATCTTGATGGCCAGAGCGCGCAATTTATGGTACTCGCTGTTGGTGAGCGTCTGACTGGGAGCCACGACGATGCTCTCGCCGGTGTGGATGCCGAGAGGGTCGAAGTTCTCCATATTGCAGACGGTGATGCAGTTGTCGTAGCGGTCGCGCACCACTTCGTATTCTATTTCCTTCCATCCCCTGAGACTCTTCTCCACCAGCACCTGCGGTGAGAACGAGAAGGCCTCCTCGGCCTGAGTGTCCAGTTCGGCATCGTTGTCGCAGAACCCCGAACCGAGACCTCCGAGGGCGTATGCCGCACGGAGTATGACGGGAAATCCCAGTGCGTGTGCAGCACGTCGCACCTCCTCGATATTGCTGCACGCTTCGCTCTTTATCGTCTTCACACCTATTTCGTCGAGGCGCTTCACGAAGAGGTCGCGGTCCTCGGTGTCGATGATGGCCTGCACAGGTGTGCCCAGCACCTTTACACCGTATTTCTCCAGCACGCCGCGTTTGTAGAGTTCCACACCGCAGTTGAGCGCCGTCTGTCCGCCGAACGAGAGAAGAATGCCGTCGGGGCGCTCTTTCTCTATGACACGCTCCACGAAATCGGGTGTCACGGGTTGGAAATACACCGTGTCCGCCACATCCTTCGAGGTCTGCACGGTGGCGATATTCGGATTGATGAGCACCGACGTCACACCCTCCTCCTTTAATGCCTTCAGTGCCTGCGCACCGCTGTAGTCGAACTCGCCCGCCTGACCTATCTTCAGGGCTCCCGAACCGAGGAGGAGAACCTTTTCGATAGTTGACGAGTTGACGAGTTGACAAGTTGACAAGTCGTTAGCATCTTCATCCAACTCGTCAACTCGTCCACTTGTCAACTCGTTTACTCGTTTACTTGTCCACTTGTCAACTAAAGACACAAACTCATCAAACATCCACTCCGTATCCGTGGGGCCGGAACAGGCCTCGGGGTGGAACTGTGCCGAGAACCAGGGGTGCGTCTTGTGACGTATGCCCTCGTTGGAACCGTCGTTCATGTTGACGAAAAGCGGTTCCCAGTCGGATGGCAGCGTAGAGTCATCAACGGCGTAACCGTGGTTCTGCGATGTGATGTAGCATTGCGTGGAACCGACGCGCTGCACCGGTTGGTTGTGCGAGCGGTGGCCGTATTTCAGTTTGTATGTCCTGGCCCCTGCGGCGCGGGCCAGCAGTTGGTTGCCCAGGCAGATACCCATCAGAGGGCGCACCATTGATTTATTTGCTGACTCTTCACTCTTCACTCTTCGTTCTTCACTTTCCATGAACGTGCGGATATGCTCCACCGTCTTGCTGCATTGCTCCGGGTCGCCGGGACCGTTGGCAAGGAAAAGACCGTCGAATTCCAACCGGTTGAAGTCGTAATCCCAGGGCACGCGGATAACCTCCACACCGCGACGAAGCAGGCAGCGTATGATGTTGGCCTTCACACCGCAGTCTACAAGCACTACGCGCTTGGGTGAAGAGTGAAGAGTGGAATCCGGTTTGTAGGTAATCACCTCTTTGCAGCTTACCTTCTCCACCCAGTTGACGGAACCGTAATCCGACAATTCTTCACTCTTCACTCTTCGTTCTTCACTCATCTCAATCCTTCCCATCATCACACCGCGCTCTCTGAGCAGCATTGTGAGCCGGCGGGTGTCGATGCCGGAAATGGCGGGGATGCCCTCTCTCCTGAGCCAGTCGGAGAGCGACTCCTTCGCATTCCAGTGGCTGTATTTCCCGCTGTAGTCAGCCACCACGAGTGCCTTTGCGTGTATGCGTTCGCTTTCCATGAATTCTGGCAGCGGCGAGCCGCCCGTCTCGGGAACACCGTAGTTGCCTATCAGCGGATATGTCGTCACCAGTATCTGCCCGGCGTAACTGGGGTCGGTGAGGCTCTCGGGATAACCCGTCATCGCGGTGTTGAAGACCACTTCTCCTGCCGTGTTCGTCTCAGCGCCGAACGACCATCCGCAGAACTCAGTGCCGTCATCCAATATCAGTTTTGCTTGTTGCATGCTTTTTCTCTTTCTTTTTGTTGTCTCGTGGTGGCTGTCAAATACAAAATGTTTCCTTTTTCTCTAAACCGGTTGCAAAAGTACGAAGATTTTGGCACCCAAGCAAGCATTTTGCTAAACTTTGTTGTCTTATATTTGCTTTTTGTATTGTCTTTCTCTTTTCCTGGGCATAAAAAGCGAAGGCTGCCTCGTCTTTTATCAGTAGAGCGGCAGAAATGAAAAAAGCACCCCCCGGAGGGATGCTTCTTTCTCTTTTCGGCCATCGGCCAAAAGCAAAAACTTACTCTTCGTCGGAAGAAGAATCCTCCTCGCGATAGCCGCCGCGCTCAGGGCGGGGACGACGCTCAGGGCGGGGACGACGCTCGGGACGGGGACGGCGCTCGCGCTCCACATAGCCCTCGGGCTTCTCAATGAGCACGCGGTGGGAGAGCTTGTACTTGCCCGTCTTGGGGTCAATCTCCAGAAGTTTCACCTGTATCTTGTCGCCTTCCTTCAGACCTGACTCCTCGACGGTCTCCAGACGCTTCCACTCAATCTCGCTGATGTGGAGCAGACCGTCCTTGCCGGGCATGAACTCAACGAAGGCACCGTAAGGCATGATGGAGCGTACAACACCCTCGTATACCTCGCCGACCTCGGGGATGGCAACAATGGCACGAATCTTGGCAAGAGCTGCGTCGATGCATGACTTGTCGCTACCGCTGACCTGTACCTTGCCAACACCGTCTTCTTCGTCGATGGTGATGATGGCACCGGTCTCCTCCTGCATGCCCTGGATAATCTTACCGCCGGGGCCGATGACAGCACCAATGAACTCCTTAGGTATGATAATCTGCTCGATGCGGGGCACATGGGGCTTGAGTTCGGGACGGGGTGCGGGCAGCACCTTCAGCATCTCGCCGAGGATGTGCTCACGACCGGCCTTGGCCTGCATGAGTGCCTTCTCGAGAATCTCATAGGAGAGACCGTCGCACTTGATATCCATCTGAGTGGCCGTGAGACCGTTGGGGGTACCGGTGGTCTTGAAGTCCATATCGCCCAGATGGTCCTCGTCGCCGAGGATATCGCTGAGCACAGCGTACTTGTCCTCACCGGGGTTCTTGATGAGACCCATGGCGATACCGCTCACGGGGCTCTTCAGGGGTACACCGGCATCCATCAGAGAGAGGCAGCCTGCGCATACGGTGGCCATGGAAGAGGAACCGTTGCTCTCGAGGATGTCGCTCACCACGCGGATGGTATAAGGATAGTCGGCAGGAATCTGACCCTTCAGGCCGCGCCATGCCAGATGGCCGTGACCGATCTCGCGACGACCTACGCCGCGCTGAGCCTTGGCTTCGCCGGTGGAGAAGGGATGGAAGTTGTAGTGAAGGAGGAAGCGCATGTAGCTCTTGTCGAGCACATCGTCCACCATCTTCTCGTCGAGCTTGGTGCCCAGTGTGGTGGTGGAGAGAGACTGCGTCTCACCGCGGGTGAAGATAGCCGAACCGTGAGGCATGGGCAGCGGGCTCACCTC
>JAGDCM010000101.1 GCA_017958545.1 Bacteroidaceae bacterium | reverse complement strand
TCTGCTTCAATGTTGTGGCTGAGATAGACGAGCCTGCTGTCTTTGGCAGGTATGCTGTTCACGAGATAAGCCATTCTCAGAGTATTGAACATGATGCAGTCATAATGTTCGTTCTCCAGGATTTTGTTGACCGCAGATAGCATGTTCCCATGTGCCCTGTTCTTTATGGATGCTGGATATAAAGACAGCGCCATCTGCCAGGCCTTGAGATGCCTGAACGGAACGACAGTGACTTTGTCTACGAGGGAGGCCAGTTGTTTCGTCTCGTTTTCATACCATTTCTCCTTGTCCTGATAGGCGATGAAGTGGACATACACTCCTTCGTTATGTTTCAGGGCGCGAAGAATGTCCCAAGTGTAGATCATATCGCCGACAATACGTGCTTCAGGACTGTATTGACTGATAAACAGAATCTTTTTCATGGTGTTGTTACGGGCGTTGGGTTTCGAAGCGGACTTTGCCGGTAGTCTGATTGTTGAATATGCGGTTCCCGCTGTTGTGGTCGGGCACATCGGCCTTGTAAGTCTCACACCAGCGCAGATCTATGTCGTAGCCGCCGTATATGCGCTCGATGCGGTTGCCGGAGAGCGTGATGCCCTTCGCACCGTCGTCGCAGAAGATGCCGCTGTTGCTTTTGATGCCGGCGATATCGTGGATGTAGTTGTTGCTGATAGTGACTCCATCCGTACGGGTCCAGGTGTAGATGGCGCCGGTATCCATCAAAGTGTGTTGGGACAGATTCGCGAGGAAAGCATCAGTATAGTACAACTCATTGTCGGATATAATACCCGTACACTTTTTATCAGTCCGGGTCTTTGCATATATACCGACTCCGATGCCGCCATAGCAGAAATCGGAGATGGTGTTATTCCTGACGATGAAGTTGTCGCCCCGCATCTTTATGGCGAATCCCATTTCCATTCCCAGCGTGCAGTTGGAAAACGTGTTGTCATGAACCTTCGATCCCGTGCTTCCCACTTCACTCTCCACGCCGTAACCCATGAACGTGTCCACGCGGTTGCCCGAGAAGCAGACGTTAGATGATTTCCTGTCAAGAAGAATGGTGCCCCCGATGCAGCGGAATGTGCTGTTAGAAATACTTATGGAGTCAGCCTTGGAACTGTCAATTAGGATAAGAGCACCGTTGTCGCTGCTGCCAGTAACATTTATGTTGTCTATGCTAAAACTTTGAAAGTCGCAAAATGCAATCTTCAAGAGGGTAGAGGCAGCACATTCATACAGGTTGTCAGGTACTGCTTTAACCCCGAACAGGCGATAGCGAGGAAATATCTTTGCATACGAATAATCCATGTTGACATTAAAGAAATTTCCTTGTTGGGGCACAGCCCAATCGCCGCCGTCGAACTCTATCCGTTTTTTGCTAATGTATGTGACGGGGCTTGTCCTGGAAGTGTACCAGCATGTGTAGTTGATGAAAATGTTTTGCGGGTGCAAGTCTTTCTTGTTCTTAGAAGAAGTATAGATGCCGCACAAGTGGGATGACTCGTCTGCAATGGATATGGTGTCATGGAGTTGCCGGAACTCCGTCCATGGGTTGTAGTAATCACCGTCTTTGAGGTACATCAGCGAGGGATGAGTCACAGCCCGCACAAGATGTCCCCGGCTCGTGAGCAGCACGCCCTTACCGTGAATGGAGATGCTGATATCGTTGCTATGAATGCCCGATATTGAAATCTGGGTGTCGGCGAAAGTCAGTGTCCGTGCTTCAATGTTGACGGAGATGTTCTTCTCCCCGCGGGCGATTTCTTCGGCGATGCGTGTACTCAGTGCATCGAAGTCCTGTTGCGTCTGTACGCTCAGTGTGACGGCATTCAGCGTCACCGTCAGCAGCATCAGAAATATGGTTGACAGAGCTCGTCTCATCCGCGGAGCCGTTTCATTTCTTTAAGGTAGATAGCGGGATAATAGCGAAAGATGGTGCCGACACGGGCAAACTGTTTCTTGGGCTCGATGAAGAGGCGGTAGATCCAGTTGAAGCGATACTCTCCGATGCGGAAGCTGTAGTCCTTCAACTCGCCGAGGTAGAACGCGAACGCTGCGCCCACGCCGAGCATCAGGCCACGATGAAGATGGGGTAACAAACGTTGCATGAAATACTCCTGCTTGGGCGCGCCCAGACTGACCCAGATGATGTCGGCTTTGAGGCGGTCTATTTCTCGGGCGATGGATTCATAGTCGAAGTCCTCCACTTTGCAGAAGGGCAGAGGAATGTGGTGCAGATGTTCTCCCCCTTGAACTCCTTGAACTTCTTTAACCTTCTGCATCACCTTCCGATACATTTCTTCCGTATTGCCCAGCAGCACCTGTCTGAAATCACTGCGTGTGACGTATTCGGCAAAGATTTCGGGGCCGGTGAATGCCCTCAGATTCTGCTTGTAGAGTCGGCTAGCCATAGCGGCGATGGAGCCGCCGTCGCAGGAGTTGAAACAGGCCCCCTGCAGCACGCGGAGGAATTCAGGATCGGTGTGTGAGCGCACGAGACTGGGGCCGTCCACGATACAGACGTATCCCTTGTCGTGTTCGCGGCAGCAACGCTCTATCTTCTGCCTTATGGTGTCGTGGTTGAACTCCAGTTCGATATTGAATATTTTCATCGGTTTCCCAGGGTTTATCGGTTGTTGTCTATGGCCTTGCGCAGCGCTTCGAGATAGCCCTTCCCATATTTGACATCCGGCTCAAGATAGTTGCCTTCGCCCCATTCGTTCCACGACTTAATCATGACGAAGGGTGCGGGATTCGTGTAGGAGCGCAGTTTGCGCAGGAGCCGATCCACGAAGTCTCCGAAGCGTTGGGGTGTGTTGCGGACAAACAGGGAACCCCTCATGCCGCTGCGCGGTGTGTGGTCCCAGCTGGAGATAATCTGCGGGGCAACGCCCGGCTGGTCGGGATA
>JAGDCM010000100.1 GCA_017958545.1 Bacteroidaceae bacterium | reverse complement strand
GTGGCCCCAGTAGTCGATCCAGGCGGGGACGTTCTTCTCTTTCAGCAGGGCATCCATCTGTCGGGTGCTGTCGAGCAGTCCGTCCTCCCAAGCCCCCTGACCCACGCACATCACGATACGGCGGTGGCGGTACAGGTCCCAATAGGGATGGTCGGCGGGCATTGAGCGCAGGAAATCGTAGGGCGAGTTGTCGTAGATGAGCGGGTCTTGGTAGTTGGGGAAGAAATAGCCTGCGTAGTAGAGTCCGCTCAGGGCCAGCAGCGTGTCAAACAAATCTGGGCGGCGGAAGAAGAAGTTTCCGGCGTGGAAACCTCCCATGCTACAGCCCGTGATGATGAATGTCTCGTCGGGATGGCGGCGCACTTCCGGGATGAGCTCGTCCACAATATAATGGAACCACTGTTCATGGAGTGCTATGCGGCGGTGATGGTCGCCCTGAATGTCGCTCCACGTCTCGCGGTCGATGCTGTCAACACAGATAAGCCGGATAAGTCCGCGGTCAATGAAGCCGGAGAGCACACCTACCATGTCGAAGTCCTGGTAGTCGTAAAAACGACCGTCCTGCGACGGGAAGACCAACACGGGATGTCCCTCGCTGCCGTAGGTCTTGTATTCCATGTCACGCCCGAGGGCGTTGCTGTATTTTTTTACGTAATTAATTTCCATTTACTACTGTTTTGCGTGTACATAATTAATGAACTCCTGCACCTCGTCCATTGTGTTGAGACGGACGGTGTACATCTGCTGTCCCATGGCTGCCGAGAATAATTCGGGCATACGCTCGCACATCATCAGCTGTCCGCTGTAGCGATTCTTCACCTCGTTGTGACTGTGGCGGTAGCGGTAGATATCGCGGCGGCTGGCGAAGGCGCAGTAGTAGGGCTTGCCCTCTTCGGTGCGCAACTCGTCGAAGGCCACCATGTCGGCCCATACTTTATACACATCGGTTGAGTGTGCGTAGTTGATCATGTCGGGCGTGTAGCCTCCTGCCGGGCGCATGTTTACTTCCAAAGCCACGAAGTCGCCGATGTTACCAAGGCCGGGACGATCGCTGTCGAGACGGAAGAACTCCAGATGTACGAAGCGGCTCACCACGCCGAAGGCTTTCACCGTGCGGCGGCCCAGCTGGCGCAACGGTTCGGGCATCTCCTTATCGACGTAGTATGACAGGTCGAGCTTCAGGTTCACGATGTCCATGATGGACGGCGGCCAGACGGTCATAGACTCGAACAGCGGCTCGCCCTTGATATCGATGACAGCATCGTAGGAACATATCTCGCCCGTGATGAACTCTTCGACAACATACTGGTTGGCATGCCTTTCTTTGGCGTAGAAGTCGGCCAGCTCCGCCTCGCTATTTATCTTGTAAGTACCGCTGGCACCCACGCCCACGTCAGGTTTGGCGATGATGGGATAGCCTACCTCAGCGGCAAATGCAGCGACAGCCTCGCGTCCTGCCGAAGCCAGCGTCTGACGCGCCGTCGGTATGCCGCCCTCCAGATAGTGCTTTTTCATCTCCGACTTCTCCTTGATGCTGCGGATGCGGTCGGCCTGTATGCCTGTCACGACGTTGAAGTCCGTACGCAACCGGGCGTCCTGCTCCAGCCAGTACTCGTTGTTCGACTCAATCCAGTCGATGTGCCCGTAGCGGTAGGCGAAGTAGGCCACGCCGCGATACACCTCGTCGTAGTTCTCCAGAGAGCCCACGCGGTAGTACTCCGTCAGCGACTCCTTCAGCTCCGGCTGCAACAAGTCGTAGTGTACGTCGGCGATGGCCAGCACCGTCACGCCGTTCTGCCTGAGCCGCTGGCAGAATTGCCAGTACGTATGTGGAAAATGGGGCGAAATAAATATGAAATTCATCCTTAATCTATTGTTTTTGTGTGACTTTCTGGCAAAATCCGCACGATGACGCGAATAAAAATGATTAAATCCCCAGTCCTCCTTCAAAATGTCTTTCCACAGCTTTTGACTGCTGTATGCGTGAGTTAGGAAGTACGCTTTGTGTAACCCAGACGTTACCGCCGATGACGGAATCGTGACCGATGGTGATACGGCCCAGAATGCTGGCATTTGAATATACCGTAACATTATCCTCGATGATGGGGTGGCGAGGGATGTTGAGCATGTTTCCGTCGGCATCTTTCTTGAAACTCTTGGAACCCAGCGTCACACCCTGATAGAGCGTCACATGACTACCTATGATACTGGTCTCACCAATAACCACTCCTGTACCATGATCAATGGCAAAGTATTCGCCAATCTGTGCACCGGGGTGGATATCGATACCTGTCTCAGAGTGCGCCAATTCGGTAATGATGCGCGGTATGACAGGCACGTGCAGTTCGTGGAGTTTGTGAGCAATGCGATAGTGGGTCATAGCTTTCGTTACAGGATAGCAGAAGATTATCTCACCATAGTTCAGTGCGGCAGGATCGTTGTCGAACATGGCTTGCACATCGGTATAGAGCAGGCGTTTGATTTCCGGCAGCGCATCGATGAACTGCAGCGTCATATCTTTGGCCTCATCATAGACTTGTTGCTTTGATGTGATGGCGGTAGCCTTCTCGCCGAACTGAAGACCGTGGGCTATCTGTTTTGTGAGCGTCTGCAGAAGTTCCTCCATGTGGACACCGATATTATAGGAGCGGATGGTCTCGTGGCACTGACGTTTGTTGAAATAGTCCGGGAAGATAATGCTCTTTACCAGACTGACGATATTCTTCACTTGTTCCACAGAGGGCAGAGGAGCTTCCGTCTGCGGCATCATGCTGATTTCACGCTCCGTTTGTCGCGACAGCAGACGGACGTTGCGCTCAACGGTATCTATTGTCTTATTATCCATAACTATAAATGTACTTCTTTGTCCACGACCTCGCCATTCAATATTTTGAAGGAGTTCAGATGAATGCCTTCGTGGAGGGAGAGGATGGCGTAGCGGATGGTAGGGTCGTTGGCCAAGCGGAGGTCTTCCTGTGAGGGACGCGAGGGCGATGCAGGATGACTGTGCCAGTTGGCGAGAATCTTCAAACCCTTCGAACGTGCATACTTCAGTGCGGAGAACTGCTCTTTCGGCGCAAAGGAGAAATGCTCAGGAGAGTGGTCGATGTTCTCCATCCAGTAGTTCTCGGTCACCACATCGTCGTCATGGCTGCTAGTGCCCAGCAGGTAGCCGCACGTTTCATTAGGTGCGTCCTGTCGGGCCTGCGCTATCAACTCATCAATTACGTTTTGTGGTATCTTCATCGCTTAGTGGCTTTTAAGGTCGCAGGCGCCCTGTTCGTAGTCTATCAGGTGGTCGATAGTGGGGTTGGAGCCGCAGATGGGGCACGAGTCACGATGCTTCACAGGAACCGTTCGGAACTGCATCGTCTTGGCATCGAAAGTGAGCAGACGATTTGTCAGCAATTCACCAATACCGGTGAAGTATTTCAGGGTCTCTGCAGCCTGTATGGTGCCCAGCATACCGGCAATTGCTCCTAATACGCCAGCCTGCGAACAAGTGGGAACAGCGCCCGCTGGTGGCGGTTCCTTGAACATGCAACGGTAGCAGGCCGTGCCGGGCAGATGGGTAAACGTCTGACCGTTGAAGCGTAGGATACCACCATGCGAGAAGGGCTTGTCCGCCATCACACAGGCATCGTTGATGAGGAACTTCACTGGAAAATTGTCCGTACCATCGACGATAAAGTCGTATTCTTTAATAATGTCTAGCGCGTTCGACGAGTCGAGGAATTCGTAATAAGTATCCACCTTCACGTCGGGGTTGATGGCTTTGATTTTCTCTTCGGCACTCTTTACCTTCGGCACGCCCACGTCCTTGGTGAAGTGAATCACCTGACGTTGGAGGTTGCTCAAATCGACCACATCAGCATCGACAATGCCAATGGTGCCGATACCTGCCGCAGCGAGGTAGAGCGACACGGGGGCCCCCAGTCCGCCGGCACCCACCACGAGCACACGAGCGTTCATTATCTTTTCTTGCCCCTCCACTCCGACGTCCTTCAAAAGGATGTGTCGCGAATAGCGCTGTATCTGTTCTCCTGTAAAATCTATCATAACGGTAGCAAATTATTCACTTTTCACTTAGGTTGCCTCCTCCCATGAAGTACAGGAAATCCACAGCATCATTTTCCTTAATCTGCAGGCCGTCCCACTCTGTGCGGTCTACGAAGTCGTCGTTCACCTGTACGCTCACCATTTCGGGCTGCAGTACGTCGTTTTGTTTAATCAACTCTGTGAGGCTGAGAGGCAACTGCACATCTTGCGCCTCGCCGTTTACTATTATTCTTGCCATATTATCTACCTATGATTTTCTTAATTGCAATTACCAACTTATCCACGTCCTCGCGGGTGTTGTAGAGGGCGAAGGTAGGACGGACGCTCATCTCATAACCAAGGGCACGCAGGGCAGGCTGGGCACAATGGTGACCGGCGCGCACAGCGATGCCCTCCTTGTCGAGCAGTGTACCTACTTCCGGGACTGGAATACCGTCAAGCACGAAACTGACCACCGATACACGGTTCTTGGGATTGCCGATGAGTGTCAAACCCGGTATCTGGGCGAGTTGTTCGCGGGCATACTCTGTCAGCTGGTGCTCGTGGTGTTCGATATTACGGATGCCGAGATGGCTCACGTAATCGAGTGCAGCACCCAGTCCGATAGCATCTGCCACATTGGGCGTACCCGCTTCGAAACGCGCTGGAGGAGCATTGTATTCAGTGCGCTCGATGGTCACGTCCTTAATCATGTTGCCACCGCCCTGCCAGGGCTGCATCTTATCGAGCAGTTCCTTGCGACCATACACCACACCGATGCCGTTGGGACCGTAGATCTTATGCCCGCTGAACACGAAGAAGTCTGCACCAAGAGCCTGCACATCCACTGGTGTATGTGCGATTGACTGAGCGCCGTCTATCAACACCGGAATATGGTGTGCATGAGCGATTTCTATTATGCGCTGCACATCATTGATAGTACCGAATGTGTTATTTACATGGCCGACAGAGACAAAACGTGTGCGTGGTGTGATGATGCGCTCAAACTCTGAGAGTATCAAATCACCGTTCCGGTCGGTAGGGATGGCACGAAGAGTTGCCCCGCGTTCTTGACAGATACGCTGCCAGGGCACGATATTGGCGTGATGATCGAGTTCGGAAACGATAACATCGTCACCCGGTGTCAGGAACTGCCGTCCGTAGGTCTGAGCCACGAGATTTATACCCTCGGTAGTGCCGCGTACGAAGATAATCTCCTCACTTGTGGCGGCGTTGATGAAGCGCTGCACCTTCTCACGAGCCTCTTCGTAGGCATCGGTGGCACGGGCAGCCAAAGTATGGGCGCCACGATGGATATTGGAATTGTACGTGCGGTAATATTCCGAGATCTTGTCTATCACCTGGTTAGGCTTCTGCGTCGTCGCACCATTATCCAACCACACGAGGTCGTGGCCGTTCACCTTCTGCTGTAATACGGGGAAATCACGCTTTATCTGTTCTGAATTCAGGGTATCCACCTCTTCGTAGTGCAAATCCCTCAACTTCTGCGTCTCTGGAATGCCGATTCCAAAACCGTCATCCTTGGGGAGCGTCGTCGTCCGGGCATCCACATCTCCGATATAAGGCAAATCGCCGTAGGCGCTGCCCCCAGCCAGAAGCTGCTTGAAACCGGCTTCCAGTTCCTCGAGGTGGAGGGATTCGTCAGGCAATATACTCTGACGAATCTCCTGTGCCTCTTCCGGACAGTACTTTTGGGCTATTTCCTTTAGCAGAGTCAGTGACTCACTGTCCAGACCGTAGCCGCTTATATTCTGAAGTTCTATCATTTATTTCTCTATTTTATTTCTATGCTGATAGTCATGATAATAACCGACCTCGACATTCTCGAGTACGGCGACAGCATCGTCTGTGAGGGCGGCCAACGAGAAATACTTCGTGAGCAGATACGAAGCCACGCCGAACTTGTCAAGTCCCATCAGACGGGCAGAGAGTGACGGAGCAATCTCACCGGGAATACCGCTCTGATGCAAACCTACGACGCCCTGACTCTTCTCGCCTACGCGCACAAGGATAATCTTCGTGGTACCTACTCCACGTCCGGTCAGATATTGACCTTCCACCTCGACCTTGTCGGAAGGAATCAGGGGAACACCGCGCCATAGTATGACTCTCGTTCCGAAGATATCTGTTGTCACAGGTGGTACGCCACGCCAGGTACATTCGCGCTCAAAAGCAGCGATGGCACGTGGGTGAGCAATGAAGAAGGCTGGCTCCTTCCATACCAGTGAAAGCAATTCATCGAGGTCGTCGGGTGTGGGCGAACCATAGCGCGTGGTGATGCGGTAGGCCGGATTGGCAGCCGCCAGCAGACCGAACTGCTTGTTATTGATGAGCTCCCATTCCTGACGCTCCTTTATGCTCTCTATCGAAAGACGCAACTGTTCTTCCAACTGGTTGTAGGGATTGTTGTAGAGGTCGCTGACACGGGTATGTACACGCACAACTGTCTGCAACGTGTTCAGCGAATATTCCGTCGGATTCTCCTCGTAGTCAATATAGGTCTCGGGGATAATATTGTCTTCCTCATGGCCGCTAACCAAATCAATGTGCTTCTCTCCGTTATCGTTCACGGAAGCCTTCAGGCGCAGTTGCTTGTCGACAGCCTTGTTGAAGGTCTCACGGAAATCGGGCACCTCCTTGATGAATTTAATCAGTTCTTTAAGTTTAAGACCGAGGAACACTGTAGGTGTAATGGCACGTACGGAAACCGTAGACTCTTGTTCGTCCAGCAGGTCGGCCTCACCGAAATACTCTCCGGAGCCCAATAGGGCTATCCGCAGGTCTTCTCCATGGGAACCCTTGCTGATAACTTCCGCCTGACCACTTGCTACAATAAAGAAGCGTTGTTTGTCCTTGCCCTCTTCTACAAATAGTTTATCCACATCGACCTCCTGTGTCTCGAAAGCACTTACCAGACGGTTTAGTATGTCGTCATCGAACTCTGAGAACAGGGGGATGGCTTTCAAGTCCTTAGCCGTAAATGACGGTACCCCATTCACATACTGGATGGGCAAACGGTCGTTCTTCCTCAATTCCACCTTTGTCCTGTTCACACGGAACGTACCGCCGGACACCTGTACCCAAGGCAATAGCTTCAGGAGTAGTCTCGGAGTGATGGAACCCATCTGCGGGGCTGTCTTGGTTGTCGTCGCCAACCTCCTGGCGGTAACTGTTGTAACACTGCGCTGCAAATTTGAATCTGCCATAATAATTTCTTTTTTGTTTTTAATGTTTTGTATTATTACTTTCGAATGGTCACTTTGTGTGTGGTTCCCTCTACATGTTCCACTGAGAGCACATTGTATCCCTGTTCTTTAGCATTTCGGGGGACATTGTCAAGAGGTTCACCTTCAGCAAGGAGTACTTCAAGGATATCGCCCGGCTGGAGTTTAGAGAGCTCGATTTTTGTCTTGACGAAGGTCATCGGGCAGTGCTCCTTCGTAATGTCTAATACCTTTGTTGCCATAATTATCAATTATCAATTAGATAAATAAAGTTTGCCCTCCATCACTCAGTTTCAGGAATGATGCCACACCAAGTACATCCTTCACCTCCGGAATGAAGTCCTCTTTCTTCAATCCAAGTACATGCATTGCCATCTCGCACGCATAAAGATTGATGCCGAGTGCCTTTGCTGCGTCTACAAGTTCTTCAAGTGTTGCCACATTGTTCTTACGCATCAAATAACGGAATATCTTCGGACCGGCACCGAGGAAGTTGAAGCGACTTGTGGGAGTGACCTTCAAGCCACCCATCATGAATCCAAAAAGTTTGGTGAGCCAATTGCCACCTGTGAAACTTCTCCCTTGCTTCTGTTTGATGGCATCCAGTCCCCAGAAGGTAAAGAAGATATTCACCTCGTAACCCACAGCTGCAGCACCCGTACCTAATGTAAATACTGCTGTCAGTTTGTCGAAATCACCGCTAAAGGCAATGATGCTCAGTTTCTTTGTTTCTGCCATATTTATATAATTCGTATTGCAATAAATATTAATTTTCCAACGCTTGTCGAATATCATCAAAGATGTCTTCCGGAGCCTCTAATCCTACAGAAAGACGGATGGTGGTTTGGCGCACATCCATCTGCTGCAACTGGCGCTCCGGAAATAGCCCGAATATTGTAGATGCCGGATGAATGGCAAGTGTGCGGCTGTCGAAGATATTTGTGGCACGATGAACCAGTTTCAAACGGTTGAGGGCGGCAAAGCATGCTTCCTTCGATGCGAGGTCTATGGTAAGCATGGCGCCAGCTGTCGGGCCGAACTGCTTACGGGCCAGTTCGTGGTACGGATTGTCTGGCAGTCCCACGTAGTTCACGCTTTCGATACCAGTCACGTTCCTCAAAGCCTCTGCTAACCACTGTGCATTTGCAGCCTGTCGCTGATAGCGCACATCAAGTGTCTCCAGTCCGAGAGTCTGCATATATGCCACCTGCGGTGTCATGTAGGCTCCGAGATTCACCAACAAGTCGTACTTCACGCGTTTGTTAATATCAGGGAACGTACCGTAATCGATAATCAGTCCGCCCAACGATGTGCCCCCGCCAGATATATATTTCGTACTTGACACCACCTCGATATCCACACCCAGATCCTTCAGTGAGGTCTCTGTGAACGGGATAACGGTGGAGTCGGCAATTACCGGTACACCCTTTGCGTGAGCAATATCAGCAATTCCTTTCAGATCTGCCACCTCCAACTGCGGGTTCGTCACAATTTCCAGATACACACAGGCAGTCTGTTCATCCACTGCCTGTTCCACGGCTGCCAAATCAGTGAGATCTCTCATTTTAGGCTTCACTCCGAAACGCAGCATAGTATTACTTATGAGTGCCAGAGTGTTGCCGAAGAGATGACGCGATGTTACTATGCTACGTCCTTGTGACGCCACCGCAAACAGCGCATTACTGATAGCAGCCATGCCCGAATTATAGGCCGTGACATGCTGCGCTTCAGTCAACGCCCTTACACGTTGCTCAAGGTTTGTCACCGTGGGATTTCCTATCCTTGCATATTCAGGTGCCTTGACACGATTGCAGAACACATCGGACATCTGCTGCGCATCCTGAAACTCAAAGGAGACATTATTATATATAGGTACTGCCAGTGCTCCGTAAGCATCTGGTCGGACATAAGGAGTATGTATCGCTGTCGTCTGCCTTTTCATCGTAGTTTTTGTTTTTTTGCGGTGCAAAGGTACGGCACTCAGAATTATTCTCCAAATTCTACAGTAAAATAATAATATTTGTCTAAAAATCCCCTGTTTTGTTTGCGTTTATTCTAAATCGGGCTTCATATGTAAACTCTTTTAGAATAATATTCTGTTTTATCGATTCTCTATAATGTTGTTTTTCTATCACTTACGGTTTTGTACCCCAGAGACGACAACCTTTTCATAATTTTTCATATGCTGTATCAACTAAAATTTGCATCTTTGCCGACAGTGGCTTTTGTATAATATGGCCGGCCAACTTGTCAATGCAGGTACATTGCCCAAGGGTCTCTATATCACAGGCGGGAAGAAGTACGTCGTGCAGTAAGTTATCTGCCGCCGGAAAGGAGGCTGTAGAGCCCGGGGAGGTGGCGGTCTGTAAGACGTGCCACGAGGATAACAAAGACTGTTACGACAAGTGGTGCCCCGAAATATGCGACATACGGAGCATACGGATGCGTCCATTGCATTAGACACATGCGCTCTATGATGTGCAAGGGCATGTAATGCATGGCGTACAAGAAGAAGGAGTATTTGAAAAAGTATAGCGACGGTATTGTGTGCAGTCGGTTGACTATGTCGTAGAGACCGATGCAGAGTGTGGGACCTATCCATTGCACGACATTCATGCTCACGTTGTTGTGCCATAAATAATCCCAATAGAATGCAATGGGGAAAATAATGAGGGAGGGAAGAGTCAGGAAGAGGGGCTGTTCTCCGAAGAGAAAGTCTTTATGATGCACCCCGGCGTACGCTCCGGCAAGATATATGGGCAGCCACAACACAGGACTGCAGAAGGGATGGCGGAACACAAGGCATATAACGCATGTGACAATCAGCCAAACGGGGAAGAGCTTTTTCCGTCTCACCATCAGCCACAGGAGGGGAGCTATGAGAGCATAGACGAAGATGACGCCGACGTACCACAGCACCGTATATTGGCAGGACAATATTCCGACGATAACATCCAGGATGCTGTCATAAGGGAAGCGGTCGCTGACAAAATCCGGAATGAACTGTATGGCCACATACCATGCAGCGGCAAAGATAGTATTCCACAACAGATACGGCACGAGAAGACTCCTGAGCCTGGTACGCAGTTTCTTCAGGAAATCAGCCGGAGTGTAGTTGCGGAAAAACAGATATCCGCTGATGAAAAAGAAACAAGGCACAACGACTTCCATCATCTTGTTCGTGAACTGTAGTATCAGCATGAATTGAGGATATGCCATTGTGCTAGGCCATAACGGTAAGCGGGAATGCTGCCACACGATGCCGAGTGCCAAGAGGAAACTGAGATTTGTGATTTTTGCTGATTTCATCGTCTGTTATTTGGCGTTATTGGCCTATTAGTCGGAACCAGTAATCGAAAAGTTTGAAGTCATTCTCCGAGAGCGTTTCCGCTTTTGCCCTGTCCATGCGGCAGAAAGGTATATCACGGTACATCGCTGCTACGAGTGAGAAGGTGCTGTGTGGTCCGATGATGGCATCACATTCGGAGAGCATGAAAAGGTCCTCCGGTGGGTTGCCTCCAAGCAGATGTATGGTTACAGAGCCATTCCTGTCACCGGTATTCACCAGTCGCGACATCCTTTCTTCCGTCATCTCCGTGTCGTTGGTGGACATATACACATGTATGTGCTCTGTCGGATGCATCCGGGCAAATGCGTTCACGTATGAAGCATAAGTCTCGTCATCGTAGAAGTAGTGTCCGTCAGCCCACTGGGCGTAGTCGCCGCGACGTATGTGAAGTCCCAGTCGCAGGCCTTTTCCCTCGTCCAGAATTCTCATCTTGGCTTTGACGGGAAGTGTGTATGCCTCGTCGATGCGGAAGAGTTCACAGATTTCCTTGCGGTATTTCAGGAAGAGGTCGTAATAGCGCACCTCCCAACCTGCCACCACAACATTGCGATGCTTCTCCACGATGCGCTCGAGTGCCTCTGGATTGCATCCCGGTTTGTAGTTTGCTGTCGGAATAATCCTCAGCGCAGCGGCAATTTTTGCCACCAGATACAGAATAAAACTCGTGTGCTTAGTGTGTCGTATGTGAAAATACGGATACTTGTAGGAGAAGCGCATTGACAGCACATGTCTTCCGTGCTCGCGTCCATAGGCATAGACGTGGGCAAACTGCAACAGATTGTTGCACATTTGACTTTTATCTCTGGCAAATATCATTGGTTTTGTCGCATATATTGTGGAAACGTAAGTGATGCGCGACTGCCGGCATATCGCTTTGCAAGGGTGTCGTAATCTGCCATCTGTTTATTGGGAAGCCGCTTCTGAAGCCACGGACGCAGCAGTTTTTTCTGTACGAAGTTACCGTACAGTTCGAATTCCGAGAATCCGGAGCCCTGCGTTCTGTCGTAGGAGTCGAGCACCACTTCCCACCAGCGCTTCCCGCCTCCGTTCTCAAGGCGTCGGTGGAGCGCCTGCAAGTTGTCTTTCGAGAACAGCATCTTGTGAGCCACGTAAGAGAGGTCGGAGAGCGTCAGTTCCGGTACGAGGCGGTGTATGTTGTCATAATACGGCTGATGACATTCGTAACTCATGTAGAACACCGTCTCGCCCTCCGTAGAGAGGAATACGTGCGGCCGTATGAGGATGTGGTCTGCGTCGATGCAGAGATAGTGACGGCATGTGCCGACGTTGCCGCTCAGCTTGATGAACTGCTGAAAGAGCCATCCGCTGCGGTTCCCGAGATTAAGTGTCTTCGGACCGAACCCCAGCACAGTGCTCTCTTCCACATAGATGAGCCCGTACGCCTTGCAGAAGCGCTTCACACGCTCGTCATCCGGTGCCACCAGATATATATTCTCAATGGGGTGCTGCACCTGTCTCCTAACTCCTTCGATGCACAACGGCAGTGTGCCCAAGTCCTTCGCAATGACGGGTATCACCACGTCAATGGGCTCCTCGCAGGGAGTGACAGGAGGGAATTTCCTCCAAGAGAAAAACCTGTATCGCAGTTCGCGCCATGTCATAGTTCGTCTGCCGTCTTATATAGTTCCTGATAATATGCCTTAAGTGTCATGAGCGGTTTATCTTCCTGTCCCTGCGGATATGTGGAGAGCATGACACGTTGGAAACTGTTGTCCCAGATGATGGCACCTTCCTCTCTCACCATACCCACCGCGTCAGGAACGGCAAATACGGCGTAGTGAGGTGCTCCGCAGTCGAAGATGTCCTTCGACCAGGGGAACTCTTCATGCCCGATTCCCAGCAGCCCCAGCAGTGTGGCCGTGATGTCGGCCTGCGAGCACAGAGTCTCCACCTTGCAGGGCTTCCTAACCACACCTCCCGTGAAGATGAGCGGCAGGTCGTAGTGCTCCAGCGTGTAGTTGTTCACCACCGTAGGGAATCGTCCCTGGTGGTCGGGCAGGATGACAACGAGTGTCTCTCCCCAGTCGCGGCTCTCCTTGAGTTTCTCCACGAAACGTCCGAGACATGAATCTGCGTAGTGGAAAGCGTTCAGCACCTTGTCGTCCATCGCATGGTGATTGGGCACGTCAAAGGGTTCGTGACTGCTTGATGTCTGCACCACACTCAGACTCTTCTCTCCGCTTGTCTCCACGAATTCTTTTGCTGCACGGTCGAAAACGGGACCGTCTGCCACGCCCCATTTTCCGGTGCGCAGTTTCTTGGAAAAGCTCTTGTCGGAGGTGATATCCTGAAAACCTGCTGCCACGAGATACGAGCGCATATTACTGAAGTTTGTGTCTCCTCCGTAATAGTAGTATGTGTGGAAACCGTCATTCTTCAGCACAGAGGCAATGGACGGCAACTTGGCATTCTTGCTGGGCTGATCCATAAGCGAGTAGGTGGGGAATGCCGGTATGGAACTCAATACACTCACCAGAGCCCGGTCGGTGCGCATCGTGTTGCAGTAGAACTCCGTGAAATATATCCCTTCCCGTGACAGCTTCTCCAGTTGCGGCACGACACCCTCCACGAGTCCGGCTTCCTCCATCAGTTGTGTAGAGAAGCTCTCCAGTATCACCATCACTATTCTCTTCGGCTTCCCGTTGAAGAGTGAGTCGCGCAGAGCGGCCTCCGCGCTGTCTGTGCGCTGGTTCAGTTCCTTCAGCAGTTTGTCGGCCTCCTCGTCCGACATGAAGCGGTAGAGAGAGGAGAGATCCGTCTGGTGAGAAGCACTCTCTATGAAGCAGAAAACGGGATTCACAGCAGCGTGATTAAATCGCATATTTTCCGAGAAATACACCGTTCCCGTGTGGTTCGTTCCTGTGCCTACACCGCCTCTGATGGGCAGGATGAGTGCCACCGTGAGAATGAATATTGCTATCCTGTATGTCTTGTTTTTTGCGCAGATGTACTGCGGACGGGCCAGATATACAGCCGCAGTGATGACGGCTATTCCCACCGCAGCTGCCAGCATCTGCAGCGGAGTGACGGATGCCATTGCATCGGCAGGCGATGTGGTCAGGTAGAGCACGGGAGTGTAGTCCAGAGGGAATCCCCACGGACCGTAAAGTCCCAGATTTGACACAATGGCGAGGGCGTAAATCGCTGCAATGACGATAAAATAGGCGTTCCACAGCAGTTTCATTCCCCGCCGTTCGCGCAGCAGAAGCATCAGAGCGGGTATTATGGTCAGATATCCTGCCACAGCGATATCCAGTTTGAGGGCATAGAGAAGCGAGAGCATGCGTTCTGCCCGTGTGGCATCGCTCAGCAGTTCGTTGTATATTGCAAGGAACAGGAGATGTCCCAGCGTTCCCACCAGCGTCCACAGCACCAATATTTGAAAAAATGTCTTTATCGTCTTCACTCTTAATTTTTCACTCTTAACTTTTAAATTTTCACCATTAAACTATCACCAATCATGCGTTGCATGTAGCTTTGTTCTATTGCCCGTCTGAGTCGTTCGCTGCCGCCCTGCATCTGCAGGCTTCCCTGCCAGGTAATAGCCCACAGGAGCGAGTCGGGCGTAGTCAGCACGTCCTGCCCGAAGGCTATATATTCCCTCTGGTGACCCACAGCCGAGAGCACCGTCGGCATGATGTCTATCTGTTGCACAGGACCTTCTCTCTTCTCTGCCTGAAACGCCTTCCCCGACGGGTCGTAGAAGATGACAGGCACGCGGAAGAGTCCCCACGGTGTCTGGTACTCTTCGTGCGAGGTGGCGTTGGTGTGGTCGCCCGTCAGGACGAACACGGTGTTCTCATACCACGGCTGCTTCCGAGCCGTCTCGAAGAAGCGCCTCAGCGACCAGTCGAGATATCTCATACAGTGGTGCATGGAGTTCGTCGGGTCTTCGGGAAAGCGCTCCCTGTATGCTTCCGGGATGTGATAGGGATGGTGGCTGGATGCTGTGAACACAGCTGCCACGAACGGCCTTTTGCCTCCTTCGGAGATGTCCGTGAGTTGCAGGGCCATGAACTGCAGGAAGGGTTCGTCCCAGATGGCCCACATCCCGTCGAACTCCTCCTCGCCGCGGAAACGCTTGTCTGCATCAAATTCCGTGCGACCGTAGTAGCGCTCAAAACCGCTGTTCCTGGCGAAAGCCTCGAATCCCATCGAACCGTTCTCCGCTCCGTGGAAGAAAGTCGTCGCATATCCGTCCCACGCCAGTTCCCTTGCCAGTCCTCCCACACGGTTCATCGCCGCCGGAGTCAGCAGGAAGGGTTCGCCCATCATCGGTATTGAGGAGAGCACGGACGGCATTCCGTCGATACTCTTGCGTCCGTTGGCATAGTTTTCCCTGAAGGTGAGACTGGCGCTGCACAGCGAGTCGAGAAACGGTGTCTGGCCCTCGTAGTCGTTGTAGAATCCGAAATATTCCTGCCCCATACTCTCGCATATCATCACCACGACATTCTGCCGCGTCGGTTCCTTGTCGCTCATTGGATGCACGGGGGAATAGATGGCATCGAGTTCCTCGGGGGTGTAATAACCAGGGTCGCGGAACACCGCCTTGCCCCAGGTCCTTATCATGGAGAAGGGTGTATTCAGCACAGCAGCTGCCTGTGCCGGAGTGTCGGTGTATTGGAATGCATTTGATATGGTGATGGGGCGCACCGCCGTGGTCCACCCGCCTCTCATGCCGGCTATCGACAGCGGTACGTAGAGAGCAAGACATAAGAGGCTTCCCGCCACGCTCTTCATGTGGTTTCTTTCCCAGGCGAAGGTTTTCACGGGGCGGTATATCTTCCACGTGGCCCATATCATCACTGCTCCTGCCAGAACCACATACCAGTGTCTCACCGTCTCTGTCAGAAAGATTTTCAGGAGATTGCCCTCGTTGGAGAATTCGCTGAAGACCGTTGCCGTCGTGCGCCGTCCCGTGTAGGGGAAATACGCCACATCGCACAGGTTCGTCACGATACCCAGCAGCAGTGCCGCCATATACAGTGTACGGAGGGCGCAGCCGTACTCTTTCCGCGTCTTCCACGTTGTGGGTACGGGCATCAAAGCCAGCAGGGCGTAGGGTGCCAGCAGATAGAGTAGGGCGGAGGTGTCGAACACCAGACTGCCCTCACACATCCTCCACAGGGCACCTCCTCCGTTCACGGCGATGAGCCCCCAGTGCTCGGCAACGAACACCATACGACACATCATGAAGATGATGTATGCCCATATGAAATTGAATATGAAAGAGCGTATCACAGGCGCAAAATTAGCAAAAAGTTCTGAGTTCGGAGAGCGCAGACCTCACTTTTTTTGTAATGTGAGATATTTTTTCTACTTTTGCGTCCAAATTGTAATAGAGATATGCTGAAACAGTTCTTCTCCATCATGGCGCGTTATTTGCATCCCTATCGCAAATATCTCGTATGGTCCGTTCTTTTGAATTTCTTCTCGCAGTGGATGAATGTGTTCTCGTTCGTTGTGCTGATACCCATCCTCAATATCCTTTTCAAGATAGACCAGACGGTATATAAATACCGTGAGATAGACTGGCGACATATCAACAAGGACGACATTGTCAACAACGGTTATGCGTGGTGTCAGGATATGATTGCCGCCCACGGAGCTTTCATCACTCTGGTTATCATGGGTGTAGCCCTCATCGTCATGACTGGTCTCAAGACTGCCGGTTATTTCGCCTCTTCTGCTGTCATGGTGCCCCTGCGCACCGGTGTTGTGCGCGACATCCGTATTCAGGTCTACAAGAAGGTGCTCAAGCTTCCTCTCGGTTTCTTCACGGAGGAGAAGAAGGGCGACATCATAGCCCGCATGAGTGCCGATGTGCAGATGGTGGAAAACTCCATCACGAGCAGTATCGATATGCTCATCCGCCAGCCCATAGCCATCCTCGTGTGCTTCGTCACGCTCTTCACCGTTTCGTGGCAACTCACCCTGTTCGTCCTGATTGTGGCTCCTGTGGCCGCTTGGATAATGGGTGTCGTGTCTCGCAAACTGAAGGCTCAGAGCGGTGCGGTGCAGGGTCAGTGGGGCGACATCATTGCACAGCTCGACGAGACGCTCGGCGGTCTTCGCATCATCAAGGCCTTTATTGCCGAAGAGAAGATGACGCGCCGTTTCATCTTTGTCAACAATGAGTTCCGTCGCGCCATGAACGAGATGGTGATTCGTCAGAATGCGGCGCATCCCATGTCCGAATTCCTCGGCACCATCATCATCGTCATCGTGCTGTGGTTCGGCGGTCTGCTGATACTTCAAGGTTCCAACCTCATCGATGCCTCCACCTTCATCTTCTACATGGTGATTCTCTATTCTGTCATCAATCCTCTCAAGGAGCTCTCCCGCGCCACCTATCAGGTACCCCTCGGACTGGCTTCCATGGACCGTATCGACTTCATCCTCAAGGCCGAGAACCCCATCAAGGAACTTCCCGGTGCCAAGGAGATAAAGAGTTTCGATAAGGGCGTTGAGTTCAAGCACGTATCCTTCTCCTACGTTGAGGGTCGTCCCGTGCTCAAGGATATCAACATCTTTGTGGAGAAGGGTAAGACCATCGCACTGGTCGGTCAGTCTGGTTCCGGCAAGTCCACACTTGTCGATCTCGTGCCGCGCTATCACGACATCAAGCAGGGCGAGGTGCTCATCGACGGCGAGAACATCAAAAATGTCACGATATCATCCCTGCGTTCGCTCATTGGTAATGTGAACCAGGAGGCAATCCTCTTCAACGACACGTTCTACAACAATATCACCTTCGGTGTGGATAACGCTACGATGGAGCAGGTCATCGAGGCTGCCAAGATAGCCAATGCGCACGATTTCATCATGGAGTCGGAGCACGGTTACGACACGATGATTGGCGACCGCGGCGGTCGTCTCTCCGGCGGACAGCGCCAGCGTGTGTCCATTGCCCGCGCTATCCTGAAGAATCCTCCCATCCTCATCCTCGACGAGGCCACGTCGGCACTCGACACGGAGTCGGAGCGTCTTGTGCAGGAAGCCCTTGAGCGCCTCATGAAGTCGCGCACCACCATCGCCATTGCCCACCGTCTCTCCACCATCAAGAATGCCGATGAGATATGCGTGCTCTACGAGGGAGAGATTGTGGAGCGCGGCACCCACGAAGAGCTCCTCGCCCTCGACGGCTACTACAAGAAGCTTAATGATATGCAACAGTTGTAAACAATTGAGAATTGATAATTGACAATTGATAATTTTCATCCAACTTGTCTACTCGTCTACTCGTTAACTTTTCTACTTTTGCGCAGCAAATGAGCGCGAGCGAAGTCGAAGCGAACTTGTAAAAAAAATAAAACCATGAACGACCAGAAACTATTGATTCCATCGATTGTTATTGCAATCGGTTTGTGTGTGTTGGGTTTTTGCATCAAGAGCGGTGTGGAGCGTTTCAAGACTCTGGATCACCATGTCACGGTGAAAGGACTGAGTGAAAGGGAGGTGCCTGCCAACAAGGTGACATGGCCTCTCACCTATAAGGAACTGGGCAACGACCCTTCTGTGATGTACGAACTCATTGAGAAGAAGAATCAGAAGGTGGTGGCTTTCCTCAAGGCTGCGGGACTCTCTGACAGCGAGATAAGCGTCAATCCCCCCACGATACGCGACCGCCAGGCCGACAACTACGGCAACGAGATAATGACCTACCGCTATAAGGCAGCGTGCGTCATCACCGTCACCTCAACGGATGTGGACAAGGTGCGCAAACTGATGAACCGCCAGTCGGAACTGATGAAGCAGGGTATTGCCCTCGTCACGGAGGAGTACGGCGGTCAGGAAATCCGCTATGAGTTCACCGGTCTCACGGACATCAAGCCCGAGATGGTGGAGGAGGCTATGGCCAATGCCCGTAAGACTGCGGAGCAGTTTGCCAAGGACACCGACGCAGACATTGACGGTGTCATCTCCGCTCAGCAGGGTCAGTTCAGCATCGACGACCGTGACCCCTACACACCTTATATCAAACGCGTGCGCGTGGTGACCACCGTCGACTATGGCATACGATAGTGCGATATCATGAAAATCGTCCTAGAAGGGGCGATATCTTCATTTGTGACGTCTGAATCAACATTTGTGTTGCGATAGACTCACAAAAAACACGGACCTTTGCAGCATCAAGTGATAATTTGATACAAAAAACTATGAAAAAGAACACATTTCTCCTTGTTATGATGCTGTGGGTCGGCGGTCTCACGCAGGCAGTTGCCCAGGCGGTGCGTTACAGTTTTGAACCTAAGGACTATGTCTCCACCGACAACAACCGTGCCCCGCAAGACCGTTTTTTTTATGCAGATGCGAGTTTCACCGTTCGCGCCACCGGTCAGAACAATGTGGCGTTCCAGATGGGCAGCGCTTCCAATGGAAAGTATTTCGTCACGGGTGCCGACCACTGGTTTGTGGTGAAGGCCAGCAACGTGAAAACAGGTTCCACCGATACGTATCTCTGGTGGAGCGGCGGCACCAATAATAATTCACAGGTGGCTCCCGACCATGTTGTTGCCAACGATGGTCAGACGTATTTTGTATGGAACATGCTCAACGGCGATGCTCTCTTCTCATGGTTCAATCCCGAGAGCGAGAAGATGGTGCAGACCGACAATGGTCGCAGTATCATTCTGGCGTTGGGACTGACAGCCACAAACAGCAACGGCGGTACCGTGAGCGATGTGAACTACTACAGCGACATGGATATTGCCACTGCTTTTCGTTTCCTGATGTCTGCACTCGGTCTCACCGACGAAGCACTGGCAGAGCAGATGCGCACGCGTCTCACAGCTACCATTGACGAGGCGAATGCCCTGCTCGTGACCCGTCCCGCTTCCGATGCTGCCAAGAGTGCGCTGCAGACGGCTATCGGTGTTGCGGAAGGAGT
The DNA here is from genome assembly GCA_017958545.1 of Bacteroidaceae bacterium. Taxonomy (GTDB): domain Bacteria; phylum Bacteroidota; class Bacteroidia; order Bacteroidales; family Bacteroidaceae; genus Physcousia. The sequence continues at coordinate 2,794 of JAGDCM010000100.1, read as the reverse complement.
GCGCGATGCCATCACCATTGACAACTATACTACAGTTCCCGCTGATATCAATACTTTAAAGGATGCCATTGCGGTGTACTATGCTGCGAGCCGTACCATCAGCTGGGAGTTCACCGATGACGGTATGCTTGCTCATTGGGACGACCTCAATGTGCGTGTGCGTTTTGTTAACGACAGCACGGTGAGAGTCACCAAATTCATAGGCGATGAGAGCCGTGTGGAGAAGAGTCTCGTCATCACGGCTGCTCCTGAACTTGTGGCTTTCACCAGCAAGGGTGAGTCTGCAGGTATTGTGACGCTGGCCACAGAGAAAGTGCGTGTGGACTACAATCTCTCGGAGGCTCTTGTAAGTGTGCTTCGCCCCGGCGGTGAGGGTCTCATCCGTGAGTTGGAAGCCGACCTCACGGAGAAGGCCGACGGTCCGAATGCCGCTTTCCAGCTGAAGCAGGTGTTCCGTCTTGATGACGACGAACAGATGTATGGTTTCGGACAGCTGCAGAACGGCAGGCTTTCCGCTCGCGGTCTATCCACCAGGATGATACAGGACAACCGCAGTATCTACATCCCGTATCTCTATTCCTCCAAGCGCTATGCCATCTATTGGGACAACTATTCCCCCACGGACTTCAATGACGACAACAGCGGCATGTCGTTCCTCTCCACCGGGCAGGCTATCGACTACTACGTCCTTGCAGGCAGCAACAGCGACGGTGTGCTCCGTTCGTTGCGTCGCCTGACTGGCGGCACGCAGTTGCCCCCGCTGTGGAATTTCGGTCTCTACCAGAGTAAGCAGCGCTATCAGAGTGTACAGGAGGTTATCGACGTGGTAACACGCTACCGCACTCTCGGTGTGCCCTTGGATTGTGTGGTGCAGGACTGGCAGTACTGGGGTGACGACAACCACTGGAATGCGATGCAGTTCCTCAACTCCAACTACAGTCAGTATCAGCGCATGATAGACGAGGTGCACGGCATGAATGCCAAACTGATGATTTCCGTGTGGCCGGATTTCGGTCCCTCCACTCAGCAATACTCTGAATTCGGTGCTGCCGGACGTCTGATCCCCATTCAGAGCTATCCCACCAATGTGGCCACACGTCCCTACGATGTATACGATGCAGAGACACGAGCCAGGTATTGGAACTATCTCTACGACGGACTTATGAGCAAGGGTATCGACGCCCTTTGGCTCGATTCCTCCGAACCGGACGATTTCAGCAACAAGACCACCGACTACGACTACGTGACGGGTCTCGACGGACGCACCTTCCGCAGTGTGCGCAATGCATTCCCTCTGTGTCATGTGGAAGGTGTGTACGACAACCACTTGGCAGAGAGCGGTCTCAGCGACAAGCGTGTGAGCATCCTCACCCGTTCGGCATTTGCAGGAATGCAGCGCACAGGAGCTTTCGTGTGGAGTGCCGACATCACTTCCAGCTGGGAGACGCTTGCCATCCAGATTCCCGCAGCCTGCAACCTCTCCGTATCCGGCATTCCTTATTGGAACAGCGACACGGGTGCCTTCTTCATCGGCAGTTACAGCGGAGGCGTGAACAATGCCGACTGGCGTGCCCTCTACACCCGTTGGACGCAGTTCTCCTGCTTCTGCCCGATGATGCGCTTCCACGGCGACCAGACTCCTAGAGAGATATGGCAGTTCGGCAGCGAGAACGACTCGCGTGGCGACTATAATAACATCTTGCGCTACATCCGTCTGCGCTATCGTCTTCTTCCTTATCTGTACAGCACCGCTCATCAGGTGGTGGCAAACGACGAGACCTTCATGAAGTCAATGCCCGTTGCCTACGAGGACGATGCCAACTGCATCGACGTGAAGGACCAGTACATGCTGGGCCGCTCCTTCCTCGTGGCTCCTGTGGTGACCAACGGTGCCGCCGGTCGCGATGTCTATCTGCCTGCCGGAAACCTGTGGTACGACTTCTGGACGGGACATGTTGTCGAGGGCGGCAAGAGTGTCTTCCGCACCACACCTCAGGACATCATGCCTCTCTACATCCCTGCCGGCACCATCCTGCCTTTCGGTCCCGAGGTGCAATACAGCAGCGAAAAGAAATGGGATGAACTCGAGATTCGCGTCTATGCCGGTGCCGACGGACGTTTCACCCTCTACGAGGACGAACTCGACGGATACGGCTACAAGAGCGGTGCCTTCTCGGAGATTCCCTTTACATGGGACGAAGAGCAGCAGACGCTCACAATCGGACGCCGCGAGGGCCAGTTCGACGGCATGCTCCTGCAGCGCACCTTCCGCATCGTGAGAGTGTCCTCAACGAAGGGTATTGGTGACAAGGAGACAGAGGAGTTTGACAAGGTGGTGACATACGACGGTGAGCCCCAGACGGTTGTTCTGGAGGCAGCCGTTGAACCGGAGGAGCAGTTCGAGGACAAGACCTCCCTCATCGTGAATCCCAGTTTTGAGGACAACAACCAGACGCTCACCAAGACAGCTCCCAAGGGCTGGTCTGTAAGCAGCACCACAGCCTGGTGGGGTGTGAATGCGGGCGGAGGCAACGGTGACCCGCAGCCCACCGACGGCCGCTATATCTTCGGTGTATGGGACGGAGGCAACTCCCTTCGTCCCGTCATCTCCCAGACGCTGTCCACCCTTCCTAAGGGACGTTATCGCCTCTCCGTGGATATGCAGGCGAGCAACCGCAGCAATGCCGTGCGTCTTGGCACGCAGCATGTCTTTGCTGGAGAGAACAAGGGGTATTTTGCCGACCAGCTGAGCACAGCCGGCGAGGGCGACACCTATCCCATGCAGACCATCTTT
>JAGDCM010000099.1 GCA_017958545.1 Bacteroidaceae bacterium | reverse complement strand
TATTTAATGTACAATTTAACAATTTACAATGTACAATTTATGTACAATTTAGTAATTCAGATATTTACAGGGCGGTAGCAAACTCTTCACTCTTCACTCTTCGTTCTTCACTCTTAGTTCTCCAGATTCTTCACTCTTAGTTCTTAGTTCTTCACTACAAAAATTGTCGTCCGATTGGGCGACATTTTTTGTTTTTGCGACATTCGCGACATTTGCGACATCGAATTTTTTGCGGCTATCTAAAAAAAATAAGCAAAATACTAAAAGTAACAACTCGTTAACTCGTCAACTAACAACTTGTCTACTATATAAAAAATGGGGCGCGCATCACTGCGGGCCCCATCCAAAAATGACTTAAGAATTTATTTTAAAACACAATTTACTTACCGAAGTAGCGCTTCAGGAGACCGTCGAAACCTCTGCCGTGACGAGCCTCGTCCTTTGCCATCTCATGAACTGTGTCGTGAATGGCATCCAGATTCTCCTCCTTGGCACGCTTTGCAATAGCCATCTTGCCGGCACAAGCACCGCACTCAGCCTCTGCACGCTTCTCAAGGTTCGTCTTGGTATCCCAAACAACATCACCGATCAGTTCTGCAAAACGGCTGGCGTGATCTGCCTCCTCGAATGCATAGCGACGGAATGCCTCGGAAATCTCGGGATAACCCTCACGATCTGCCTGACGAGCCATAGCGAGATACATGCCTACCTCGCAGCACTCACCCTCGAAGTGAGCCTTCAGACCCTCCATGATGTCGGCAGGACAACCCTTGGCAACACCGATGACGTGCTCTGTGACATACTCCTTCTCACCGTCCTTTACCTCGGTGAACTTGCTCTTGGGAGCCTTACACTGCGGGCACTGCTCGGGAGCCTCGGCGCCTTCATAAACATAACCGCACACTGCGCAAACAAACTTCTTTTTCATAGGTATTTTCTTTATTTGTTAGTAAAATGATATGGTTTCAGTACTCGTTTTTAGGTATTTTGCGGGACAAATGTACAAAAAAAAATGTATTTACCAAAGAAAAGACACGAAAATATGCCTAATATCATTAAAATTATGTACTTTTGCATCCGTTATCACGCGATAGTGGCTCAGTTGGTAGAGCATTGGCTTCCCAAGCCGAGGGTCGCGGGTTCGAGTCCCGTCTATCGCTCTCCCTGAAATACAATTTGTTACATCGTTTCGTGAGTTCTGCTCGCGAACAAGACAATCTCACACTGAAATCACTGAAATCACGGAAAACTTGTCAATGCTTAGTGTCTGAAACAAAAACCGGAAAAACAACATGTCTACTTAGAATAGCATCTGCTGGGAGAAGAAGTTCCAGTCGTTTTCCATCTTGTCGAGCTGCCACGGCTCCAGACGCAAAGAAAACGTGCCCCGCAGCGAATCCAGATTGAAGGAAAGGCGCATCACACTGGCCAGATTGAAGGCAACGGCATCGCCGCGACGCAGGAGAAAACGGGCTACACGCATGAGCAGTTCACGGTCTTCCTCCACATAGCGCAACGCCCTGAGAAGAAGAAATGCCGAGGGTTTGCCTTGATGCGTTATTAGAATAGGTATGAGGGAGGCCGGTTCGTTATAGCCCAGAAGATGCAGCAGGGAAAGCAGCGAGGAGGGTTCGTCGTAGAGGTCGATGAGACGCTCTGCCGTCTTCTGGCGGTCGATGTCGGAAAACGAGGCGGCAAGAGAGCGGAAGACATCGCTCGAGAGAGGGTCCCTCTCCCCCATCCCGCGCAGCAACGTGACGAGGAACTCGCGAGGCGACTCGCTGTAGTAGCGCTCGAAGGCGGCCCAATACTCTGCGTCGTCCATGCGCTGGAGACGCCGCACCAGAAGTTCGTGTTCGGTCTTCTTCATCGTCTGCATAAAAAGAAAAGAAGTGAGGCTCTTTCTACCTCACTTCTCCTTTTCTTGAGCCTCTTGTCGGATTCGAACCAACGACCCCGAGATTACAAATCACGTGCTCTGGCCAACTGAGCTAAAGAGGCGGGTGGGAAAGCTAGCTGCATCGCGCCGCTACAACCAAGTACCCTTGCTGCGGTCAAGCCCTGGGGGAGTTCCGAGGGAGCATGCCGTACAGGACTTTCCCGTGTTTGCGGGTGCAAAGGTACGAAAAAAAAAGATAATTAAGCACACTCGTGAGCATTTTTTTGAGAAAATTCGTGAAAATTTAGTATCTTTGCACTCAAAATGTACTATATATAATATGGACATAAGTGTAGTAATACCTCTTTGGAACGAAGACGAGAGTCTGCGCGAGCTCTACGAATGGATAGAGCGCGTGATGAAAGAGAACGGATTCTCGTATGAGGTGATATTTGCAAACGACGGCTCGACGGACAACAGCCAGAAGGTGATAGAAGAGCTCCACAGGGAGCATCCCGACACAGTGCGCGGCGTGGAATTCAGACGCAACTACGGCAAGAGCCCTGCCCTTTTCTGCGGATTTGAGATGGCGAAGGGCGACGTGGTGATCACCATGGATGCCGACCTGCAGGACTCGCCCGACGAGATACCCGAACTGTATCGCATGATAAAGGACGAGGGCTACGACATGGTGTCGGGCTACAAGCAGAACCGCAGCAAGGGCGACCCGCTCTCGAAGACCATACCCACGAAGCTGTTCAACGCAACGGCACGCAGGGTGAGCGGCATACATAATCTGCACGACTTCAACTGCGGACTGAAGGCCTACCGTCTGGACGTGGTGAAGCACATCGAGGTGTATGGCGAGATGCACAGATACATCCCCTATCTGGTGAAGAATGCCGGATACAGCAAGATAGGCGAAAAGCCGGTGCACCACCAGAAGAGGCAGCACGGTGTGTCGAAATTCATGGGATGGAACAGGTTCGTGAACGGATACCTGGACCTGATGTCGCTGTGGTTCCTGTCCACGTTCGGCATGAAACCCATGCACGTGTTCGGCTTCATCGGCAGCCTGATGTTCTTCGTAGGTTTCCTGGCAGCAGGTGCTGTGGGTGCTGTGAAGCTCTACCATCTGAGTGCAGGCATCAAGGCACCGCTGGTGACTGACACACCGTGGTTCTACATTGCCCTGACGATGATGATACTGGGCACACAGCTCTTCGTGGCCGGATTCTTGGGCGAACTCATCTCTCGCACTTCGCAGGAGCGCAACAAATATCAAATCAACAAGACGATATGATGAAGAAGATACGCCGTCTCATCATGGTGGTGCTGGCAGGCATTATGTGTACGCTGGGCGGATGCGACGACACGGGATGCACGCTCTACAACTCCACGCTGTGCCACATATCGTTCTATAGCGAACTGGGACTGCCCACCGTGCTGGAGGATACGCTGACGGTGTATGCCGTGGGTTCCGAGACCCCCGTATACAACATGGGTACGGACCTCCATCTGCTGAAGGTGCAGCTGTCGTACTATAAGGACATAGACACCCTGCTCTACGAGCACTGGATGGGGACACCCGACGAACCTGCACCTCACCAGGTGGACACACTGTTCATCAAGAAGACCGACATGCCCCATTTCGAGAGCCCCGACTGCGGCGTGGCAATGTTTCACGAGATAGAGGAAGTGTGGTGGGAGAACGACAGCAGATTTCCCGAGACACCGCTCTTCAAGGGAGTGTATATATATCATCCGCAGGTGTACTACAACAGTGAGGACAACATACGCCTTTTCATATAGCAAATGAGAAGATTAATCATATTCACCTTTCTCCTGCTGGCAATGTCCGCAAACGGCACATGGGCGCAGACGAACGGAGACGTGAAGCTTCCTGAGGGATACAACAAGAAGACCTACAGGGGAGCCGACGGACGTCTCTATGTGCTGGAGGAGAACCAGAAGGTGAAGAAGAACAAGCGCGGAAAGAACGTCGTGGTGGAGGAAGAACCGAGACCCGTGTTCGGAGGTTTTGCCGTGATGGCCGACCTCGTGGGATTCGTGATGAAGGCCGCAGGTTCGTGGGCCAATATGGAAGTGGCAGGCAGAATAAACTTCAAGGAGAAATACTTCCCCATCGCAGAGCTGGGTATCGGTTCGTGCGACAGGGACGGCAAGACCAACACTAACAACCTGTCCGTCACAGCGCCCTACTTCCGCGTCGGTATGGACTACAACATCAACAAGAAGCAGAACGGCAACAGATTCTTTGCCGGAGTGAGATACGGCTTCACATCATTCAGCTACGACTTCAGCAACCCTGAGTTCATGGATCCGCTCTACAATGTGACGCTGCCGCTATATCTGGAAGGACTCGACGGACACACGCAATGGCTGGAACTGGTGCTGGGCTTCGAGACAAAACTGTGGAGCTTCATAAGGCTGGGAGCCAATTTCCGCTTCAAGTTCAGAACGGTGAGCGATTACGACTTCATGGGCGAACCCTGGTACGTGCCGGGCTTCGGCATCAACGGGGCATCGGCCTACGGAGCGACGGTGAACCTGGCGTTCGACTTCGGCAAGACAATGAAGAAACAACCTCCAAGAAACCTGTACAGATAAATGAAGAAGTGGCATCTACCTTTTCTTGTGCTGCTCATCGTTGGCACATATCTCGCATACCTGCAGCAGCACCCCACAGCCCGCTACATCAAGGAGGAGATGCGGGTGTTCGGCACCGTGATGCATGTGACATACAAGAGCACAGCATCGCTCAAGGACGGATACAGTGAGGAACTGAGGCAGGTGGACATGAGCCTGTCGATGTTCAATCCCATGAGCACGCTCTCGCGTATCAACCGCAACGAAACGGATACGGCAGACGCTATGCTGCAGGAAGTGTTGCAGATGGCGATAGCCGTGAGCGAAGCTACGGACGGAGCATTCGACGTGACAGTGGCACCGCTGGTGAACGCATGGGGATTCGGATTCAAGAACGGACAGTTGCCCGACTCCGTGCAGGTGGATTCGCTCTTGACACTGGTGGGCTACAGAAATATCACACTCACGGAAGACGGACGCATCGAGAAGAAGAAAGCGGGCATCGTGATGGATCTCTCCGCAATAGCGAAAGGATACGGAGTGGACAAAGTGGCTCAGTACCTGAGAGCAAACGGTGTGACGGACTATATGGTGGAGATAGGCGGAGAGGTGGCCTGTCACGGAAAGAACGAGAAGAACAAAGCGTGGCGCATCGGTATCAACAAACCGGAAGATGACCCCACATCCACGAATACGGACATAGAGAAGGTGATAGAACTGGAAGACGGAGCAATGGCCACGAGCGGCAACTACCGTAACTACTACGTCACACCCGAAGGAAAGCGTATCATGCACACGATAGACCCAAAGACCGGATACCCCGTGCAGCACAATGTGCTCTCGGCAACGGTGATAGCCCCCACGTGTGCAATGGCCGACGCCTTCGCAACATCGTTCATAGTGATGGGAAGCGAGAAAGCAGAAGAGGTGCTGAAGCAGCATCCAGAACTTAAAGCCGAACTGATATGTACGGAAGAGTAGTCGGACTGCCCCTCTTCACCGGTATCTCGAGCACAGACCTGCTGGAGTTCCAGGACCGTTTCATGCTCAGCATCGAACCCATTGATGCAGGTACACGCCTGCTGACACGGGGCGAACGCTCTGAGGGGTTGCTGTGGATTGTGAGCGGCACAGTGAAGCGGGAAAACGAGTGGATGGAAGAAACCATTGAAGGACCGCTGCTTATCGAACCGGAACGTCTTTTCGGGCTCTATAACACGTTGAGTATGACGTGGAACGCAGTAACTGCCCTGGAGGTGATATACATAGCGAAGGAACACGTGGTGAGACACCTGCTGCGCAACAGTCTCGTACGTATAAACTACCTCACCCTGCTCTCCTCCTCGCTGCAGCGCAAAGCAGAGACAATGAGCGTGCCGCGAAGTCCGGAAGAGAAATTCCGCATGTTCGTCAACAACGTGAAGCATCCGGGCAGCAAAGAACTCACCCTGCATCTCAAGATGACAGAACTGGCTGATAAACTGGATGTCTCACGCCTCAATCTGTCGAAGATGCTCAACTGGCTGGCAAAAGACGGGGAGATAGAAATCAAAAGAGAACAAATAACGATACATGGCTAATATATTCATAGAAAACAACTATAACACCCCGCACGACAGCGTGCCCTTCTCGAGGATACGCTTCGAGGAATACGAAGAGGCGATGACGGAGGGTATGAAGCAGGAGGACGAAGAGATAGAGAAAGTGCTCTCCAACCCGGAAACGCCCACCTTCGACAATACCGTGGTGACACGAAGCGAAAGACTGCTCTCACGCACCACATCGGTATTCTTCAACCTGCTCTCCGCATGTCGTACGGACGAGATGGAGAAACTCTCGGAGAAGATGCAGCCCCTGCTCTCGGAGCACTCCTCACGCATAGCGATGAACCGCAGATTCTTCGAGAGGATAAAGGCTGTGCACGACAACCCGGGTCGTCAGCTCACAGGCGAGGAACAGCGACTGCTGGACGACATCTACGAGGGATTCACACGAAGCGGTGCCCTGCTGCCGGAGGACGAGAAGAAAGTGCTGGCCGAGAAGAGGCAGAAACTGGGAATGCTGACGCTGCAGTTCTCACAGAACGAGCTGCATGCCACAAACGCCTTCACGCTGCATCTGACACAAAAGGACGAAGTGAGCGGACTGCCCGAAAGCGCTCTGGATGCCGCAAGGATGGAAGCTGAGAGCAGAGGACTGGAAGGATGGGTGGTAACACTCAAAGGTCCGTCGTACAGCGCATTCCTCAAATATGCCGACCGTCGCGACCTGAGAGAGAAGGTCTACAGGGCAATGTCGACACTCTGCACCAGCGGAGAATGGAACAATCTGGACATCGTGAAGGACATCGTGAACCTGCGAAGGGAGATAGCACAGATGCTGGGCTTCAACACGTTTGCCGACTTCGCCCTAAAGCACAGGATGGCAGAAGATGTGGCACACGTGGAGAATCTGGTGGAGCAGCTCCTTGAGGCCTACCTTCCGAAAGCCAAGGAGGAAATGGAGGAAATCAAGGCCTTCGCAAAAGAGGAAATGCAGAAAAACGGTGAGACACCCTTCGAACTGGCTCCCTGGGACCTCTCCTACTACAGCTACAAGCTGCAGAAAGCACGCTACGACCTCGACTCGGAAATGCTGCGCCCCTACTTCCCGCTGAACCAGGTGAAGGACGGCATATTCGGTCTTGCCACAAAGCTCTACGGAATCACCTTCCACGAAAACCCCGACATAGACGTCTACCATCCCGATGTGAAAGCATACGAGGTGAGAGATGCCAACGGGGAGTTTCTGGCTGTACTCTACGCAGACTTCTTCCCGAGGGAGAACAAGCAGTCGGGCGCGTGGATGACATCCTATCGTGAGCAGTGGATAGATATCGACAGCGGTAAGGACATACGTCCGCTGGTGTCGATAGTGCTGAACGTCACAAAGCCCACAGATACCAAACCTGCCCTGCTCACGCTGGGCGAAGTGGAGACCTTCCTGCATGAGTTCGGCCACGCCCTGCACGGCATGCTTTCGAAGGTGCGTTTCGAGGGACTCTCATGCACAAACGTCTATTGGGACTTCGTGGAACTGCCCTCGCAGTTTATGGAAAACTTCGCCATGGAACCGGAATTCCTCCGTACCTTTGCCCGCCACTACGAGACCGGAGAAGAACTGCCGCAGGAACTCATCGACCGCATCCTAAGAGCCAAGAACTACATGGTGGCATACGCCTGCATCAGACAGGTGTCGTTCATCCTTCTGGATATGGCATACTACACTCTGAGCGAACCCTTCACAGAAGATGTCATCGCTTTTGAGCAGAAAGCATGGAGCAGAGCACAACTGTTTCCGCAGCTAAATGGAAGCTGTATGTCAACGCGCTTCGGACACATAATGTCAGGAGGTTATGCTGCCGGATACTACTCATACAAATGGGCGGAGGTGCTGGATGCCGATGCTTTCAGCGTGTTCCAGAAGGAGGGAATATTCAATAAGGCAACAGCACAGAGATTCCGCGACTGCATCCTCTCACGAGGCGGCACGGAGCATCCTATGGCACTCTACAAACGCTTCCGAGGAGGCGAACCCACCATCGATGCGCTGCTGCGTCGCAACGGTATAAAGAAATAAAAGGAATATATTATATATGGAAAGGAAACAATCGGAACTGGATTACCGCTACATCAAGATGGCACATATCTGGAGCGAGAACTCATACTGCGTGCGTCGCAAGGTGGGAGCACTGATTGTGAAGGACAAGATGATAATCTCGGACGGATACAACGGCACACCCACGGGATTCCCTAACGTGTGCGAGGACGACAACAACGTGTCGCTGCCCTACGTATTGCACGCTGAGGCCAATGCCATCACGAAGATAGCACGCTCGGGCAACAACAGCGACGGAGCCACACTGTATGTGACGGATTCGCCCTGCATCGAGTGCGCAAAACTTATCATACAATCCGGAATACGACGCGTGGTTTACGACCGCGAGTACCGTCTCACAGACGGCGTCGATCTGCTGAGAAGAGCAGGTATAGAAGTTATTCACCTTGACGAACTATCCATCTAAACTGCTAGAAAAGGCTGTCGACGAAGTGTCACGCCTCCCGGGAGTGGGACGACGGAGCGCTATGCGCCTCGTACTGCACCTGCTGCGTCAGGATGAGTCGCAGACGTTGTCTCTTGCCGACGCACTCAAGACGTTGCGCACAGAAGTGCACTACTGCCGGGAATGTCACAACATATCCGACACGGACCTCTGTGAGGTATGTGCCAATCCACGTCGCGACCATGCTATGGTATGCGTAGTGCAGACGATAGAGGACGTGATGGCCATCGAGGCTACACAGATGTACCGGGGCGTGTATCACGTGCTGGGCGGAGTGATATCCCCGATGGACGGTATCGGACCCAGAGATCTGGAGATAAACTCACTCCTTGAACGTATCGGCACACAGGATATCAAGGAAGTGATTCTCGCACTTTCTCCCACAATGGAAGGCGACACAACCGGTTTCTATATCTTTCGCCAGATACAGAACCTCTTCTCCGTAAACGGAAAGGAGAAGGTGATGCCTAAAGTGACTGTGCTTGCAAGAGGCATTGCACAAAACGACGAACTGCACTACGCAGACGAGATAACACTGGGACGTGCACTTGCAGGCCGCACAGAAATGAAATAATAGAAAAACAAAGACTATGGCACCCGAATCATTGTATCACGGACAGATTGTACTCTGCGTATTGTCCTTCGCAGTGCTCTATTGGAATATATCAAGAAACAAAGGCGCTTTGTGGATTGTACCTGTGGTGTGTGTACTGCATGCCCTGTGGTGGTATCTCACTGGCGACACCACCCTACTCTTCTTTATAGGGATTCTGGCTGTGGGCTTTCTGTATCGCTTTCCATGGGGGCGCTTGGGAAAGAAGTCCCCGAATGAAGCACCTCAAGAGCCTTCAGAACAGTAGAATCCGTGAGATTCACATACTCCTGATAGGCCTCCGTATCCAGCATGTTATAGATGATACCGGAAAGTATGTTCTTCTCGAAAAGACGGGCACTTGTCCACAGCATCAAATTGCGACGTGGCAAATCGTGTGACGCAGCATAGGAGGCAAAGCGCTCCAGAAGATTCTGTTTCTTAAGATAAGCGGCCAACTCGGCAGATGTCTTGTACTTGCGCAGTATCGGACGGTTCTGATCCGTGAAGTCGTAGGTGAACTGTCGAATAAGTCCGAGATAAAGAGCCTTCTTGTAATATGATGTAACATCCGTCGTGTCCTCGCCTACAAAGATATCCGGCATGATACCGCCACCTCCGTATACCGTGCGACCGAGCAGTGTCTTATAAGCCGTTCCTTCCTGATGGATGCTGTCCTCTGAGAAGAACTCACCACGCTCGTAACGGGCAATCAAATCGTTTTCATACTCTTCGCCACCGCCTTTCTCATAGGGCTTCTGTATGCAGCGTCCTGAGGGAGTATAGTAGCGAGCCACCGTGAGACGGACAATACTGCCGTCACGGAACTCCATAGGTTGCTGCACAAGTCCCTTTCCGAAGGTGCGACGACCCACAATCGTTCCTCTGTCGTTATCCTGTATGGCTCCGGAAAGTATCTCTGCTGCAGAAGCGCTCATCTCATCCACAAGAATGACAAGCGGCAGTTTCTGGAAAGAACCCCGTCCGTCGCAGCGGAAGTTCTCACGGGGAGACTTTCTTCCTTCCGTATATACCACAAGGCGGTCTTCCGGAAGGAATTCGTTGGCCATCTGTATGGCTACATGCATATATCCGCCACGGTTGCCCCGCAAATCAAGAACCAGGCCTTTCATACCCTTCATGGAAAGCGAAGCCATCGCTGTGAGGAACTCACCATAGGTCTGTTCACCGAAATTCTTTACGTGGATATATCCCACCGTCTCGTCCATCATGTATGCCACATCGACACTCACCACGGGAATGTCTCCACGCACAACAGAGAACGTGTGCAACGCCTTCTGACCGGGACGGCGCACCACGATACGCACCACAGAACCCTTCTCACCCTTCAGGTGACGCATCACCTCTATCTGGTCCATCTTGACGAGCGATACTCCGTTTGCCGTAAGGATACGGTCACCGCTCATCAGTCCCACCTTCTCGGCTGGACCTCCCTTGATGATGCTCATCACGTTGACGGTATCGTTAACCATTGAGAATGTGATACCGACACCGGAGAACGACCCCTTTAGGTCCTGCGTCTCAGCCTCGGCATCCTTTGCGGGGATATAAGCCGAGTGAGGATCCAGTTCGGAGAGAATCAGTGGCATAGTCTCTTCCACAATCTGGGTCATATCAACGGTATCGACATAGTTGTTATCCACCAGTTGTAGCAGATAATTCAGTTTGTTGGTACCTGTGTTGATGATATTGAGGCGGTTGCCCATGAAATGGGAGGCATAGAATGTGCCTATCAATATACCAAGCACAATCGAGACGGCCAGAAATATAGGTGTCAGATTCCTGTTGTTCATTCTCTCTACAATGTTCCTTTTGAAGAAGGTAGGTTAAAATGTTCGATATCGCGCTTCACGGCCATTTTGAGAGCACGTGCAAGCGCCTTGAAGATACCTTCTATCTTGTGATGCTCGTTTTCGCCTTCTGCCTTTATATTGAGATTCATGCGAGCGGCATCGGAGAGACTCTTGAAGAAATGCAGGAACATTTCCGTGGGCATCTCACCCACTTTCTCTCTCTTGAATTCAGCATCCCACACAAGCCAGGGCCTGCCTCCGAAATCAAGTGCCACCTGGCAGAGGCAGTCGTCCATAGGCAGACAGTAACCGTAACGCTCTATACCGCGTTTGTCGCCAAGTGCTTTAAGAAGGCACTCACCCAGAGCAAGTCCCGTATCCTCAATCGTGTGATGCTCATCCACGTAGAGGTCGCCCTTGCAACGTATCGTGAGGTCGATATTCCCATGTTTCGCTATCTGCTCCAGCATATGGTCGAAGAATCCGAGACCTGTATCGATGTCGGCTTTCCCCTCTCCATCGAGACCCACCTCCACAAGGATATCCGTTTCCTTCGTCTTGCGGCTCACAACGGCTTTCCTGTCCGAAGCGAACACTATCTCCGTCACCTTCTGCCAGTCGGGGAAGAGATACTGGCAACCGAGATTCTCTGCCAACTTACGATCGTTCTCCCTGTCACCTATGACGTAGCTGTGCTGCATGTCCACTTCCGGATTGTCAATATACTCCGTCAGCATTGCCGTACCGGGCTTGCGTGTCGGTAGACCTTCACCGGGGAACGAACGGTCTATCTTTATGGCATCAAACTCGAAGCCTTCTCCCTTGAGAATCTCCAGCATGAGGTTCTGGGTAGGCCAGAAATCCTTCTCAGGATACGAATCCGTACCAAGTCCGTCCTGATTGGACACCATCACCATCTCATAGTCGGTATGCTTACGCAGGAACGACAAAGCCCCTATGGCACCCTCCACGAAATGAAACTTCTCGTAGGAATCTATCTGCTCATCCTCTGGTTCTTTGAGGATAGTGCCGTCACGATCGATAAATAATATTCTTCTCATAATTAGAACGAACGCAATGCTGCCAACATCTCGTTGTTTTCCTGTTTATTTCCAATGGTAATACGCAGGCAGTCTCCGCAGAGCTGCACATTGTTTCTGTTGCGCACCACAATGCCGCGATCCACTAGGAAGTTGTAGATTCGGTTTGCATCCGTCACCTTCACAAGCACGAAGTTGGCATTCGTGGGATACACCTGCTTCACACATTTCACTTCCTTGAGCGACGGCAGCAGATTGTTGCGCTCGCGCTTGATGTCGCGTATCCATCGCTCCAGTTTCTCGATGTCGCTCAGCAGTTCGATAGCATATTGCTGCGTGAGGTTGTTGACATTGTAAGGATATTTCACCTTGTTGAAGAGAGCGATTATTTCCGGTTGTGCAAATGCCATTCCAAGACGCACGGAAGCACTTGCCCATGCCTTCGAGAACGTGTTGAGCACAATGAGACGGGGATACATGCGTACGAGTTCGCGCAGAGACCTCAGTTCGGAGAAGTCTCCATACGCTTCGTCCACCACCACGACACCCTGGAACTCATCCAGGATACGTTTCACTTCGCGGCGGTCGATATCGTTGCCCGTAGGATTGTTGGGAGAGCAGAGCCACATCACCTTCGTGTGCTCGTCCGTTGCCTTCAGCATATCGTCGGCATGTATCTGATAGTGCTCGTCGAGCAGCACCTTTCTGTACTCCACGTCATTGATGTTGGCACACACCTCATACATACCGTAGCTCGGTGCCATTGCCACCACGTTGTCCACACGCGGTTCACAGAACACGCGATATACCAAATCGATAGCCTCATCCGAACCGTTGCCCAGAAATATCTCATCCTCCGAGACATGCTTCAGAGGAGCAATCATCTTCTTCAGATTCTCCTGCAGAGGATCGGGATATCTGTTGTAGCCACTGTTGTAAGGACTTTCGTTGGCATCCAGGAAGACATTAGCCACTCTGCCGCGAAACTCGTCGCGAGCACAACTGTAGGGCTTCAACTCCCATATATTTTTTCTTACAAGCTCTTGCATCTCAGTGTCATTGCATTTTTATGTGCCTCCAGACCTTCTGCCTCTGCCATCAGTTCCACAGCTCTGCCAATGGAACGGATGCCCTCCTGGGAAAGTTTCTGGAAGGTTATCTTTCTCATATACGAATCCAGGTTCACTCCGCTGTATGCTTTTGCATACCCGCTGGTGGGAAGAGTGTGGTTAGTGCCGCTTGCATAGTCTCCTGCACTCTCCGATGCCCAGTGTCCGATGAAGACGCTACCTGCGTTCACCACCTTTGCGGCCCACGTCTCAGCATCGTCCATAGCAAGAATCAGATGCTCAGGAGCATATTCGTTGCATAGACTCATCGCTTCATCTATGCTCTCAACCACCAGTATGGCACTGTTCTCCACAGCCTTTCTTGCTATCTCCTGTCGGGGAAGAACCTGCAACTGACGCTCCACCTCATCGCTCACCTTCTGTGCCACATCCATCGAATCGGTAAACAGGACGCTCTGCGAGTCGGTGCCGTGCTCTGCCTGAGAAAGCAGGTCGGCAGCCACGAAATCCACGTGGCATGTTTTGTCCGCAACGATAGCAACCTCTGACGGACCGGCAGGCATATCAATAGCGCATCCCTCCTGACTCACCATCATCTTGGCTGTCATCACAAACTGGTTGCCGGGACCGAATATCTTGCTCACCTGCGGCACGCTCTCCGTACCGTAAGCCATTGCTCCGATAGCCTGCACACCACCAAGCTTATAGATGGCATTCACACCGGCCACCTTAGCTGCAACAAGTACGGCAGGATTCACCTTACCGTCCTTCTGCGGAGGAGTGCATAGCACTATATCCCTGCATCCTGCTATCTTGGCAGGAGTGGCGAGCATCAGCACGGTGGAGAACAGAGGTGCCGTACCACCCGGGATATACAATCCCACCTTTTCAATGGCAACAGCCTTCTGCCAGCACTGCACACCGGCTGTGACTTCCACTTTCTTGCCCTCGAACTTCTGCTCCGCATGGAATTTCTCTATATTGGCATGAGCCTTCTCTATGGCAGCTTTCAGTTCTGCACTGACCAAGGCACCGGCCTCATCCATTTCCTCCTGACTTACAGCCAGAACGGGGAGACTCACTTTATCGAACTTCTCCTCATACTCCCTGAGAGCTTCATCACCCCGTGCCTTCACATCGCTGAGCACAGCGCGAACGACATCTTCAAGCTCAGCCACACTCTTGCGAGGCCTTGGCGGAATTCTCCTGTCGTTAACTATTCTCATAGAATCATCTTTTCGATGGGCATCACAAGTATTCCCTGAGCACCCAGTTCCTTGAGCTTTGCTATACGGTCCCAGAATGTCTTCTCGTCTATAACGGTGTGTACGCTGCTCCAGCCTTCTGTGGCAAGTGGCATCACCGTAGGAGCCTTCGTTCCGGGCAGCACACGGCAAATATCGTCCAGAGCCTCCGTGGGCACATTCATCATCACATATTTCTTGTCCTCAGCCTGCTTCACAGCTTCGATACGGAACAGCAGTTCGTCGAGGATGGCCTTCTTCTCCTGCGAGAGTCCCTTGGTGGCAATGAGCAAAGCCTCGCTCTTCATCACCACTTCCACCTCAGAGAGATTGTTCGACACCAGCGTACTGCCGCTCGAAACTATATCGAAGATACAGTCGGCAAGACCTATACCCGGGCTTATCTCCACACTGCCGGTGATGACATGCACGTCGGCATTCACCTTATTGGCCTTGAGAAAACGGCGCAGGATATTGGGATATGAGGTAGCAATCTTCTTGCCCTCAAACCATCTCACACCAGGATATGCCACCACCTTGGGTATGGCAAGCGAGAGACGACACTTGGAGAAACCCAAAGGACGCACTACATCGGCTTCCTCACCACGCTCCTCAAACTCGTTCTGACCCACAAGACCTAGGTCTGCCACGCCTGTAGCGACACACTGTGGGATATCGTCGTCCCTGAGGTAGAGCACCTCTATGGGAAAATTGGGACTTTCTACCAAAAGCGTACGCTTCGATGAAGGTACTTTGATACCCGCTTCCGAGAGCAGAGCCATCGTATCTTCAAAGAGTCGTCCTTTGCTTTGTACAGCTATTCTGAGCATATTTTTTCTTACTGTTTAATTTTTGTTGCGCGCAAAGATAGTGAAAAATACTGAGACTAAGCATTCTTGACTGTATTTTTTTTACATTATATAACAAAATATTAAAGTGAGCATGCAATAAATTGCACACTCATATCGTTATATGTGCAAAAGATTCACATTTTACACACCAGAAAGCCTATGGCACAACCACTACACCCCGAACCCTCTCTTGTTACAACTCCTACGCCATCTCCCGAAGTACTGGCTTATTTACGTGTTTTTGCAAGAGCTTATCGCCCGTCCTGACGAGCATCAGATGGTAGTGCGTGCATAAGCAGGCGCTTCCATAGGGCAGAAATCCTTATCCTGGAACTTATACGTTCCCACCATCGCAATCATTGCTGCATTGTCGGTAGTGTATCCGAATTTTGGTATAAAGACTTTCCATCCGTATCGCCTTGCGTGGTCCATGAAGGCCTCTCTCAGTCCCGTATTGGCACTCACTCCTCCAGCCACAGCCACCTGTTTTATCTTCAAGTCTTTTGCCGCTTTACGGAGTTTCTTCATCAGTATGTCCACGATGGTCTTCTCAAGCGAAGCGGCCAGGTCTTCCTTGTGGTGCTCCACGAAGTCGGGGTCCTCTTTCACCCAGTCTATCAAATGATAGAGAAATGATGTCTTCAGACCTGAGAACGAGTAGTCGTAGCCGTCTATCTGGGGCTTCGAGAACTCGTATGCTTCTGCGTTTCCTTGTCTGGCCAGACGGTCTATAATAGGTCCTCCCGGGTATCCAAGCCCCATCACCTTGGAGCATTTGTCTATCGCCTCTCCCGCAGCGTCATCAATTGTCTGTCCGATGATTTCCATCTCCTTATACGACTTCACCAGCACAATCTGTGAATTACCACCGCTCACGAGCAGACAGAGGAAAGGATACGAGGGCGATTCATGTTCCTCGTTCTCCTCGCGTATAAAATGGGCCATGATATGCCCCTGCAGGTGATTCACCTCTATCATGGGAACGCCCAGCGACGCTGCCAGTCCTTTTGCGAAACTCACTCCCACAAGCAACGAGCCCATCAGACCGGGACCTCGCGTGAAGGCTACAGCCGACACCTCGCTCCTGTCCACGCCCGCTCTCTTAAGAGCCTGGTCCACAACAGGTACAATATTCTTCTGATGCGCTCTTGAAGCCAGTTCCGGCACAACGCCTCCGTATGCCTCGTGCACCACCTGCGATGCCGTCACGTTCGACAGCAGCACACCGTCGCGCATCACTGCCGCAGACGTATCGTCGCACGAACTCTCTATAGCCAATATCGTCACCATGCCAGTTTTTCCACTCCGTTTTCTGTCATCACAAAAGTATGTTCCCACTGGGCTGAGGGCAGTTCATCATCTGAAATGACCTCCCATCCGTAGGGATCGTCCTCGTCAACAAAAACACGCCACGTACCCATATTTATCATCGGTTCGATGGTGAACGTCATACCAGGCACGAGCAGCATACCCGTACCTCGGGCACCGCGATGCTCTACTTCCGGGTCTTCATGGAACTCAAGTCCCACACCGTGTCCGCACAGGTCTCTCACCACAGAGAAACCATTCTTGTGTGCATGCTTCTCGATAGCATGTCCCAGGTCTCCCACAAAGACATACGGCTGGTTGCACACCTGTTCTCCTATCTTGAGACATTCCCACGCCACGTCCACCAGTTTCTGTTTCTGCGGAGTGGTTTTTCCTATCACGAACATACGGCTGGCATCAGCATAATATCCGTTGAGTATCGTTGTGCAGTCCACATTGATGATATCACCTTCCTCCAGCACCACATCCTCCGAGGGTACACCGTGACACACCACCTCGTTGATACTCGTGCAGCAACTCTTAGGAAAACCCTCATAGTTGAGCGGAGCAGGAATACCACCGCCTTTCGTCGTCGTCTCATAGACGATGCGGTCTATCTCCTCAGTGGTCATTCCCTCGCGTATCTTCTCTGCCACAGTATCAAGCACAGCTGTGTTCAGCACACCCGCCTTGCGGATGCCCTCTATCTGCTCCGGAGTCTTTATCAGCTCACGCGACGGACACAACTTACCACGTTCCTGAAAGGAGAGGATGCGTTTGTCCATCTCCGTCAGCGGCTGTCCTGGAATGAGCGTCCAGTTTGCCTTTTTCTTATTACCCATCTATATGCTTCTTATGCGCGTGCTTCAGCGATATACAACAGTGCTTCCCTGCACTTCTCCACCACGTAGTTCCAGTCGCCGGCCTTCACCTTGTCGGACGGGAACAGTTTCGAACCCATTCCCACGCAGAACACACCTGCCTTGAACCACGCTGTGAGGTTGTCCTTATCGGGTGATACACCGCCTGTCACCATAATCTTAGACCAGGGCATGGGAGCTTTCAGTCCCTTCACCATGTTGGGACCGTAGACATCGCCCGGGAAGAGTTTTGTGAGGTCGCAACCGAGTTCCTGTGCCTTGCCTATCTCGCTCACCGTGCCGCAGCCCGGGCAGTAAGGCACCAGACGGCGGTTGCACACGGGGGCTATGTCTGGATTGAACAGCGGTCCCACAACGAAGCAGGCACCCAGCTGCAGGTAGAGCGCAGCGGTGGGTGCATCCACCACTGAACCGATTCCCAGCGCCAGTTCCGGACATTCCTTATCCGCCCATTTCACCAGTTCTGCAAACACTTCCTGAGCAAAGTCACCGCGGTTGGTGAACTCAAACGCTCTCACTCCTCCTTCGTAGCATGCCTTCACCACATTCTTGCACACCTCTACATCTTTGTTGTAGAATACGGGCACCATCGGTGCTGCTGCTATCTTGGAGAGAACCTGTATCTTATCAAATTTTGCCATAACTGTCAATTCTCAATTATCAATTCTCAATTATCTTTGCACTCTTCCGTTCGCATTTCCTCCTGCCAGAGCTTCCACTTCCTCCACGCTGACAAGGTTAAAGTCACCTGGGATGGTGTGCTTCAGTGCACTGGCTGCTACGGCAAATTCAAGAGCCTCGCCCTGAGTCTTCTTTGTCAGCAGACCGTGAATCAAGCCACCTGAGAAACTGTCACCACCGCCCACACGATCGATGATGGGATTGATATCGTAGCGCTTGCTCTCGTAGAACTCCTTGCCGTCGTAGATGAGAGCCTTCCAGCCGTTGTGCGTAGCAGAGAAACTCTCACGCAGCGTGCTCACCACGTACTTGAAACCGAATTCTTCCTTCATCTGCTTGAAGATACCCTCGTAACCGGCAGCATCCGTCTGTCCGCCCTCAACATCGGCATCGGGTTTGAAACCGAGACAGAGTTCTGCATCCTCCTCGTTACCGATACATACGTCAACGTATTGCATCAAGGGACGCATCACAGAGATAGCCTTCTCGCTCGTCCACAGCTTCTTACGGAAATTCAGATCCACGCTCACCGTCACACCGTGCTTCTTTGCTGCGATGCAGGCCTGGCGCAGACACTCTGCAGAGGCATCGGAGATGGCGGGGGTGATACCGCTCCAGTGGAACCAGTCAGCACCCTCGAATATCTTGTCGAAATCGAAATCCTCGGGCTTTGCCTCAGCGATGGCACTGTGTGCCCTGTCGTATATCACCTTGGAGGGACGCATCGATGCACCCGTCTCTGCATAATAGAGACCCACACGGTCACCGCCTCGGGCCACGAAGTCGCAGTTCACACCGTAGCGACGCATTCCGTTGAGCGCAATCTGTCCGATTTCATGCTTCGGCAACTTGGACACGAAGTAGCAGTCGTGACCGTAGTTGGCGCACGAGATAGCCACATTGGCCTCACCGCCTCCTGGAATTATCTGGAAGCTGTCAGCCTGTATGAAACGGTAGTTCCCCTCGGGAGAAAGACGAAGCATCAGCTCGCCCATGGTTACAATTTTAGCCATACAAATATGTTTTTATTAGACGTTTCAACGGACAAAGGTACAAAAAAAACACCTCACCGACCACCAAAATGCAAAAAAATTGTATCTTTGCGACAAAAATTCACGAAAATGAAACATCTTCTTTACATTTCCTCGTTCTTAATGCTAGCATTACTGGCATCCTGCGAACAGTTCCGAACCATAGGTGGAAGCACCTCCGACAGCACTGAGACGGCATCATCCGAACCTCAGTTCGACACGCTCAGCATCAACATCCGTAAGGGTGTCATTGAGGACAAGGAATATCCCTGCTACCACATCTCCGTCAATGCCGTTCTCTCTGGTAATGAGACCATCGACCGTGTGCTCACGGAGCGTCTCTTTGCCCTGGAAGGTATGACACCTCGCGAGGCGATGGCGCTCTTCACGGATTCGCTGGAGAGCCAGTTCAGTCAGGAGTTGGCTGAGTTCTCTTCGCTCAGCGACGGTGACGAGGATATGGAGTACGAATACGACGTCACCTGTTCTCCCGTGGAACCCGTTGACACCGCTTCCGGAGTTATCTCCTTCCTATGCACCTTTGAGACCTATCAGGGCGGTGCGCACGGAGGTTACGAATGCTACTATCTCAATTTCTCCCTCAAGGATGGACATCTCATCACGCTGAGCGAGGTCTATGACGGAGACCCCTGTCCCGCTATGCACGAGAAACTACTCAGCGAGAACGGTTGCCGCACAGACGAGGAACTCATGGAGAAGACGCAGATTCTTATGCTGGGAGAGCTCTATGCTACTGAAAATTTCCTTATTGAGGGCGACAGCCTGCTCTTCCACTTCAATCCCTACGAGATAGCACCTTATTCCGCTGGCGCCATAGAGGTTGTGATTCCATGCAAATAATCCTGCGATATTTCCCCGACCTCACGAAAGAGCAGCAGGAGCGCTTTGCAGCCCTAGACAGTCTCTATCGCGAATGGAATGCACGTATCAACGTCATTTCACGTAAGGACATCGATGCCCTTTACGAGCATCATGTGCTGCACTCACTG
Source organism: Bacteroidaceae bacterium (assembly GCA_017958545.1). Lineage (GTDB taxonomy): Bacteria > Bacteroidota > Bacteroidia > Bacteroidales > Bacteroidaceae > Physcousia. The sequence continues at coordinate 14,554 of JAGDCM010000099.1, read as the reverse complement.
GGTATTGCCAAGGCATATCCTCTCACTGTCGGAATGCGTGTGATGGACTTGGGTACGGGAGGAGGTTTCCCGGGCATTCCCCTTGCCATACTCTATCCCGATGTACACTTCCATCTGGTGGATTCTATAGCAAAAAAAATCAGGGTGTGCAACGAGATTGTGAGGGCACTCGGTCTCACCAACGTCACCACACAATGGACGCGTGTGGAGCAGATACACGAGAGGTTCGACTGCATAGTGTCGCGTGCCGTAGCTCCGCTCGACACTCTCGTACGATGGTCCCGGCCTCTTTCCGGCCATCTCGTATGCCTTAAAGGAATTGACGAGGTTGAATCGTCTAAGAGTATAGATATAAAACCGTTGTCGCAGTGGTTTTCAGAAGAATTCTTCGCCACTAAGGCAGTAATACATAAACGACTGATATCATGAAAAAGAAGACTATTGTTGTGCTGACCGGTGCCGGTATGAGTGCTGAGAGCGGCGTGAGCACTTTCAGAGACAGCGGAGGTCTCTGGGAGCAGTATCGTGTGGAGGATGTCGCCACGCCCGAGGGCTGGTTTCGCGACCCACTTCTTGTCACTAATTTTTACAACGGTCTGCGCCGCCAACTCGTCACTAAGGAGCCCTGCGAGGGCCATCGCTTGCTGGCCTCTCTGGAGCAGAACTACGACGTGCGTATCATCACCCAGAATGTAGATGACCTGCATGAACGTGCCGGTTCCACAAGTGTGCTACATCTTCACGGTGAGCTATTCAAGGTGACGTCCTCGCGCGAACCCAACGACCCCACACAGATACGCACTCTCCCGCCCGATGCCCTTGATGTGAAGATTGGCGATAAGGCTGCTGACGGCAGTCAGTTGCGCCCCTTCATAGTATGGTTCGGTGAGTCCGTACCCAACATAGAACCCGCTATGGATATATGCGGCGAAGCAGACATCTTCCTGGTCATAGGCACGAGTCTGAATGTGTATCCTGCAGCAGGTCTTCTGCGCTATGCCCCTATGGGATGTCCCATCTATCTCATCGACCCAGCCGACGTGCAGTGCCCCATGTCGGTGACACACATACGCAAGGGTGCCTCCGAGGGTATGAAGGAATTCTGCCGCATACTCGACGCACAGAAATAAGTCTTCCCGATAAATAACACATATCCATTGCTTGTAATGAAGAAAGAAAGTCCCTTTTCAGAGAATAGCAGAAAACGGCAACTGGACTCTCCCGACCACATCCAGGAATACGTCCGGGTCACTTCTGTATCAAGATTCCTTATCGGACTAACTATCCTTCTGCTGATGGGAGCCTTTGTGGTGTGGGGTATCTTCGGTACCGTTGCCGACAGGGTTCAGTACAAAGGGCTTATCTTTCCGCACCACGGAACGGACGATGTGGTACTTGAATCCAATGGTACGATAATCAAGATGCTCGTACATACGGGCGATTCCGTGGAATTAGGTCAGACTGTGGCCCGTGTGATGACACGAGGCCGCGACAGTCTCGTGCACAGCAACATCACGGGTACCGTCATACACACTAAACAGGATCGCGAGACATTCGAATCGCTGGAACCGCTGGTGAGTATGGTGAGTGAGTATCAGCCCGGTCACACGCTTCACACCATGGTGGTGGCCTACGTCAAGATGGAGACGCACCACGTACTGCGGAAAGGGATGGAAGCTCAGGTGTGGCCTGTGGGCGACGACCGCGACAAGATAGGATATGCACGTGGCACCATCACCAGCATCGACCGCTATCCCACTCCTCCCGAGGAGATTATCAATCAGGTGAAGAGTGCATCCATAGCATCCATACTGCTCGAACCCAACGAACCGGTATGGCAAGTGGTAATAGAACTGCGCCACAGTCCCAACGACCCAAATCTCTACGACTGGTCCACAGGCGAGTCGACAAACGTAGAGATGACCATCGGCACCTTCTGCAATGTGATGACCGAGACGCGTCGCCGCTCGATGTACGAATACCTGTTCAACTGACGGTAATATATGGAAACGAGAAAGTCTACATGGGGTTTGCTCTACCGCTTTATGAAGGCGGGCAACACTCTCTTGTGGCTTGTCTTCCTGCTCTACACCATCACCATCGGTATGGAGCTGTTTCCGCCTTTCTTCCAGCAGATATATACCGACGATATCATCACTGGCAAGAATCCGGGCTGGTTCGAACCCCTGCTATGGATTTACGGAGGTCTCTTCTTACTGGAACTGACGGCATGGCTGGTACTTAACAGCCATCGTCGCACACTCACCATGCAATTCAGTCTCGTAAGCCAGTCACGCTATGTGTGGCACGTGCTGCGCCTTCCGCTCTCATCGTTCAGACGCTTCTCCACGGGCGACCTTATGGCCCGTTTCATGGGTATCAGCCGTACCGGAGTAAAACTCTTCGACCAGGCTCCTGGTGTGATACTGCTTTTCAACGTACTAATCTTTTCCTACCTGCTTTTCTTCTACAGTTGGCGACTGGGACTCATCGAACTGCTGGCTCTTGCCACCATCATATTCTCCGTACGTCTCAGTTCCGACTACCAGAAACGCAAGGCAAAGAGTATGGAGGCTACGGAGCGTCGTCTGCAAAGTGCCACAATGTCGGGCATGCGCAATATGGAGACCATCAAGTCGGCAGGTGCCGAACAGGGATTCTACCAGCGCTGGGATGCCATCTATTCCCAGGCACTTAACGCCCGTGTCACAGCCACCCGCCAAATGATTCTCATGGCTGCCCTGCCCATCTTCGTGCAGCAACTCAGCAATGCCGTTGTACTCTGTCTCGGAGCTATGTATATCCTCGACGGCGACCTCACTCCCGGTATGCTGCTTGCCTCACAGGCATTCATGACATCGATGCTCTATCCCGTGACAAAGATATCCACAGTGATGCAGGAAGTCTTCAAGGCACACTCCGTACTGGAACGTCAGGAGGAAGTGCTTGACTGCAACGTGCTGGATGTGCAGCAACTGCCTGCCGACACCGGTACCGTGAAACTGCGGGGGGAAATAGAACTGCGTGATGTAACCTTCGGCTACGACCGCTCCCTGCCACCTCAGATAAGTCATCTCTCGCTCCATATCATGCCAGGAGAACACGTGGCTTTTGTGGGCAGATCAGGTTGCGGCAAGAGCACTATACTGATGCTCGTGGCAGGTCTCTACGAACCATGGGAGGGCGAAGTGCTGATAGACGGCATTCCCGTCAACAGGATAAACCGTATGATTCTCACGGGCAGTCTCGGTTTCGTGAGTCAGGATGTGACAATATTCCAGGGCACTGTGGCAGACAATATACGTATGTGGGACGCCTCCATCAGCGACTATGCCGTAGAGACGGCCTCAGTCAATGCCCAGATACACGACGAACTATCTGCCCGTCCCGATGCCTATCAGACGGTAGTGGGGACAGGTGGCAACAATTTCTCCGGAGGCCAGTGTCAGCGCATGGAGATAGCGGCAGCCCTAGCCAAGGAACCTACGCTGCTCCTTATGGACGAAGCCACATCGGCCCTCGACCGGCCTACAGAAGAGCGTCTCATGCAGTCTGTATGCGGACTGGGCATCACCCTTCTCGTGATTGCCCACCGCCTCGAGAGCATACAGGCATGCGACCGCATATATGTGATGGACTACGGACATCTGGTACAGTCGGGCACACATGACAGCCTGATGGCAGATCGCGACGGTATATACTATCAACTCAACAGCTATGGAAACGTTGTTTGAACAGTTGAGGCAGCGCATTGAGGGAAACCGCCAGGCAGTAGGTCGTGCGGGCGATATCTTCATGTCTATGGTCAGCAAAGACGCATTGCGCCAACTGAAGAACGACGAGAGCCGCCAACTGGATATCAACCATCTCGAACAGCTGTTCGTTTCGCAGGGCATCTTCTTCCGTCAGGTGACGCTGGAACACCAATGGTGGATGCACACCACTGGTCGTCTGCTCGCCTTCATGAAGGAGGATGACACACCTGTGATACTGATTCCCGACTTTGTGAGCTATTCCTTTATACATCCCCATACGGGAAGACGCTGCAAGGTGTCCCTGCAGTCGGGCTGCGACAACATGCTGAAACGGGAAGCCTTCTGTCTGACAACGCCCCTTCCTTCCGGACCCCTAACGCTGCAGGGACTGGGGCGCTTCGCATGGCACAGCCTGAGCAGTGCCGACCTCATCTACATCTGTCTGGCATGCATCAGCGTTGTCCTGCTCACGATGTTCACTCCCTATGTCACCAAGATGGTCTTCAGCGAGGTGATTCCTTCAAGCGATGCCTCCCAGCTCATACCCGTTGCCATACTGCTCTTCAGCGCATCCCTCGGTCTTGTTATGTTGCAGGTGACCCGCAGTCTTGTGGTATTCCGTGTGAAGGACAAACTGGAATACACACTCCAGACAGCTCTGATGACACGTCTGCTCCATCTTCCCACCACATTCTTCAAGACATGGTCGGCAGGTGATTTGTCCAACCGCGTTCTCTCCCTCTCGCGTTTCAGCGGCATGCTTACCGAAAACATGCTCACCACGATGCTCTCCACCCTCTTCACGGGTATCCTCTTCATCCAGTTCTTCATCTATGGCGGACCGCTGCTCTTGAGCGGTATCGGTGTGCTGCTGCTCACACTCTTCTTCATCATATTGAACTACTACTATACCAAGAAAGTGCAGGAGCGTGTGAATCCCCACCGTTCGCGAATGTACGGTATGCTCTATGAGATACTGGGAGGTATACAGAAGATAAGGGCCAACGGGGCCGAAGAGCGTGCTTTCCGTCAATGGGCGGAAACCTTCGTCGATGCAGAGGAGAACAGTGCCTCGCAACCCATGATGTATTTCTATTCCAGTTCGTTGTCCTATGTTGCCAAACTACTGCCCCTGTTCGTCACCATGTGGGCTGCATGGTACTACGGGCTGGGTCTTTCCGACTATATTGCCTATTGCACTGTCCTCGGCATAGCTATGGGCACCGTCAACCAGTTGGGCACCATAATGAAACAGATAGGACGTGTGATGCCAGAGGTGCGCCAGTGCAGTCCCATCCTGGAATCGCCCATGGAAGCCGCTCACGGGCAGCATGTGCTCACATCCGTTGAGGGAGGTATCGAACTGAGTGGCGTATCCTTCCGCTACAGTGAGACATCGCCTTGGATTTTCAAGGGACTCAACCTCAACATACGTGCCGGGGAGTATATAGCTGTTATCGGTCCGTCCGGTTGCGGTAAGACAACTTTGCTGCGCCTGCTGCTTGGTTTTGAGGAACCTGCCGAGGGAGCCGTTTACTACGACCGCTACAATCTGCGTGAAATAAACAAGTCGAGCCTTCGCAGCCATTGTGTCGGAGCTGTACTGCAAAACGGCAGACTTATCGAGGGTACGCTTCTCGACAATATACTCTTCACCGCTTCTTCAGCCACTGAGGAAGACGCATGGGAGGCAGCCCGTCTCGTTGTTCTCGACGAGGATATCCGTCGTATGCCTCATGGCATGATGACCCTTGTCACAGAGGACGGTCTGGGCATCTCCGGAGGTCAGCGCCAACGCATCCTCCTTGCCCGTGCTTTGGTACAGAAGCCCGATGTCCTGTTATTGGACGAGGCCACTTCCGCTCTTGATAATGTCACGCAGCAGCAGGTGATGACACATCTTGCTGAGATGCACTGTACACGCATCACCATTGCCCATCGCACAGAGACGATACGCCATTGCGACCGCATCGTTGTCCTTTCCCACGGTCGTGTTCTCAAGGAAGGCACTTATGAGGAAATGTCCAAGGCCGGATATCTGTAAAAAAAACTTTTACCAAACTTACTAATCACAAAATTTAACGACCTTTTCAACAAAATAATTATTTTTCTGCGAGGAAGCAGGTGGACAGGCCGAAGATATAGCGATGGAAAGAGACCTTCTTGAAGCCGACATCCTGCAAGAGACGCTTCACCTCCTCTGCCTGGGGGAATTTCGCCATCGACTCAGGCAGATACTCGTAGGCCGTACGATCGTGGGAAACAAGGCGGCCAACGATGCGCATAAACACCTTGGAATAAAGCCAGAAACCCCACATCATAGGCCAGCGCCTGGGCACTGACAACTCAAGAATCAGAACATGTCCCCCACCCTGCAACACACGGTGGAACTCCTGCAGGCCAGCCCTCAACGACTCGAAATTGCGCACTCCGTAAGCACACGCCACCACATCGAACGAGGCATCGGGATACGTCATGTGGAGACAGTCCTGCACCTCGAACGTCAAATCCGGAGCCTTTTCCCTGGCAATAGCCATCATGCCCTCAGAGAGGTCGCAACCCGTGACAGAGGCATGCAGCGTGTCGCGCAAGAGTATGGAGAAATCGCCCGTACCGCAGCAGGCATCAAGCACTCGCTTGGGTGCGAAGGGCACCAGACGAAGAACAGACTTCTCCCTCCAGCGGCGGTCGATGCCCAGAGAGAGAAGATGGTTGAGACGGTCGTAAGTGGGGGCGATGCGGTCGAACATCGCCCTGTTGGTCAACGGGTCGAGAGCCATGCGGCTACATTCCTTTGGATGCGAGCCTCGATGTCGCCCTCATCGGATGCGGGGCAGAACTTCTCACCCGTGATGTGCTCGTAGAGCTCTATATAGCGCTCGCTGACACTCTCGGCATATTCATCCGTAATCTCAGGCATGGTCTGACCGGGCTGGTTCATGAAGTTGTGCTCGATGAGCCACTGGCGCACGAACTCCTTGGAGAGCTGGCGCTGGGGTTCGCCCTTGAGGAACTTCTCCTCGTAGCCTTCCTTATAAAAATAACGCGAGGAGTCGGGAGTGTGAATCTCATCGATGAGTATCACCTTACCGTCGCGCTTACCGAACTCATACTTGGTGTCCACAAGGATGAGACCCTTCTGGGCAGCAATCTCCGTACCACGCTGGAAGAGGGCGCGTGTATAGCGCTCCATCACCTCGTAGTCCTCACGGGAAACGATGCCCTGACGGATTATCTCCTCCTTGGAGATATTCTCGTCGTGACCCTCCTCAGCCTGTGTGGTGGGGGTAATGATGGGTTCGGGGAATTTTTCATTCTCACGCATACCATCCGGCAGTTTCACACCGCACAGCTCGCGGCAGCCGTTCTTGTATTCTCTCCAGGCGCTGCCCGTGAGATAGCCTCGGATAATCATCTCCACGCGGAAGCCCTCAGCCTTGAGACCTACGGTCACCATGGGGTCGGGAGTGGCGAGTTTCCAGTTGGGCACGATATCTGCCGTAGCGTCCAGGAAGGATGCAGCAATCTGGTTGAGCACCTGTCCCTTGAAGGGAATACCCTTGGGCAGGATGACATCGAATGCGGAGATACGGTCGGTGGCCACCATCACGAGGAGGTCGTCGCCAAGATTATACACGTCACGAACCTTGCCGTGATACACGCTCTTCTGACCGGGCAGAGAGAGTTCAGTCTTTGTCAGTGCTTTCATATGCTTCTACAATTTTTGTTACGAGTTTGTGTCGGACGATGTCCTGCTTGCCCATGCGCACGAAACCTATCCCCTCTACTGAGGACAGTATGTCAAGCGCCTCTATAAGGCCGCTGCGCACACCCTTGGGGAGGTCCACCTGCGAGGTATCGCCCGTGACAATCATGCGGCAGTTGTGACCCATGCGGGTGAGGAACATACGGAGCTGTGCCGTAGTGGTGTTCTGAGCCTCGTCGAGAATCACCACGGCATCGCTCAGGGTGCGGCCTCGCATGAATGCCAGCGGGGCTATCTGCACTATGTTCTGCTCCATCATCTCACGGAGCTTCTGTGCGGGTATCATATCCTCCAGCGCATCGTAGAGAGGCTGAAGGTAGGGGTCTATCTTGTCGCGCATATCACCTGGCAGGAAACCAAGTTTCTCCCCCGCCTCGACAGCCGGGCGCGAGAGGATGATGCGACGTATGCTCTTCTCCTTCCAGGCCTTCACAGCAAGGGCGATGGAGAGATATGTCTTGCCCGAACCGGCAGGACCTGTGACGAAGGTGAGGTCGTGGTGCTGGAACGAGGTGACCACGGCTCGTTGGTTGTCGCTGCGAGGGATGATGGGACGGCCGCTCATGCTGTAGAGGATTGCACCCTTGGAACCTCCCTCGCTCATCTTCTCACCACGCGATATCTTCACCACGTCGTCCTCCGTAAGGCGGTTGTAGGTCTGCGTGTGGAGGATGAGACCCTGAAGATGCTTCTCGAAGGCAGACATCTCCATCTCGTCGCCCATCACATGGAGCACGTCGCCACGGGCCACTATACGCAGTTTCGGGTAGAGTGACTTGAGAAGCCTCATGTTGGCACCGCCCACACCGTAGAATATCTGTGGGTCGGCATCTTCAAGTGTCAGGTGTTTCTCAATCATCTGTGCTCTGCGATTTCATTTTTTCGGTATTCTCCTTCGCCATGCGCACATAAAGGCTGACGTAGGGGTCGTCGAGGAAGCTCTGCGGAGCTCCCAGTACGATGGCCTCTATCTCGGGCGTCATCAGCGGGAAGTCGTAGGCCGAGGTCATTATCATGAAGATGCCGGGGCCCAGGACGTTCCTGTAGTTGGCCTTGATGAACTTAGCCACCATGCGTTCCGTAATCTGATGTATGCGCAGAGCCTCATCGTTGAGTTGCCGCACTATCTCGTCGTGGTCGTAGCCCTCCATGATGAGCGCCGACTCCTTGTGGGGAATGTCGCCCAGGAGAGCGTCCATCACGGCCTTCTGCTGAATGAAGGAATAGAGCGAATCGTTCAGCGGCGTGCCGCTCAGGCGCTGCTCCTCCGGAGAGAAGTCGAGATGTATCTCACCCTCCTCCAGCACAAGTGGCATCAGACTCTCGCCCTCGACAAAGAGATGGGCGAAGAGCGTGCTGTCGAGCTTGCCGGAGAATTCGAAATGACCGTGATGCACAGTGGTGCTGTCGATGTTGACAAGCGTCTCGTCGGCATAGCGCTTGAGATAGAGCTTGCGTCCGTCCAGATTGTCGATACGGCTCTCGCCGACAATCTTATACTCAGAGCATGAACGGCAACTGCACAACAGAAGTAACACAAAGAAAAGAGGGAACCAACGGAGGCTCATGGCAGGCGTGCGTCTCATCATTCCACTATAACAAACAGGTCTTCATTCTCGCGATGCATGAAATATTTCTCGCGGGCATACTTCTCCAGCGTCTTCCGGTCGGAAAGGCCGTTAAGGGCACGGGTGTCCTTCTCGTAGTTCTTACGGTATTTGCCTATTTCCTCCTTCAGTTCCCTGATGTCCTTCTGACGCTCATGACGGTGGAGTATGCTGTTTTCATCAAGAAACCCCACCACTGCCACGATAATCGTGAGCACGAAAAAATATTTGTATCTTCCTATGAAAGACCAGATATTGCTGAGTTTATGCATTTCCTTATATTATTTTCATCGCAAATGTACGAAAAAAAAGAGTGTCAAGACAACGAAAGCAGTTTGTTTTTTGCTCAACTTTTATTTTTTTTGTACATTTGCGGGGAAAATCAGAAAAAAGACTATGGAAGAATACATTGTTTCGGCATTGAAGTACCGTCCGCTGACGTTTGATTCGGTGGTGGGACAGCGCACGCTGACCACAACGCTGAAAAACGCCATACAGACGGGAAAACTGGCCCACGCATATCTCTTCTGCGGACCGAGAGGTGTGGGTAAGACCACCTGCGCACGTATCTTCGCCAAGACCATCAACTGTCTCACCCCGGATGCCAACGGAGACCCCTGCGGCACGTGCGAGAGCTGCAAGGCATTCAACGAAGGACGCAGCATGAGTATACACGAACTGGATGCAGCATCGAACAACTCGGTGGACGATATACGCGAACTGTGCAAGCAGGTGCAGATACCCCCGCAGATAGGAAAATACAAGGTGTTCATCATCGACGAGGTACACATGCTGTCCGCATCGGCATTCAACGCATTTCTCAAGACGCTGGAGGAACCGCCCTCGTATGTGATATTCATCCTCGCCACCACGGAGAAGCACAAAATACTGCCCACGATACTGAGCAGATGCCAGGTGTACGATTTCGCACGCATGACCATGCAGGGCATCGTAGACCACCTGCGCTACATAGCCCAGAAGGAAGGACACAAGGCAGAGGACGAAGCCCTGCACCTGATTGCCCGCAAGGCAGACGGAGGCATGAGAGACGCGCTGTCGATCTACGACCAGATGGTGGCGTGCTGCAACGGGGAACTGACCGCACAGAACGTGAGCGAGGCGCTGGGAGAGCTCTCCCTGGACCGCTATTTCGAGATGGTGGAGCATTTCCTGAAGAAAGAAGTGCAGCCCTGCCTCATCCTGCTGAACGATGTCATCAGCGAGGGATACGAGGGAGGCAACTTCATGAACGGACTGGCATCGCATCTGAGGAATCTTCTTGTGGCACGCGACAAGGACACCCTGCCCCTGCTGGAGGCTACGGAGGCCATACGCACCCGCTACGAGGAGCAGGCCGCAAAATGTAACGTCAGGATGCTATACAAGGCTCTGCGCATCTGCAACGACTGCGACAATGCATACCGCACATCGCGCAACAAACGACTCTCGCTGGAGATTGCCCTGATAGAGTGCGCGCAGATAGACCCCGACGCACCCGACGGTGGGCTTCGGCCCAAGAAGATAGCCCCCTTCTTCTCGCAGCCGATGGTTGCGGAAAGAAAGCAGACCCCTGCCGCTGCTTCACAGAAAGAGCAGAACACAGCCGCACCGAGACCGGCAGCACAGCAGCCCCCGCAGGCAAAACCCGCCGCACCGCGAATGAAACTTTCCGCCCTCGGGCCAAGCATGAAGATTTCCATGCAAACGACGGCAGCTCCCGTGCAGACACAAACGACAGAAGAGGTGCCGCAGAGCGGAGATACAGCAAGCGTGACGAATGAGGAACTGACACGCGTATGGTTTGAATTCATTGCAGAACTGGGCAAGGAGGACAAAGCCCTCGCCATGCGTATGCAGCAGATGCAACCGCAGGTGACCGGTCCCACCAGTTTCTCTGTGGAAGTGCCGAATGCGCAGGTGAAGACATACCTGCAACAGGTGTCGTCGCGTCTGTGCCAGTTTCTAAAGAGAGGACTGCTGCGCCCCTCCATCACTATGGAGATTAAGGTAGCGGAAGTGGTGAAGATGCAGCAAAGTGCCTCAAAGAAGGAAATATACAAACACTACACACAAGAAAACTCTGCAATGAAACTTCTTGCAGAGGAATTTAAACTGGTAATAGAGTGATGCATCTTCTCTGGAAACTTCTTCGCAGACACCTGTCACCGGGTCAGATTACAGGTTTTTTCATTGCCAATCTGCTCGGAATGGTGATAATACTGCTATCGCTGCAGTTCTACGAAGACCTGGCTCCAGCCCTTCAGGGCGAAGACGGTGTGCTGCCCACCGACTATATCATGGTGTCCAAACACGTGGGAACATTCTCCTCCACACCTATGGTGTTCTCGCAGGAAGAGCAGGAAGAGCTCTCCCGACAACCATTTGCCAAACAAGTGGGAGCGTTCACAGCATCGAGATACAGAGTGAAATGCCAGGTGGGAATGAACGAGATACGCTTCTCCTCGGACATGTTCTTCGAGAGCGTGCCCGACCGCTTTGTAGACATACCCAGGAAACACTGGCAATGGAGCGAGGGAGATGACGTACCCATCGTACTGCCCAAGTCGTATCTGGCGGTGTATAACTTCGGTTTCGCACAAAGTCACAGTCTGCCGAAAATAGGAGAAGGACTCGTGGGAATGCTCGATGTGAATGTGGAACTCATCGGACACGGGCGCAGGGATGTCATGCCGGCACGCCTCGTGGGATTCTCCTCACGGCTTAACACCATACTCGTGCCGGAATCGTTCATCAGATGGAGCAACAGTATCTATGCAACAGGAAACGCTGAGCAGCAACCCTCGCGACTGATACTTCAGGTGGACAATCCTGCCGATGAGCGTATCGTCACATACGCAAAACAGAAAGGATACGAGATAGACGAGGACAAACTGCAGGCAGGCAAGACGATGTATTTCCTCAAGGTGATAATCGTGATAGTGCTTGCCGTGGGTGTGCTGATTTCGGCACTGAGTTTCTACGTGCTGATACTGAGCATCTTCCTCCTCGTGCAGAAGAATCAGGAGAAACTGCAGTCGCTGCTGCTGATAGGTTACAGCACGGCACGCGTGGCTCTCCCCTACCAGTGTCTCTGCATAGGAGTGAACCTGCTGGTGCTGACGGCAGCCCTCGTCATCACATACGTAATACGCAACCAGTATATGGAGCGTCTGTGGCAGATGTTCCCCACCATGCAGGAAGGTTCGCTCATGCCGATGACGATTGCGGGTGTGGCGATATTCATCCTCGTCAGCAGCATAAACACAGTGGTGATATACCGTAAAATGCAACAGCTTTGGAAACACTCCTGACACTATACAAAGAGCTGTTCGGACGCGAACCGTCCAGGACAGAAGCCATCACGGGCAGCGGCAGCAACCGCTCCTATTACCGTTTCTTCGACGAGGCAGGAAAGAGCATCATCGCCTGCCGGGGCACCGCGGTTCATGAGAACCACGCATTCATCTCGCTGGCACGACATTTTGCAGGGAAGCATCTGCCCGTACCTGCTGTACTGGCGGTGGACAAGACAGAGGAGCACTATCTGCAGGAGGATCTGGGGGCAAGGAGCCTCTTCGATGCATTACGCTCCGGAAGGGAATCAGGTGGGGACTACAGCGAGGAAGAGACAAGCCTTATCAAGAAGGCCATGCATATCCTGCCTCACGTGCAGGTGGAGGGAGCAGAGGGTTTGGATTTCTCTGTGTGCCATCCTGTGCCTTCTCTCAACAGGACGGGAATACTCTTCGACCTGAATTACTTCAAATACTGTTTCCTGAAGACCACATCCGTGGAGTTTGACGAATACCGTCTCGAGAAGGATTTTCAGGATTTTGCCACAGACCTGCTCTCACAGAGCAGCAGCATCGTCTCCTCACCCACATTCATGTACCGTGACTTCCAGGCCCGTAATATCGTGCTGGACGAGAACGACGAGCCACATCTCATCGACTTCCAAGGAGGACGGAAGGGGCCCCTGCAATATGATGTTGTGAGTTTCCTGTGGCAGGCATCCTCACGCTTCCCCGACCAACTGAGGAAGGAATGCATCGGGACATATCTCGACGAACTGGCTGCCGTAACGGGTATCGCCCGCGACACGGTGGCAAAAAGTTTCATGGAGAGCCTTCCGCTCTTCATTCTGTTCCGACAGCTGCAAGTGCTGGGTGCCTACGGTTTCCGGGGACGCTACGAGCGAAAGCAGCATTTCCTGGACTCCATTCCTCCAGCACTGGACAATCTCAAACAGATACTCCCCGAGTGTCCTTACCCATATCTGCATGATACGTGTTTACAGTTTTTCCTATAAAAAAGGCATCCCCGAGGATGTGAGCGGCAACGGCGGCGGCTACGTATTCGACTGCCGCGCAACGCACAATCCCGGACGATACGAAGAATACAAGACGCTGACCGGTCTTGACGAACCCGTAATACGTTTCCTCGAAGACGACGGTGAGATACTCACCTTCCTGGAACATGTTTATTTCCTGGCCGACACCCATCTCGCACGCTACATCGAACGCGGATTCGAAGACTTGATGTTCTGCTTCGGATGCACGGGCGGACAGCACCGCAGCGTATATTGCGCAGAACACCTGGCCGAGCATCTCAACGAGAAATTCGGTATCGAGGTGATGCTATGTCATCGCGAAAGGGGTATCACCCGCGTGCTGCCAAAGCACTGACAAACGCCTCTGCCTCAGCAAGCGTTTCCTGCTTGCCTACATCCATGAGTAGCAGGCTGTTGTCCACCACGCCCCGCACCTTCATCTTAGAGGCAAGATACAAGTAGAAATCTATGATGGGAAACTTCTCCGGCCACTCGTCCATCAACGGGAAGGCGGAGGAATCTATCTGATGTATGCCGCTGAATGCAAGCGGACGCAACTGGCTGATGTCCTTCACACCGTCAGGATGAGAGACATATTTCACCTCCCCGGTAGATATGTTGGTCCAACCCTGCAGATTCATATCGTCGTCGAAGAGCATATACCTTGATGTCTTGCGCTCAGAAAGCAGCAATGTGGCAGCTGCTCCGTCGCCCTTTTCATAGAAAGCTCTCAGGTCCGCATTCGACAGTATGTCGCAGTTGTGGATGAGCACTCTTCCCTCTCCCAGCAGAAGACGCGCCTTGCGTATGCCGCCCCCCGTCTCAAGCAAGGTTTCCCTCTCGTCGCTGAAGAGGATTTCCAAACCCATCGGGTGCTCTCTCACCCACTCCTCTATCATGTCGGCAAAATGATGCACGTTGATGATAACACGTGTCACACCGATACTCCTGAGCTTCTCCAACTGATGCTGCAGGAGCGGTTTGCCAGCCACCTCCACCAACGCTTTCGGCATGTGATCCGTCAGGGGTTTGAGCCTTGTGCCGAGCCCTGCGGCAAATATCATTGCCGTCATCTCTCGTATCTTAAAAGACGCTC
>JAGDCM010000012.1 GCA_017958545.1 Bacteroidaceae bacterium | reverse complement strand
GCCACTTTAACTTCAATAAGTGCTTGAGATGAGGGAAAACTGCCGCTAACGCAGGCTATCTCCACACCGTCCACCTGCAGCGTATCCTTCACTATGGATGCGTAGCAGGGATATACGCAAATGGTGGCCACATGGGGCAGTTCGTGATACTCTTCATCAAACCTGTTCACCTTTTCTGTGAGGGCCATGATGGTTTCCTCGGAATCCGTTGTCTTTAGTGATGTTAACTCGATGCAGCTAAAGAGAAATTTCATCACCTCTGGCGTGTCATTTTCCGATAGATTCTTAAGAATATTGCCTACGGCTTTCTTCACCTGGGCATCGTCGAGCGAGGTGTCATACTTGGCCAGCGCCTGTACATACTTGTTTTCTTCCATATTTATGTCTATTGTTTAAGATAATCAAATATTTTGTCCGTTTTTGCTTGACCTATTATTGAGGCGATTTCATCGCGAGAGGCCTTCTTTATGCGGGTAATACTGTGGAAATAGCCCAGCAGCAAATCCTTGGTCTTTGCACCTATTCCAGGGATGCTGTCCAGTTCGCTTGCCACCTGCCTTTTGCTCCTTTTGCTGCGATGAAAACTTATGGCAAACCTGTGCACTTCATCCTGTATCTGCGTGAGCAGACGGAACAGGGCAGAGTCGGTCTTCATCTGTATAGTGGATGGCGGAAAACCGAAGAGCAATTCGTGGGTGCGATGCTTGCTGTCTTTTGCCAGACCAGCTATGGGAATGTCCAGATGCAATTCGTCTTCCACCACCTCTCTCACGGATGTCATCTGGCCGATTCCACCATCAGTTATTATGAGGTCGGGTAGGGGAGTGCCCTCCTCCGTCATACGCGTATAGCGACGCCTTATCACCTCCTGCATCGAGGCGTAATCGTCCGGTCCTTCCACGGTTTTTATGTTATATGTTCTGTAGTCCTTTTTACAGGGTTTAGCCTTTCGGAACACCACACATCCGGCCACAGGATCCGTACCGCTTATATTGGAGTTGTCGAAGCACTCTATGTGTATTGGCAGCCGCTCCAGATTGAGCGCGCTCTGCAGTTCCTTCAGCAAACGTGTCTGTTTCTGCTCGGGATTCAACTTGTCCGACTGCTGCAGACGGTCCTTCTTATACTGCAGAACATTCAGTTTCGACAGCTCCAGCAGTTTCTTCTTATCACCCTTCTGGGGTATGGTTATTGTGATGTCCGGGGAGAACTGTTCCACGTGGAACGGAACAACAATCTCCCGACTGTCGCTCCCGAATCTCTGCCTCATTTCGGTAATACCGTAGAGTAGGAGTTCTTCCGGGGATTCATCCAGTTTCTTCGCATATTCAAAGGTGAATGCCTGATTGATGCAGCCGTGTGCCACATGCAGGTAATTGATGTAGCATACCCTGTCGTTGTCCTCGATATTGAACACATCGATATTGTGTATTGTCGAGGACACAACTTCCGACTTTGACCGGTAGTTCTGCAGTGTTTCGTACTTCTTGCGCACGCACTCCGCTTCCTCAAAGCGCATATCTGAGGCCAATTGCTGCATTTCATTGGATAACTGATGCTCCAGCAGCGACGTATTGCCTGCAAGTATTTCCTTGGCCTGCGAGATGAATTTCATGTATTCATCGTGCGATTGCATACCCACACATGGTCCCATGCAGTTTTTGATGTGGTACTCAAGGCAGAGCTTGTGCCGACCGTTTTTGATGGTTTCTTCGCTGATATGCTCCTGGCATCTGCGTATGGGAAACAGTTGTTTTATGATATCCAGCAGTGCATAGAGCGTTGGCACGTGGCTGTAGGGACCGTAATACGTGCCCGTTTTCCGATTAATTCTGCGTGTTTGGAAGATGCGGGGGAAATACTCGTTGGTGACACATATACTTGGATACGTCTTGCCGTCTTTCAGCAGTATGTTGTATCTGGGAGTCCACTGTTTGATGAGATTATTCTCCAACAGCAGTGCGTCTTCCTCGGTGTTTACGACGATATATTTTATGTCGTGTATCTTGGATACCAGTATTGCCGTCTTGCGTGAATCATGCTCACGGTGGAAATAACTGGATACGCGTCGCTTCAGGTTCTTTGCCTTGCCTACATATATAATTGTACCGGTCTCATCCAGATACTGGTAGCATCCGGGCCTCTCGGGCAGTGATGCCACGATGCCCTTCAGCCTTTCCAGCCGTGCCTTGTTCTCTTCTGAAGTCATCCGGTAATGATGTTCTGTTTAGGAGGGGTAGGGGCCTATATCACCATCAGGGTGGTAACGTCAACCAATCCCTCAAACAGGTCTCGGCCATGCAAACCCTCGTCAGTGATTTCAATGATGAAATTCATGTAAATCTTCTTGGGGTTGAAATGCTTCACCAGTTTCCATGTGGCTTTGGCCGTTCCTCCTGTGGCAAGCAGGTCATCGTGTATCAGCACCACATCGTTCTCGTCGATGGAGTCCAGATGCATTTCCACTGTATCCACACCGTATTCCTTGGAGAACGACTCCTTGACAACCGTTGCAGGCAGTTTGCCCGGTTTTCTGGCAAGCACAACTCCAGCCTTCAGCCTGTCTGCCAAAGCTGCTGCCATGATAAAACCTCGGCTTTCTATACCCACAATTTTCGTGATACCCTTGTCCTTATATAATTCGTACAGCTCATCCAGCATGATTTGCATGCACTCTGCGTCTTTGTACAAGGTTGTTACGTCACGGAAGTTGATACCTTTTTTGGGGAAGTCGGGAATACATCTCAGGTTTTCCAAGAGTTTTTTGTTGTTCATAGGGCTTGATATTTTATGATATTAAATTATGCAGGTTAAAAGTGATGTTTCACGTGGAACATTAGCGTCCGAGCAGTACCAAAAGTGCGTTTATATCAGACGGTGATACACCAGGGATGCGCGAAGCCTGACCCAACGAAGTAGGGCGCAGACGCTCTAGTTTCTGCCGAGCCTCTGTGGACAGCGACTGCAGTTTGGAGTAGTCGAAATGCCCCTCGATACGTATATTCTCCAGGCGGTGCATCTTCTCTGCGAACTCGCGTTCCCGCTGTATATATCCTTCATATTTGATTAGCACTTCCGTAGCCTCCAGTATCTCCTCGCGCCTGCTTGTTATGCTGTCCAGTTGTGCCTTCAGTTGCGGTATGACAGCAGCGAGGTTGGTGAGGTTGAGCTGTGGGCGTGCCAGTAGGGTAGAGAGGCGGCAACCTCTCTCCAGCGGAGTGGTGCCCAGTCGCTCCAGATGCGGGTTGATGCGCTCCATCTTCACGGAGAAGTCTTGTGTGAAACGGAGTATGCGCCCAATCTCTTCTTTCTTCGTAAGCCAGTTCCGGTAGCGCTCTTCTGTGGCAGAACCGATTTCGTATGCCCTTTCCGTAAGACGTCGGTCGGCATCGTCCTGACGCAGCAGGATGCGGTATTCTGCACGCGAGGTGAACATGCGGTAAGGCTCGTCCACACCCTTTGTCACAAGGTCGTCTATCAACACTCCGATATATGCCTCGTCTCTTGCCAGAGTGAAGGTTTTTCCCTCCTCTCCGCTACCGTATGAGGCGCACTTGAGTGCTGCATTCAGGCCTGCCATAAGCCCCTGTCCTGCGGCCTCTTCATATCCCGTCGTACCGTTCACCTGACCTGCCAGGAACAGTCCTTCCACCAGTTTGGACTCCAGTGTGTGGCGCAGTTGCGTGGGGTCGAAATAGTCATACTCTATGGCATACCCCGGGCGGTACACCCTCAAGTCCCGGAAGGCCGGTATCTCGTGCAGCGCCTCTATCTGTGCGTCGATGGGAAGCGACGAGGAGAACCCGTTCAGGTAGTATTCGTTGGTGTCCGTACCTTCCGGTTCCAGAAAGAGCAGATGCTGATCCTTGTCCGCAAAGGTGACGAGCTTCGTCTCAATGCTTGGGCAGTAGCGTGGCCCTATGCTCTGTATCTGTCCGTTGAAGAGGGGAGAGTCGGGTAGGGCACTCTTCAGCCTCTCGTGAACGCGTGTATTCGTGGCAGTGATCCAGCAGGGCAACTGCGGCAACTGACGTGCCTCTCCCATGAATGAGAACTTATGGAACCCTGTATCTCCGTCCTGTCGCTCCATCTCGTCGAAATGCACAGTCCTGCCGTCGATGCGCACAGGTGTACCAGTCTTCATGCGACCCTGTGTGAGACCGTGCCTCGTGATGCTCTCCGTGAGATACAGCGCAGGCGGTTCTGCGCAGCGTCCCCCCTGTATCTTGGTACGCCCGATGTGCATCAGTCCGTTGAGGAATGTGCCTGCCGTGAGTATCACGCACGGAGCCTTGAAGGTGACATCGAGCAGTGTGCGCACTCCGCTTACCTGCTTCACACCCCCTGCCTGCTCCTCCACCAGCAGTTCTACCACCTGGTCCTGCCAGATGTCCAGATTGTCCTGATTCTCCAGCACCTCGCGCCATTTCCATATGAACTTACCCCTGTCGCACTGGCTTCTGGGACTCCACATGGCGGGACCTTTGGAGAGGTTGAGCATGCGAAACTGTATCGCTGTGGCGTCAGCCACTATACCCATATGCCCTCCCATGGCATCTATCTCCCTCACAATCTGACCTTTGGCAATACCGCCCACGGCAGGATTGCATGACATCTGGGCAATCTTGTTCATGTCCATGGTGATGAGACACGTATGTGCCCCAAGTCTGGCAGCCGCAGAGGCTGCTTCCGCACCGGCATGGCCGGCCCCAATCACTATGACCTCGTAGGAGAATGTCATCCAAATCGTCTCAACTGGGTACAAAATTAGTCATTATTTGAAAAAAAACCAAAAAAACCACCCTGTCACAAACGCCAACTCTCATTTTTTTTATACATTTGCGTGCGGAAATACCTAAAATCAGTGATAATACCATTACAGTTTCAACAATAATCAATAACAAACAATATTCAATCAAAATTAAAGAAATCCTATGTGGTTAATCAACTCATCAATTGGTAGGAAAGTAGTGATGTCCGTCACGGGCATGGCTCTTATCCTGTTCTTGACCTTTCATGCGTCAATGAACGTGGTGGCTCTCATCAGTGCCGAGGGCTACAATTGGATCTGTGAGATGCTGGGAGCTAACTGGTACGCAGTAGCGGCAACGGTTGGCCTGGCAGTCCTGGTCGTTCTTCACTTCGTCTTTGCAGCAGTGCTCACCCTGCAGAACGACCGTGCCCGCGGCAAGGACAAGTACGCTGTGACTGACAAGCCCGAAAAGGTGGAGTGGGCTTCGCAGAACATGTTCGTTCTCGGTGTCATTGTCATCCTGGGTATGTGCCTCCACCTCTACAACTTCTGGTGGAACATGATGGCTGCAGAGCTCATTCAGGGTGAGGCTGCAGAGAATGCCGCCAACGGTGTCTATTGGATTGTGCAGACATTCTCATGCCCCATTTACACCTGCATCTACCTCGTGTGGCTGTGTGCCCTGTGGTTCCACCTCACCCACGGTTTCTGGTCTGCCATGCAGACTATGGGCTGGAGCGGTAAACTGTGGTTCTGCCGCTGGCGTGTCATCGGTGTTATCTACAGCACCGTCATCATCCTGATGTTCGCTGCTGTGGCTGTTGCCTTCTGCTGCGGCTACCGTCCCGCAGATATGGCTGAGCCCTGTTCCGACAAGGCCTGCCCTGCTACGGAGTGCTGCTTCGAAATCGACGTGGTGGAATGCGACGAGAAGGCAGAAGAATGCTGCTGCAAGTGCGAGGAGTGCAAGTGCGACCCCTGCGAGTGTGCCGGCAAAGAGCAGAACTGCAAGTGTGAGACCTGCGAATGCGAGGACTGCAACTGTTAATTTTAAACGATAAATAGTCAGATAAGATTATGGCAAAGACTATAGATTCAAGAATCCCCGAGGGACCCGTTGCTGAGAAATGGACCAACTACAAGGCTCATCAGCGTCTCGTAAACCCCAAGAACAAACTGAAGCTCGATGTCATCGTGGTGGGCACAGGTCTGGCTGGTGCCAGTGCAGCCTCTTCGTTGGCAGAGATGGGTTTCAACGTATATAATTTCTGCATTCAGGACTCTCCCCGTCGTGCGCACTCCATTGCCGCTCAGGGTGGTATCAATGCAGCCAAGAACTATCAGAACGACGGTGACTCCGTATACCGCCTCTTCTACGACACAGTGAAGGGCGGTGACTACCGTGCCCGTGAGGCCAATGTGTACCGTCTTGCTGAGGTCAGCAACAACATCATCGACCAGTGTGTGGCACAGGGTGTTCCTTTCGCACGCGAATATGGCGGCATGCTGGCCAACCGCTCCTTTGGCGGTGCTCAGGTAAGCCGTACCTTCTATGCTAAGGGGCAGACCGGTCAGCAGTTGCTGTTGGGCGCATACTCCAGCCTTTCCAAGGAAGTTCAGAAGGGTAAGGTTAAGCTCTTCACCCGTTACGAGATGGAGGATGTTGTTATTATCGACGGACGTGC
>JAGDCM010000098.1 GCA_017958545.1 Bacteroidaceae bacterium | reverse complement strand
TCTCGCTTCGGGAATTCTGCACCCCACAGGGTATCATTCTCCTCCAAGCCCACTTTGAGGCTGCCCTTACGCACAGCCACCATGCCATAGGGGGTCGGCTCACCATAACCGCTACCGCGCACTCCCGTCACCTCGCCTCCGTCGGACATTGCTGCCCCCTGAGAGCCGAAGCATGCTGACAGTGTCAGTGTTATGGCCGCGATAGCCGTCAAAACAAAGATCTTCTTCATTATCTCTTTATTATCCGTTATTCTTTATATATCCGTTAGAGAAATCTAACACTCTTATGCAGGTTTTTTCCTTTCTTTCCTTTATTCATATCCATCTGGTAGCCCAAAATGATTTCGTGCGTACCGTTTTGAAGTCCCACTCCTCCTGTGTACATCTCGTAACTGTATCCCACATTCACGCCGTGGAGGTTTATACCGAAGAGAAATCCCACCGAATTCGTCGGGGAATAGAGCACACCGCCGTAGAGTTTGTTCTTTCTTCCCTCGTAGGCCAGACGTGCTGTGATGTCGCCCCGTATGGCCTGAAAGTCTGTGCGAACGATTCCGTGCATATCCAGGCAGTAGCGCTTGTCGCGGAAGAGCAACTTGTATCCTCCTGTGATGTAGTACATCGGGTCGATACTTATCTGGTTCACCTTGTCGTCACCAAGCTCTATTGTGGGACTTGTCAGGTGCATTGCCGACACACCTGCGTACCAGACATCGCGCCAAGTGAAGCGCACGCCAATCTCTCCGTCTATCGCGAAACCCGAAACCTCCGATGTGGGGAAAGCCTTGTCGCCCGACTCGTCTGTATCCACACCCGAACCGTCGAATGTCTCGCTGATAATCACAAACCGCGCTCCTATCGAAAGCTTGCCTTTCTTATGCCATCCTATCGGCAAATGCAGAGCGTACTGCACATATATCTTCTTGTTGGAGAAGAGGCCGATGGCATCATTCATGAAAGCGGCACCGACTGCGTGTTTAGGACTCCAAAAAGTAAGTGGCAAATCGGCTGTGACGAGCATTGTTTTCGGTGCTCCTTCGTAGCCAGTCATCTGCATACTGTAGCCACCCTGGATGTTCAAGTGGCCGTCAACACCTGCCGCTGCGGGGTTGTGAAACGACTGCAAGGCCCATGAATTAGTGAACGCCGGGTCGAACTGCGCGCTCGCAGGGAGCACTACAACAGCCGCCACAATCATCCATATCAGCCTTTTCATCTCTCGCCATAACGTGACAGTGCCGAACTTTATTGCCCGGCACTGTCTTTTTCTTCTCCTATTTTCTAACTTTGAAGACCGCTTTCCTCATTGGCGCATCCGAAATGCACGGCTGATGCCCCTCCAGAGGGAAGTATATTGCCATCTGTCCAGGCAGGAGATCCACAAACGAAGTTGCCTTCTCAGGATGGAAGCAGATGTCCTTCTCCGCATCATATTCCGCCTGAGACAAAGTCTCACCGGACACATATCCCTGACGCTCACGTCCGGAGAGCAGCACCTGGATGTCTATCATCTTCTGATGCGATTCCACACGGGCCTCATCCACCGTCTTTCCTTTCGACTCCATCACGTTGACAAAGACATCGTCGCCCTTGATGGCATGCTTGCCCAGCGGCAAAGCGGCAAGGTCGTTTTCCTTGAGAAACTCCACCACCTCATTAAACAACGGATTGAGCGCCACATAGGCACTCAATCCGCTAAAGTTATCCAGTATCATTATATGCTTGGATTTACTGTATTACATCATACCGCCCATACCTGGAGCACCGCCCATAGGTATCTCAGGCTTATCCTCCTTCTTGTCGCAGATGACAGCCTCAGTGGTGAGGAACATTCCTGCGATGGAAGCGGCATTCTCAAGTGCAACACGAGTCACCTTGGCAGGGTCGATAATACCCGAAGCCTTCAGATTCTCGTACTTGTCCTCACGGGCATTGTAACCGTAGTCACCCTTGCCGTTGCGCACTTCATTGACTACCACACTGCCCTCTCTGCCTGCATTCTCCACAATCTGGCGCAGAGGCTCTTCGATGGCACGGCGCACGATGCAGATACCTGTTTCCTCGTCTGCGTTGTCACCCTTCACGTTGTTCAGCTTCTCCTGAGCACGGATGTAAGCCACACCGCCACCGGGGATGATACCCTCTTCGATAGCGGCACGCGTAGCACACAGAGCATCGTCCACACGGTCCTTCTTCTCCTTCATCTCCACCTCACTGGGAGCACCTACGTAGAGCACAGCTACACCGCCTGCCAACTTAGCCAGACGCTCCTGCAGTTTCTCCTTGTCGTAGTCGCTCTTCGTGTTGGCAATCTCGTTCTTGATCTGAGCTACACGGTCGGCAATATTCTGCTTGTCGCCCTTACCGCCTGCGATAGTGGTATTGTCCTTGGTGACAATCACCTTGTCGGCAGAACCGAGCATATCGAGAGTTGCCTGCTCCAACTTGAGACCGGTCTCCTCTGAGATTACCACACCGCCTGTCAGCGTTGCGATATCCTGCAGCATAGCCTTGCGACGGTCGCCAAAACCTGGAGCCTTCACAGCACATATCTTCAACTGACCGCGCAGACGGTTAACAACGAGTGTTGTCAAAGCCTCGGAATCCACATCCTCTGCAATCACAAGGAGAGGACGACCGCTCTGCACAGCGGGTTCCAAAATAGGCAGGAAATCCTTCAGGTTGCTTATCTTCTTGTCGTAAATAAGGATGTAGGGCGACTCCATCACACACTCCATCTTCTCAGTGTCGGTAACAAAATAAGCAGAGAGATAACCTCTGTCGAACTGCATACCTTCTACCACACCGATTGTGGTGTCACGACCCTTAGCCTCCTCGATGGTGATTACACCGTCCTTGGAAACCTTCTGCATAGCGTCAGCCAGCAGTTTGCCGATTTCAGGATCGTTGTTGGCACTTACGGTAGCCACCTGCTCTATCTTCTGATAGTCGCTGCCCACCTGCTCTGCCTGAGCCTTGATATCATCAACAACCACCTTGACGGCCTTGTCGATACCACGCTTGAGATCCATGGGATTTGCACCTGCTGTAACGTTCTTCAGACCCTCGCGCACAATGGCCTGTGCCAGCACGGTAGCAGTTGTTGTACCGTCACCTGCATCGTCGCCCGTCTTGGAAGCGACGCTCTTCACGAGCTGTGCGCCACAGTTCTGGAATGCATCTGCCAATTCCACCTCCTTGGCTACGGTCACACCGTCCTTGGTGATGTGGGGAGCACCGAACTTCTTCTCGATAATGACATTGCGACCCTTGGGACCAAGTGTCACCTTCACTGCGTCGGCCAATGCGTCTACGCCCTTCTTCATCTCATCGCGGGCGTCCAAGCTGTATTTTATTTCCTTTGCCATAATGACTTTCTTTTTTCTTGTTGCCTAATTCCGTTTACTTACCTCACTTACTTCAGGATGGCCATCACGTCTGACTGGCGCATAATGAGATACTTCACACCCTCAAACTCCACTTCCGTACCGCTGTACTTTCCATAGAGCACCTGGTCGCCCTCCTTGAGCACCATCTCTTCGTCTTTCGTACCGCCACCTACGGCAATAACCTTACCCTGCAAAGGCTTCTCCTTGGCAGTGTCGGGAATGATAATACCGCTGGCCGTCTTGGTCTCAGCGGCTGCGGGCTCAATAAGCACGCGATCTGCTAACGGTTGAATGTTCATAGCGTATTTCTTTTATTTGTTAAACGTTTCCATCCGTCCATTCTGCCAATATTGTGCCAAAGGGTTGTCTTGTGACAAAATGTCAGTTGCTGCGTCCGATTGTCAGAGCATCATCAGAGTGTAGAGATACACCACCATTGCGGGGATAGCCATCAGGCTTGAGTCGAAGCGGTCAAGCATTCCTCCATGGCCAGGCAGGATATTGCCGGAATCCTTGATACCCAACTGCCTCTTCAGGAGACTCTCTACGAGGTCGCCCCATGTGCCGAATACGACAACGACCAATGCGAATCCCAACCACTGTACCAGCGTCAGACTGTTGTCCCACTGGGCAACAATTGCAGCCACAATCATTGCCAGCACACCGCCTCCTATGCTGCCCACCCACGACTTATGAGGGGAAACACTGGGAAACAGGCGGTATGGTATTTTCTTGCCAAGAAGAGAACCCACACAATAGGCTCCCGTGTCACTGCACCAGAGCATTACAAACAGCATCAAAGGGAATATCCAACGGTAGTTCACCTCGACCGGACAAACCGGATTTGTCATAAACGCAAGTGTCGGCAGAAGACTGAAGGGCAGAGCGATATATACCTGTCCGAACATAGTGAAAGCCCAGTTGTTCACCGAGTGGTCTCTCTCCTGATATAATTCGGAAATCAGCAGATACATCAGGCTCAACAGATAGGGAACGAATACTCCCATCGTGGGAACCAGTCCGCTGGAGTATGCCCAAAAGGCAATGAACAGATATACTGCTGCCACAGTGGATATCATTCTGTTTACCGTCACTGCCGCCTGCTGGTTCACCAGTCCCGTAAATTCCCATACTGACAGCGTTGTGATAACTATGAACAACAGCCCCATCGTCAGCGGGCTCCATACGATTCCACCGACAAGTACTATGACAAAGATGATACCCGTCAGTGTTCTAACTATTAGATTTTTCATCGTTTTCTTCTTGTGTGTCGTTTTCCATGTTCAGTTCATCGGCTCTGCTCTTCCACGGGCGTTCTCCGAAGATTCTCTTCACATCATCTGCAAAGATTACTTCCTTGTCCACCAGTATCTGAGCAAGCTCACCGTGTCCTTCTTTATTCTTAAGCAGGATGGATTTGGCTCGTTCGTATTGTTCTGCCACAATCTTCTTCACCTCCTCGTCCATCTTTTCTGCAGTCTTCTCGCTGTAAGGCTTGGTCACCTGATATTCCCCACCCATATTATAGAATGAGATGTTGGGCAGCGACTCGCCCATACCCATGTAGGCTATCATGGCATAAACCTGATGCGATACACGCTCCAAGTCGTTCATCGCACCGGAAGAGATATGTCCGGTGAAAAGTTCCTCTGCAGCACGACCTCCCAGCAATGCGCACACCTCGTCCAACATCTGTTCCTTTGTGGTAATCTGGCGCTCTTCCGGCAGATACCATGCAGCTCCGAGAGCTCTGCCTCGCGGCACTATCGTCACCTTAACCAACGGGTTTGCGTATTCCAGATGCCAGCTCACCGTTGCATGTCCGGCTTCGTGAAGTGCGATAGTACGCTTTTCCGCCTCTGTCATCACCTTGGTCTTTTTCTCAAGTCCGCCTATGATACGGTCCACAGCGGCCAGGAAATCTTCCTTACCCACTTTCTTGTGACCGCTACGGGCTGCAATAAGAGCAGCCTCGTTGCACACATTGGCAATATCCGCTCCCGAGAATCCCGGTGTCTGACGTGACAGGAATTCCACATCGACACTGTCATCCACCTTCAGGGGACGCATATGCACATTGAAAATCGCTTTTCGTTCGTGCACATCCGGCAAATCCACATATATCTGGCGGTCAAAACGGCCTGCTCTCAGAAGCGCCTTGTCCAATACGTCTGCCCTGTTTGTTGCCGCCAAGACGATAACACCGCTGTTTGTACCGAAACCGTCCATTTCCGTCAGCAACTGGTTCAATGTGTTTTCTCTCTCGTCATTTCCACCCATTGCCATACTCTTGCTACGAGCACGGCCAAAAGCATCGATTTCATCGATAAACACAATGCATGGAGCCTTTTCCTGGGCCTGATGGAACAAATCTCTCACACGCGAGGCACCCACTCCGACAAACATCTCCACAAAGTCACTGCCCGACATTGAGAAGAAAGGTACATCCGCCTCGCCTGCAACGGCTTTGGCCAAAAGGGTCTTACCTGTTCCCGGAGGCCCTACAAGCAAAGCTCCTTTGGGTATCTTACCTCCAAGATCCGTATATTTCTTCGGATTCTTAAGGAATTCCACAATCTCCTGAACCTCCATCTTGGCACCCTCCTGCCCGGCCACATCCTTGAATGTCACCCGGTCCTTATCGTCATCCTTATCGCTCTTCTCATGAAGCTTGGCGCGACTCTTCCCCACATTGAATATTCCCAGAGGACCCGACGTACTGCCACTACCGCCGCCCGCTCTCCTCATGATGAATATCCAGAGGAAGATGAAAAAGAGTATCGGGCCGAAATTCCAGAGGAAACGCTCGATGCTGTTGTCCGAGTGAACATATTTCACTTCACCCTTGAAATGACCCAGACGCTGCTGTTCGTCAATAAAATCCTCCAGTTTGTCATTGCTGGGATATTCCGTCACCACCTCCAGCTTCTGGTCTTTCATCTCTTTAGGCAGTACACCGAACACATCTTTCACGCGTCCCGGCACCACCTGCATCGACAGTTTGCCTTCATCTTTGTTGGCCGTTATCTCCCTGGCATACCCTTGTTCCACATACGACTTAAAGCGACTGTATGGCACTTGCTTGGAAGTCATTGCACCCCATGTACTACCGCCTTGAGTATAAAGATATCCCAACACGATAGCCACTATGATATATATCCACATGGGATTGAACCCGCCCTTTTTCTTCTGGGGAGCCTTGCGCGCAGGACGTTTCCTAGGCGTCTGCTGCTGATTTTTTTCTTCTTTCTTATACATTTCGGGCGCAAAGATACGCATTTTTTACCGAAAACTCCTATTTTTTTTATTTTTTTAGGAAAAAGTCTTTGCCATTTCGCAAAAACACACTACCTTTGCACCGCAATTTGGGCTATGGTGTAATGGTAACACTGCAGATTCTGGTCCTGCCTTTCCTGGTTCGAGTCCGGGTAGCCCAACAAAAAAACTCCAACTTTTCTCTGTGATTAGTTGGAGTTTTTCTTTTATCTGTTTTAACCCGTTTCTTTTTATTTGGGCTGTTTCTTTTTCAGTATATCAAAACGATAGGCCGCACCGAGACGAAGTTGTCTGTAGTTCCAATCCTTAAGACCGAACTGGCAGGCACCCAATATATCAAAGCGGCCCAAATGATATTGCACTTGAGTCTTAAGTGTCATCGGTTTGTCACCCTGACCTTCCCAACCGCTATAGCCACCAAACGATTCCTCAATGCTGAAGTACTTGTTCTCCCACTTTAGCATCACACCATACATGACTGCATCGTTCTGACGTCCCGTACCCGACTGCCAACACAGGAAACCCGTAGAGAGGGCCACTCTCAAGCGATGCTGCCACACACTGCTCTTACCCAGAGAAAAACTTTCTGCCACCGACGTATCGAAGAAATAACCGGGAGCATCATAGTAGCGACCCAAATAGTGGTCGTTACCGGAAGCCGTCTTCAATGCGGCCCGTATGGTCCAGTCGGGCCTCCAACCGCGATCACGAGCCTGTATCACATGTATATCTGCACTGATATATACGTCACCTGTCGCCACTCCGCTACGTACCTTCTTGTATTTTAGGCTGTTCTCTACCAGACGGCATGCTATTATGTTCTCTGTGCTCTGATGCCATCGCTCCACCGGCACCATCCACAGACTCAGATTCACACGAGGGGTGAAAAGAGGTATGTTGAGACGGAGGAATACATCGGATGCGTTATCTCCACGCTTGCCCCAATAATGGGACAGAGATACCTCTGCACGCAGTTCCTTGCTCACCGTACCGTCCAGCATGTCAGGAACGGGGAACGCATTCGGGCCGAAATGCCCCGGATTTATCAAGGTTGCAACTCCCAAGTCGGGCGATTCCATCGAAGTCTGCCCCTGTACAGGGATTAAACAGATAAAGCCTGCTACAACAAAAAGAGAACGGAGCATTTTCATATAGCAGAATGTTTAGGAAGCGTAACTTGGAGCATCAGGCTGCCTACAATAGCACTGAGCACAGTGCCGCATAGAATTCCGAGTTTTGCATCATTGAGCAGCATCTGCATATGTTCAGGAGTCTGACCTGCGAGTTCAATAGGATAAGAAAGGGTCGCCATGAACATGGATACTGTGAAACCTATACCACACAGCATTGCCACCGATGCAAAAGCCGGCCATGTGGTATGGGCAGGCATCTCCACGATGCGCAGTTTGATGGCAATCCACGAAAATGAGAACACTCCGCAGAATTTGCCGACGAGCAAGCCCAACATAACACCCAGTCCTACACCGGAGAACAGGTTGTCAATGCTCATTCCTGTCATATCCACACCTGCATTCGCAAAAGCGAAAAGAGGTATGATGGCAAACTCTATGGGATGCTTCAGCGAATCCTCCATATCCTGAAGCGGAGAAATAAGATGGTCAGAGGCACTCTCTATACGTTTCAGCACTGCCACGTCGTTGGGCTCAAGCATATTCGGTTTGCGGATATCCGCCCGAGTCACCTTGATATGAGGGAATTTCTCCACATTTGAGCGTATCTTCTCTATCCAATATGTACTGCTTTCCGTGAGGTTTGCCGGTACACAGAATGCCAGAACAACACCCGCAATAGTAGCATGAATACCAGTATTGAGCACGAAATACCACAGGGCAAGACCGACAAGCACATAGAACATCTTGTTCCTTACCATACGCCAGTTGCCTATCCCCAGCACAATAACACAAAGCACAGCACCGAGAACAGCCTGCATATCCAGATGGTCTGTATACTTTATGGCAATAACGACAATACCGCCTAAGTCATCAGCCACAGCGAGCGCTGCCAAGAATATCTTCAGACCGACAGGCACACGACGGGAAAAGACACTGAGGACACCAAGAGAGAAGGCAATATCCGTAGCCATGGGAATTGCCATGCCTCGTTCCATAACGGGATTCCCCGAGCAGACGAGGAAAAATACAATAACAGGAACCAGCATACCTCCACAGGCACCTATCACCGGCAGTAGAGCTTTCTTGGGAGATGACAGTTCACCGCAGAGGAGTTCCCGCTTGATCTCCAATCCCACGGAAAGGAAGAATATTGCCATCAGGAAGTCATTGATGAATGCTCCAAATGTCAGTGTGTGACCTCCGTGAGAGAAAAAATTAAAACTGCCGATACTTAAGGATACAGGCAGTTCCCAAAGACCCTTATAGACATCTTTCACCTCTGGGGTGTTGGCAACGAAGAGTGCCAGTATTGTAGCTATAATCAACAGAACACTTGCATTGATGTACTTCACTAGGAAGCTACGTAGCATAAAAGAATCCATCGCAGACTTAATTTATATAGGTATGAACACTCGTGGCCTGAGCCGAGGGAAGATAATTGATTCCCCACCAACACATCTGCAGGCTGATAAACGAAACTACCAGTACCAACGTCATCAAACCATGTGATTTGGGACGCGATGCCCGTACATGGAAATACAGTATGTACAGCGTCCACGTGATGGCTGCCCATGTTTCCTTGGGATCCCAGCTCCAATACGTGCCCCACGCCTCCTTTGCCCAAAATGCTCCGAAAAGCATACCGACAGTCAGCAGAGCGAGTCCCGGACGCACCAGAATATCTGCTAATGCATAACGGCG
This sequence comes from Bacteroidaceae bacterium, assembly GCA_017958545.1. Lineage (GTDB taxonomy): Bacteria > Bacteroidota > Bacteroidia > Bacteroidales > Bacteroidaceae > Physcousia. The sequence goes on along the minus strand of JAGDCM010000098.1, from coordinate 8,341 downwards.
CATCAAAGCCACAACTGTTGCCAATGCCAAACATGAATAACCCACCATATACACGACAACATGGGGTGCGAACCATACACTCCGAAGAGCAGGCATCATCTTGCGTTCAAAATAACCCATGCTGACAAGTGTGCAGTAAAGGAATATGAACGTCACAACAACAATAAGGGATACACTGATACCGCTACGCCATATTCCCACGTTGTTTCTCGGAACGAAGAGCAGGACGGCAGCAAACAGCAACATCACAAAACCGACATATACAGCCGGAAGCCAGGGATCCCTGACAATTTCCAGAACAGATATATCACTCCAACGACCCTTTGTTTGGTCAAAGGACAGCTGGTATATCCACCAGTCATCGACACGCAAAGGATGATTCACCTTAATGGTATCATGGAAAGAACGCTCATCTTGCGTATACACATCCACGATGCTGTAATATTGCTTTGGTGCACGTTGCGGCATAATCACAGCAAAGTGTTCATCAAGGTTAAGAGCCTGGAACGGAGACATGAAGTTGCCGCATGATATCCACCCTGCACGTTTCATGCCGTCCTTTTTTGCACCTACCAGCATTGCGGGAACGGCTCCATAAAGACTACTGGGAACGTATGTCACCACAGAATCCTCTTCCACACGGCTGGCATAGTCAATAGTGTCGAATGCTGCAATCTCCCATCCCGTGTCTTCAGATACATCTCCTGTATACTTATCGACAACAACCATTTCCGGTGCATATTCGTCTATGCCGAACTTATGCAGTTCCACGGCTATAGGAAGCCCCACTATACGCTGTCTCTCATCCACCGCACGCCATTCCACATTACCTTGCTGTGCAGTCATTCTGAGGCGCCGCATCTCCCCGCTACCCAATGTCGCACATACAAGAGCAATCCATAAACCCAGATGGACACTGCCGAACAGGAGTGCTCTCCACAGGGGAGCCCCCATGCGCCAGCGGCTCATTGTGGTCATGACCGTCAGTCCCAGCTGATACATTGCATACACCAGAATCAGGACGAAGGGCCAGAATCCGAGCATACGTGTCACGCCAACAGCATCTGTAGGAGATACGCCAGCAGGAACTTGCGGGGTCACTCCCATCACTATCATAAGGACAACGGCACTTATCAGCGTCGGCACAGCTGCCGTAGGCTTCACCAACCACTCAAAAACATAATATTGGCTGGATAACACATGCCCCAGTATTATCAGTGCCGAAAATACTATGAGTAACGTCCAGTTGAAAGGACGCTCCATAAGTCCCCAGTCAACCGGCCCTATAGTGTACTGCAGGAATAAACCCACACAAAGAAGTCCGAGGCAGATAACTGCACCTTCTTTATATTTCCAAGGTTTTGTCCACATACCAGTCACTATCTGTTCCCTCAAAGCACTATTAAATGCATTTACGACTGCAAATATAGTGATTTTTAACGTACGCTGACCACAATACGGTTTTTTTTCTACTCACATTTCCACGTTTTTTATCAAATGACATTCTTTTTCACTATTTTTGCAGCACCAACAAATAAAGAGACGCATGAAACATCATATTTTTCTTCTTCTACTTTTCGTTTTCAGCGTCGCATCATCTGCGCAGCACGTTCTCAACCCCGTCACGGTAAAGACATCTCTAACCGATATAGCAAAGGGAGAAGCTGTCATCTCCTTTGAAACCAAAATCTCACCGGGATGGCACGTATACAGCGTTGAAGACATGAACGGTCCGACGCAGGCTGCCATAACAGTAGAAACAATTAAGGGGGCACAACTCATAGGTACTCTGAAACCAACCACAACACCACAGAAACAATACGAGGAGATGTTCGCCAGCGAGGTGTTCTATTTCGAGGACCACGCTGTATTTCAACAGAAAGTAAGATTTCTTGGCGGCCACTACGAACTTACCGGCTATTTCACCTACGGAGCGTGCAACAACGAGAGCTGCACACCTCCCACCGATGAAGACTTCTCCTTTTCGGGAGATTACATCGTAAACGACAGACCCACAGAAGCAACCGGAAGCACTCCTGTCACTGTTGTCGCTGATTCTGATACACTTTCCCTAGGAAACAACGAAACGGGAATGAATGAGCAAGACACCGTTGCAAGCACAGATACACCCGCATGGACACAGCCCAACGAAGATTACAGTGCACTGCTATGGCTCTTCCTTCTCGGTTTTGCCGGTGGCTTAGTGGCTCTGTTCACCCCTTGCGTATGGCCCGTCATACCGCTCACAGTAAGTTTCTTCATGAAGAGAGGTGCCGGTGGTCGCAAAGGTGTACAGGCAGCACTGCTCTACGGCGTGAGCATCGTCATCATCTATGTCACACTGGGACTTGCCATTACAGCAGCCTTTGGAGCCTCTGCGCTCAACGATTTGGCTACAAATGCCTTCTTCAACATCCTGTTCTTCCTGATGCTCCTGATGTTCGGTATTTCGTTTATCGGAGGATTCGACCTGTCGCTTCCTTCCTCATGGGCCGGGAAAGTGGACAACAAGGCTACACAGGCCACAGGTTTCCTCTCCATCTTTTTGATGGCATTTACGCTGGTGCTGGTGAGTTTCTCATGCACCGGTCCCATCATCGGTTTTCTCCTCGTGGAGGTTGTCACCTCCAATATTGCAGGTCCCATCGTGGGTATGCTGGGATTTTCCTTAGCCTTGGCCTTGCCGTTCACCGTTTTCGCCTTATTCCCCGGTTGGCTGAAATCTGCTCCTAAGAGCGGCAGTTGGATGCAGATTGTGAAAATCACTTTGGGGTATATAGAGATTGGGTTCTCCTTAAAATTCCTCTCCGTTGCGGATCTGACATACGGATGGGGCATTCTGCCGCGCACTCTCTTCATTGCCTTTTGGATTGTGCTCGCCATCGGTTTAGTACTACAGTTGCTGCTACAGTTTCGCAATGCAGTCAAACTGCGGCTTACACTTTGCATCCTCGCTGCATGCTTTGCTGCTTATCTTATCCCAGGACTCTGGGGAGCGCCCGTGAAAGCTGTCAGTGCCTTTGTTCCCCCTATGCCGGAAACCGGACGCATCATCTCCGATTTTGAAGAAGGACTCGCACTTGCCGAGAAGGAAGGTAAGCGCGCTTTCATCGATTTCACCGGATATGGTTGTGTCAATTGCCGCAAGATGGAAGCCACCGTCTTTCAAGACCCGCGCGTCAAGGAAACTTTGGATAAGGGATACATCACTATCCGTCTCCATGTGGACGACAAGACTGCTCTCGAGGCTCCTGTCCGTGTGGAGCAAAACGGAAAGAGTCGCACTCTGCGCACCATCGGTGACAAATGGAGCCACCTGCAGGCAACACGCTACGGAGCTCAGACGCAACCGTTCTATGTCATCACGGATGCAAAGGGCACAATGCTTGCTCCAGCCCGCAGCTATGACGAGGATGCGGAGGCCTTCCTCAATTGGCTGGAATAAAAAAAGAGGGTCTCCCAAGGAAACCCTCCGTAAACGGACTGCTGAAAGGATGTGCCCAGAACGGGACTCGAACCCGTACGACCGCTATGGTCAAGGGATTTTAAGTCCCTCGTGTCTACCAATTCCACCATCAGGGCAGAAGCACGGCACTGCCGCACGCTATTTTTCCTCCAATACAATCCTTTTATAATACGTGAAACACAGCATCGTCAGGGGCAAGGCAATCACAAGGCCGATGAAGCCCAACAGGCAACCCCATACCGATAGAGAGAGCAGGATGACCGCTGGATTCATACCCATGGCACTGCCCATAATCTTAGGCGTGAGCACCATATCCTGAAGCGTCTGCACTATGGCAAAGACAACAGCGCAAAGACCCATGATGACCCAGAAGCTCTCACCCGTATCCGAGGCCTTCAGCAGCGCCAGCACCGTGACGGGCACAATGCCGAGCATCTGGAGATAAGGCACCATATTCAGTAAACCGATAAACAGACCTACACCTACCGCCATTGGCAAACCCACGATAGAAAAGCCGATGGCAAAACCGATGCCCACCAGCAGGGCTATCAGACCCTGACCGCGGAAATAGCGGTTCATATTCGTCTCCACCTCCTTGAGCACTCCGACAACTGCCGAACGGTTGCCCTCGGGAATGAGACGCTGCCAACCCTCGGAGATTGTCTCGTAATCCAACAGGATGAAGAAGAAATAGAGGAATACCACGAAGACATTGACAACGCTTATGAGAATCTGTGCTGTCTGTGAGAGCAGTTCCCAAGTCTGCAGAGCCACGTAGCGGAGCGCATCCCAAGTGCTGTCGTGCTCCAGCACCGTGAGGAACTTCCGTTGCACCTCCTCATCCTGCACCACAAGCTGAATCTGCTCATAGATGTTGTTCTCGCCAATCCAGTTCTTCGCAAAGAGCAGCACGTCGTCGGTCAGTCGCGACACCTCGCGCACCATAGGCGGTATGGTGAGGACAACCAGCAGGGCCACAACGGAGAGCACCAGCAGCATAGCCACCAGAATGCTCACGGCACGCCAGCGGAGATGGCAGCGACGCTCAAGGAAAATGACCAGAGGATAGGTGAAATAGGCCAGCACCCAAGCCAGGAAGAACTGCCACAGCACACCGCTGAGAGCTGTCAGCAGCGCATATGTGGCGAGAATGCCGAGTGCCACAATCACCCAGCGAACTACCCTGTCGAATGTTATTTCACCATGTATCATCTGATCTTGATGAATCTTTTATTTTACCTGAACCACAAGGAACTTGCTCACGCTCCAGAATTTCTGAGCATCTGTGATGTGCAGCTCGTATTCCCCGCTCTCATTCTTTGCCAGACGATAGGAACCGGCAGGATGGTTGGTGAGCATCTTGGCACTCTTGGAATAGAACTTGATATCCTTTGTCTCGCGGATGTCTATCTTTGTGAAATAGTCCTTTGCGAATTCATCGGAACGGAGCACCTCGCCCTTGTTGAGTATCTTCTGCTCATTGAGTTCTGCCTTCGTTCCGAACACAAACCATGCTGCATTGAGGTCCTTCTCCTGCTCTGCCATAGTGGCAGCCTGCTGCTGGTTCTGTGCTGTCAGCTCGTTCACACTGCTGTTGAGCGTCGTTATCTGTTCGCCCTGACGGTTTATCTGTATATCCTTCTCTGCCAGCTGCGCTTCCAGTTCCTGGATGCGTGCAGCCTGCTCCTCCACCTGCTTCTCCAGTCCTGCAATGGCCTGCTGCAGTTTCTCCACATTCACGGTGGATGCGTTCAATTTCTGCTTGAGTTGCGCGATGAGCTCCCTCTGACGTGTCATCGTCTCCTCGATGTACTGCATATTCTCCTGTATGATGGCTTTGTTGCCGGGAGCCTCCACATTACCGTCAGCCACAGTGACACGTCCCTCGGCCTGCGATATGCGAGCCACACCTTCCTGTATCTCTGTGAACGTCGTCATCAAGTCGTTCAGTTCGGCATCCTTGGAATCTATGATAGCCTGCAACGAGTCGCGCTGCATCTCCATAGCAGAGTCCGTCCCTGACTTCTGGCCGCAAGAGGCCATCGCAATGGCAATACCTGCCAACACTAGAAACTTCTTCATATTCCTTCTACTACTATTACAAATTCACCTTTCGGTTCGTTTTCCTTAAAATGACTCAGCACCTCACTTATGGTGCCTCTAACACTCTCTTCATACACCTTGGATATCTCGCGGCACACAGAGCATCTGCGCTCCTCTCCGAACACCTCCTTCATCTGCTCCAGAGCCTTCACCACGCGGTGTGGACTTTCGTAGAATATCATCGTACGTGTCTCCTCCCGCAGGGCATTCAGCCGTGTCTGGCGTCCTTTCTTCTGGGGCAGGAAGCCCTCGAAGCAAAACCGGTCGCAAGGCAGACCGCTCGACACCAGTGCCGGCACGAAAGCCGTAGCTCCGGGCAATGTCTGCACCTCTACACCGGCCTTTACGGCCTCGCGGACAACAAGAAATCCAGGATCGGAAATACCAGGGGTACCTGCGTCGGAAACCACCGCTATGGTCTCGCCTGCCTTGAGCCTCTCCACGACGGAAGCCACCGTCTGGTGCTCGTTGAACTTGTGGTAGGACAGCATCGGCTTGCGGATGTCGAAGTGACGCAACAGATTACCACTCGTTCGTGTGTCCTCCGCCAGAATAAGGTCAGCCTCTCTCAAAATGCGGAGAGCCCTCATGGTAATATCTTCCATATTTCCGACCGGAGTAGGTACGAGGTACAACATTTCCAAATGCAAAAGTACGACATTTTGATGATAAGAGTGATATAAGAACAACTTTTTTAGCATAACACTCCCGATTTTTGAACTTTTTCACTATTTTTGCAGCATAAAACATATATATGCGTCGTTACAACTCCAGTCGAAGTGCCCTACCCTTTGAGGACGGAATGAGTCAGGTGGTCTCCCGTGAGGCCACTGAGGAGAGTGTGGAGCGTGCCGTTCTGGTGGGCATCATCACCCCCCAGCAGGATGAGCGCCACACAAAGGAATATCTTGATGAATTGGCCTTTCTTGCTGAGACGGCAGGTGCCGTTGCCGTGAAGCGTTTCACACAGCGCCTCAACGGACCCTCTTCCGTCACCTATCTCGGCATCGGCAAACTGCAGGAGATACGCCGCTACATCGAGGCAGAGGAAGAGGCTGAGCGCTGCGTCGATATGGTGATTTTCGACGATGAGCTCTCTGCGAAACAGCTACGCAACATTGAGAAGGAACTGCGTGTGAAGGTACTCGACCGCACCAATCTCATCCTTGACATCTTTGCCATGAGGGCCCAGACGGCTCATGCCAAGACGCAGGTCGAACTGGCGCAGTACCGCTACATGCTGCCACGTCTGCAGCGTCTGTGGACTCACCTTGAGCGTCAGCGAGGCGGTAGCGTAGGACTCCGAGGACCCGGTGAGACACAGCTCGAGATGGACCGCCGCATCATTCTCAACCGCATGGCACTCCTCAAACAGCGCCTTGCCGATATCGACCGTCAGAAGACTACGCAGCGACAGGGACGAGGTCGTATGATACGCGTAGCATTGGTGGGTTATACCAACGTGGGCAAGTCCACACTGATGAATCTGCTCTCCAAGAGCGAGGTGTTTGCCGAGAACAAGCTCTTTGCCACACTCGACACCACAGTGCGCAAGGTCATCATCGACAATCTGCCGTTTCTGCTCTCCGACACCGTGGGATTCATCCGCAAACTGCCCCACGATCTGGTGGAATCGTTCAAGTCAACCCTCGACGAGGTTCGCGAGGCAGACCTTCTGCTCCACATCGTGGACATTTCGCACCCCGACTTCGAGAATCAGATAGAAGTGGTGGAGAAGACGCTATCCGACCTCGGTTGCTCAGAGAAACCGTCAATGATTATCTTCAACAAGACGGATGCCTACCATTGGGTGGAAAAGGACGAGGACGACCTCACACCCGAGACTCCCGAGAACATACCGCTCTCGCGCCTCATCCACACCTGGATGGCTCGCACCTATGGCGACTGCCTCTTTATTTCCGCACGCGAGAAAACCAACATAGACACTCTCAAGCAGGTGCTCTACAACAAGGTGCGCCAGCTCCACGTACAGAAATATCCCTATAATGATTTTCTCTATTAACCTACATTTAACATCTTACATCTTACATCTGACATCTTACATCTAACATCATACATCTAACATCATACATCAATTATGGCAAACGTTCCTTTCAAGTACGCCCCTATGTTCCAGAAGGGCGAAGACAAGACCGAGTATCGTCTTCTCACTAAAGAAGGTGTTACAGTAAGCAGTTTCGAAGGCAAGGAGATTGTCAAGGTATCTCCCGAGGCTCTCACCCTCCTGGCCCAGCAGGCATTCCACGATGTGGAGTTCATGCTGCGTCGCGAGCACAACCTGCAGGTGGCTAAGATACTCACCGACCCCGAGGCTTCGGAGAACGACAAGTACGTAGCTCTCCAGTTCCTGCGCAATGCAGAGACGGCAGCCAAGGGCATCCTCCCCTTCTGCCAGGACACCGGCACCGCCATCATACATGGCGAGAAGGGTCAGCAGGTGTGGACCGGTTTCGAGGATGAGGAGGCACTCTCTCGCGGTGTCTATAACACCTACACTGAGGACAATCTCCGCTATTCTCAGAATGCTCCCCTCAACATGTACGACGAGGTGAACACCAAGTGCAACCTCCCCGCACAGATTGACATCGAGGCCACAGAGGGTGCCGAATACCGCTTCGTCATGGTAGCAAAGGGCGGCGGTTCTGCCAACAAGACATATTTCTACCCCATGACCAAGGCCACCATTCAAAACGAGGGCACACTACTTCCCTTCCTCGTTGAGGAGATGAAGCATCTGGGCACTGCTGCCTG
>JAGDCM010000097.1 GCA_017958545.1 Bacteroidaceae bacterium | reverse complement strand
GAGAACGAGGATGGCTCTATCACCGTATGGGTAAACGAGATGGAGCGTATGTTCCACCAAAAGGGTATGGCAGGCTTTACCTTGCGTCCAGGCTGTGCTTATCTCGAAATTCAGGGTCGTGTAAGCAATCGCACCGATGTGCCTCAAACCTTCCTGTGGTGGGCAAATCCCGCAGTGGAGGTGAACGATGCCTATCAGAGCGTCTTCCCGCCCGACATCAATGCCGTGTTCGACCATGGTAAGCGTGCCGTCTCGTCGTTTCCTATCGCTACGGGTACCTATTATAAGATGGACTACTCAGCTGGCGTAGACATCTCGAACTATAAGAATATCTTCGTGCCGACCAGCTACATGGGCGTGAACTCGCGCTTCAATTTCGAGGGAGGCTATGAGAACGACACCAAGGCCGGTATGCTGCACGTGGCCTCACATCACTACTCGCCTGGTAAGAAGCAATGGACTTGGGGTAACGGTGACTTCGGTCGTGCCTGGGACCGTAATCTTACCGACGAGGCAACACCCGAGGAGATGGCTCTGTGGCATGTGAATCGCGAGGGCTTCCGTCCCTACATCGAGCTGATGGCAGGTGTCTATACCGAGAACCAGCCCGACTTCACCTGGCTGATGCCTTACGAGGAGAAGCAGTTTGTGCAGTACTTCATGCCTTATCGCGAACTGGGCGTAGTGAAGGAAGCATCGAAAGACCTTGTGTTCAACATTAACGAGGCGGCTGACGGAAAGATGGAGTTCAAAGTCTTCGCCACCAACAAGCAGTACGTTTGCATCATTCTGAGGAATGATAATGGCGAAGTATATTATAAGAAGGAGACGACGCTCTCACCAGAGAAAGTACTCGTAGAGACCGTCGATGTAAAGGGTGCCAAGATGAACGAACTGACCTTCGAGATTCGCAAGCAGTTCCCATACGGCGAGCGCGCCGTACTCAGCTGGCATGCTGAGGCTGACGAGATACGTCCCATCCCCGACAGTGCCGAGGCTGCCCTGCTACCCGAGCAGATTAAGACCAACGAGCAACTGCTTATCACAGGTCGTCATCTGGAGCAGTATCGCCACGCCACCTGGAATCCGCTCGATTACTACGAGGAGGCCCTGCGTCGTGACCCCAACGACATCCGTTGCCTGAATGCTATGGGTCTGTGGTACATCCGCAAGGGTCGTTTCCATAAGGCTGAGACGTATCTGCGCAAAGCTTACAAGTTGTCTATCAAGCGCAATCCGAACCCCTACGATAGCGAACCCCTTTACAACCTCGCCCTCTCTCTCAAGTACCAAGCCTTAATGGTTAATTCTCAATTCTCAATTCTCAATTCTCAATTAAGCGAAGCTTACGACCTCTTCTGGAAGGCCACATGGAACAAGGGTTGGGCTGATGCCGGTTACTTCGAGGCCGCTAAGATCAGCGTGATGCAAGGTCGTTATGAGGATGCCCTCGACGAAATAGACCGCTGTCTGAGCAACAACTGGCACAACCACAAGGCTCGTGCCCTGAAGGCAGCTTTGCTTCGTATACTTGACAAGAAAGATGAGGCATTGGCTCTCATCGAGGAGTCGCTGAAGTTCGACCTCTTCAACTACGGTTGCAGCTATGAGCGGTTCCTCATTGCCTCTTCCTCAGAAGCCCCATTAGCCCAAGAGGCCCCAGAAATCCTCGCCCAGCTGAAAGAGATGTTGCGCAAGAGCGCCCAAAACTACGACGAGCTGGCTCTCGACTATGCTGCCGCCGGTCTCACCGACGAAGCTCGTGCCATCTGGCAGATAGCCATTGAGGAGGGTGCTACATCGCCCATGACTTGGTACTATCTCTTCGCCTTCTGTGGTGATCAGGACGCTCTTGCCAAGGCCGAGGCTGCCGACTCCACCTACTGCTTCCCCAACCGCCCAGAGGACATCATCGCCCTCGAAGCCGCCAAAGCAGCAGCTAATTCTCAATTCTCAATTGTCAATTGTCAATTATCAAAGGCACCGTATTACTTGGGCTGCTTGTATTACGATAAGCGCCAGTATGACCTCGCCATTGAGAACTGGGAACTCTCTGTCCGTCTTGACCCTTCGTTCCCCACCGTTTGGCGCAACCTTGCGTTGGCTCGCTTCAATAAGCAGAACCGTCAGGACGAGGCACTCGAATATATGGAGCGTGCTTTCCATCTCGACGAGAACGACGAGCGTGTATTCATGGAACTCGACCAGCTCTACAAGCGTCTGCACCGTTCACACGCCGAGCGTCTGGCCTTCTACGAGGCGCATGCAGAACTCATTGAGCGTCGCGACGACCTTGTGCTCGAAAAGGCCACCCTGCTCAACATGTTGGGTCGCTATGAAGAGGCGAAGACCCTTATCGACAATCGTATCTTCCATCCGTGGGAGGGTGGGGAAGGCAAGGTGAGCGGACAATATCAGATGTGCCGTCTGGAGATTGCCAAAAAGATTTTGAGCCAACAGCCAACAGATAATTCTCAATTGTCAATTGTCAATTCTCAATTACAAGAAGCCAAGCGGCTTCTCGAGGAATGCCTCGTATTTCCGCACCACTTGGGTGAAGGCAAACTCTATGGTGCTCAGGACAACGATTTCCTCTACTTCCTCGGACGTTATGAGGAAGGTACCGCAGGACCTACCGAGCCCGCAGCAGCTATGTACTACAACGATGCGAAGCCCGACAAGATATTCTATGCCGCCCTGTGCTATCGCAAACTGGGTCAGGAGGATAAGGCCCGCTCGCTGTTCAACAAGCTCATCAACTACGGTAAACAGCACATCTTCGACCATGTGGTGATGGACTACTTTGCCGTTTCGCTGCCCGACCTGCTCGTATGGGAAGGCGACCTCGACGAGATGAACCGCATCCACTGCAAGTATATGCTTGCTCTCGGCTACTATGGCATGAGTGACAAGGAGCGCGCCTTGAAGTATCTTGCTGAAGTCGAAACCCTCGACAACAATCACATAGGTGCTCGCCAGTTCCGCACGCTGATTACTGCCTCTCTCTGAGGCGGTAATCAGTGGGCGACATATTCATGATTTTCGAGAACAGGCGCGAGAAATATAGTGCATCCTCAATGCCCACCTTGTAGCATATCTGGTTCACTTTCATGTCTGTAGTGCGTAACAACCTGCAGGCATGTTCTATTTTCAGGCGGTTGATATAGGTGATAGGACTGACGCCCGTTTTCTTCTTGAAAACCGTGGAAAAATGGCTCTGCGAGTAGCCCACGTAGCGCAGCACCTCGTCCATCGTGATGTGTTGCTCTATATTCTCCCGCATATAGTGTATGGCCTGCTCCACGATGTCTCTCTCTTCCTCCGTCTTCGCCCTGCGGAACTGCTCCAGATAGCGCATCGATGCCAGGAAGTGAGCCAACAGACTGCTGGCGTAGCGCAGGTCCTCGATACCGTCGCCTAAATGCAACGTGGTCAGTATCTCCTCGAAAATGTTGATGCGTTCGCTGATACGCGACTGCATCGTTACGTTGATGCTCTGCGGCGTTGCGGCACCCTCGGCAAAGACGTGAGCCGCCTTTCCGCGGAAGTGAACCCAGTAGATAGTCCAGTGGTGTCCTTCTGTTGCTCCATATTCATGCGGCTTGCCGATTGGCAGGATGAAGTACTGGTTTCTTCCCACTTCATACCGTTTGCCGTCCACCACGTAGAACCCGCTGCCGTCCACGCAGTAGATGAGCACATACTGGTTTACTCCTTCCTCTCTCACGCGATGGTGATGCTCCGCTTTCGGGTAATAACCGATGTCCGTGATAAACAGCCCCTCGCAGAAGTCGTCCTGCTCCTCCGTTTCCACTATCACCGGCGGCAGCACCACCGCCCGTTCCCCCTGAAATCCGTCCTTCCTGCTAATCATACGTTAAACATTAAACATTGAACATTGACCATTTTTGATTCTTACCGCAAAAATACAGAGAATTATTGACTCCTCCAAACTTTCACCGTAAAATAGTCCATTGTTTTGAATAAATTAGTCTATATGACTTATCCCAATATTCCATCGCTATGATACGACATGAAACTCGCGGCAACCGCCTCGACTGGTCGAACATCAGTTGACCGGCACGGTACACAAAATTTACCAGTCCACTTGTCCGATTGTCCCTTTGGGTTTTCGTTCGGTCAGGGTTAAAGTTAAGGTCAAGGTTCGTTGAGGCTTCTATTAGGAATTTCTAATTGCTCTCTAATACCTGCCTAATACATCCTGTTTGTAGCACACTTGTCCGATTCACTGACAACAATCTCAGGAAAACAATCAACAAACTGTCAACCAAATCAGGAAAAGACACACCGTCTGTGACTTTGTTACTTTGTTACTTTGTGACATTAAGGTATTTTGAATATGCAAAAAACATGTAGAGTAGATTTTTAATATTATATTTTTATAATATTAATCTATAATACTACCCTTTTGTGTGTACCTGAAAACGCTTATTGTCACAATGTCACAATGTGACAATGTAACAAATGCCTCTACCATCGTAAAATATTATTACCATTCACATCGCATCATTTATGCGCATTTCCCTTGTGATATTGCAAAATATGCATCTGATTTTCTGCAAATTACAATTTTGAGACAATCCGTCAGAGTATTCTCAGACTGTTCTCAGAATGGCCTCAGAGTCCCCAGTGCGCCTGCGGAATTGCGGAAGAAGGCCATGCTCTTGTAAAAATAAAAGAGTAGTTTGCGTGATTCAACTTTTATCGCAGCATAAAAAGCACAGACGGTCACCCAAAAAGGTGGCCGTCTGTGTATTTTATTCGTTTAAGAACTCAGTCCAAGTGGAAGACCTCCTGAAGAGGAACGGTTACAGGGGAGTTGTCGGGATTGGTATCCATGATATCCTTCATGTAGTCCCACCACTTGAGCGTCACCTCGTCGGCTGCTGAGGCATCCTGCGTATTGGCAGCACCGTCGGCCACTTCCTGATAACCGAAAAGAAAATTACTCTCCTTGTCCCAATAGATGCTGTAGTTGGACACACCGGCATCCTTTATCATCTTCTTGAGTTCGGGCCACAGCGCAGCATGACGCCGCTCGTACTCCTTCTCAAAACCCGGTTTGAGAAACATCTTAAATGCAAAACGCTTCATTGTACAGTTTACAGTTTAGAGGTTAGAGGTTAAAGGTTGGGGGTTAGCAGGGACGCTTTGTGGGCAGGTGGAACACTTCCTGCACTTCCTTCATTTCAGCCTGGGTCATGCCGTCGGGTTCGGAACCCATATTGCGTGCACACATGTAGATGTTCGCAGCCTTACATAACACATCGGTCTGATCAAACGCATCCATGATATCAACGCCTACAGCCACAGTACCGTGTTTCTCCCAAAGTACGACATCATGAGTCTTAATCTGCTCCAAAGTGGCTTGTGCCAGATGTACGCTGCCGGGCAGGGCGTAGGGAACGATACCGATGCCGAGGGGCGCAAAAGCCAACGTCTCCGGAATCATGGACCACAGGATTCTTGTCATCTCATGACCCTTGAGGAAGCGCTGTATGTGACTCATGGCAACCAGTTCGATGGGGTGGGTGTGAAGCGTTGCCTTGTAGCAACTGCCGGTCTCCAACAGATGATTTTGGAGGGCAAGATGTGTGGGAAGCTCGGATGTGGGGCACACGGGTTCATCGGCAATAATCTCATACGATGCACAATCGTCACAGATGCGGACGATGGAACCGTTCTGCATGGGAGCCTTGGCGAGGTCGCGCATGCGCTTGCCCGTACCTTTACAATAAAAATACTTACCCTTGAGATAAGGGAGCGTCATACCGATCTGCACCACGGGAGCAATGGCGGGAAGTGCCTTGCACTCGTCGTCCATGAACTCTGTTACATTGACAGTGATATTACCTCCGTTGCGCTCAGCCCAACCTTTCTGCCAGAGATATCCGGTGACTTCAGCCACCTGATCGATGACAGCCTTCAAAGCGGGGCGGCCTTCTAGAATGCTTTTCATATTTTTGTTTTTTCGTTATTTTTTATCAATAATTATCGCCGTAGCGTTCGCGTGTGATTTGTTCCAGCGACTTGCCGCGTGTATTTGGGCAACCGGCAACACCCACGATGAGGGATGTCAGGAGAAGGGCTATCATACACCATGCGGCAACGGTGAAGCCCTCGCCGTTCTCTCCGTAGATAACAGTAAACACTATGCCCCACACAGCAGAAAGACCGCGCACGACAAAGAACATCAGTCCTTGAGCTCCAGCACGGAACTTGGCAGGGAACAGCTCTGAGCCCCATAGGGCATAGAATATCTGCACCGAGAGACCGCTCTGTATGCCCCACAACAAGGCAAAAGCCCAAAGCACAGCCGATGAGTTGACTCCGACGGTGACGATGAGCACCCATGCGCTGATAGCTACGATGAGTCCTGCGATATATACGAGTTTATGGCTTGTGCGGTCGAGGACAAACGACAGGCCGAAGGTGGTGACCACCGTTGCCATCCACTGTGTGCTGGCTATCCAGTTGGCCTGCTCGTTGCTGATGCCGCCTGCTGTCTCATAGATGTGAGGCAGGAAGAAACCAAGAACGGAAGCAACCAGATTCCACGTGAGGTAGATGGTGGCCAGATACAGTGCTGTGCGCAGGGCAATACCGTTCTGGAAGAGCACACGTATGTTGTCCAGCAGACCCGTACGGTTGCCGCCAGCCTGATTTGCCTCATACTCGGCACTCTCCTGCAAACCGCGCTGAAGATTCCACGCAATGAAAGCCACTGCCAGCAGCGAGAAGAATACGCAGCGTGAACTGAACACATTGATCGCCTCCTCAGACATATTGCTGCCGCCCACAAGGTGAGCAAGACTCTCCACCCAGCTGAAAAGATAGCCTCCGGGAGCGAAGAACATACCCAGAAGCAGTATGACCATGGGACCGACGCCCCACGACATCTGCGAGATGCAGATATTACGTCCGCGGTTGTTGACCTCTGAACTCTCGCTGATATATGTCCACGAGGCCGGAACACCGACACCTACCGAGATACCTGTGACGAGGAAGCCCGCCAGCAGTACCGGAAAACTGGTGGCAAACATCACCAGAAGCACACCTGTCATGTACACCAACAGGTTGTAGGTGAAGATGAACTTACGTCCGTAGCGGTCGGCCAGAAAACCACCGATGATGGCACCGAGAGCGGCACCCAGGCAGTTGGCGCTGATGAAGTTGAGCCAACCCAGATGCACCTCTGTCAGACCGAGATATTTCTGCCATAGCGTGAGACCGCTGGCTCCCGCCACGATAGCTCCCGCATCCAGATAGTTGGTGAGCGATACGGCAATGGTGCTCTTGAGACTGCTGTCCTGTGCCATGTGTTATCGTTTTGAGGTGACTTCTGCTGTGTAGAGGTCGATTTCCTTCATGTAGTCCTCGCCCACGGGAACGTTGTTGCGCACGCAGAACTCGTCGTAGACAGCCTGCCAGGGCATAGCCTTCTGCTCCTCGATGAGACCGAGCACCTTGTAGCCCTCGCCCTTGAGTTCGAGCTGGGAGATGCGCTGACGCGGTTCGAGCAGAGCACGCAGCATACACTTCTGGGCAGCACGTGAACCGATGACATAGGCTCCGATGCGGTTGATGCTTCCGTCGAAGAAATCGAGTCCGTAGTGTACGCGGTCGAGAGCATCGGCACGTACAATCTCGAAGAAGAGGTCCTGAGTGGGGTCGTCCATGATGGTTACATGGTCGGAATCCCAGCGCACGGGACGGGAAACGTGGAGCATCAGTTCCTTGATGAAGGGGAGCACGGCAGACACCTTGTCGCCCGGCATCTCAGTGGGATGATAGTGACCGGTGTCGATGGTGAGTATCTTGTCGTTCTGCGCAGCATAGGCGGTGTAGAAGTCATGGCTGCCGACGGTGAAACTCTCAAGTCCGATACCGAACACCTTGCCCTCGATGCAGTCCTTCATCATGGGTTGCTTCTTCTCGAATATCTCATCGAGCGACTGTTTCAGTATGTTGCGGTAGAGCGCGTGATTGACGGAAACATCCTTGCAACCGTCGTGCACCCAAAGGTTCATGATACAGGAATCGCCCTGTGCCTCACCCATGGCGTTGGCGATGTCGCGGCAGCGCTTGGTGTGCTCAATCCAGAAATCACGGACACCCTTGTCGGGGTTTGCCAGTGTCAGCGAACCGCTCTTCGGATGAGAGAACGACGAGGAGTTGAAGTCGAGCAGGGTGCCGGTCTCCTTACCCCAGTCAATCCATGACTTGAAGTAGTCGACGGTTACTTCGTCTCGGTCTACGGCCTTGCCCTGGAAGTCGCCGTATATCTCGTGCAGATTCAGGCGGTGGTTGCCGGGGATGAGACTCTTTGCCTTGAGGACGTCATTGCGCAATTCATCTATGTTGCGTGCAGCTCCGGGGAAGTTGCCAGTGGACTGTATGCCGCCGCTCATGTTGCCGGCCAAAACTTCAAAACCGTGTACATCGTCGGCCTGCCAGCAGTGCATGGAGAGATGGAAGTTCTGGAGCAGAGAGAGGGCAGCCTCTGTGTCAACACCAATTTCTGCGTAGCGCTCCTTGGCTATTGCGTAAGCTTGTGAAACGAGTTTTTCTTTCATGGGAGATATGTTTTTGTTGTTATTGAATTATTGATAATGTGACGCATCTCGCTGAGAGATGATACCTTCGGGTCTGCGGCACGCAACTGTATCATGGTGTTGCCCAGCGCCGTACCTTCTGCGGGGCCTGTGATGACAGGCATCCCTGTCTCTGTGGCGATGAACTGCATGAGATAGCCGTTGAGACTGCCTCCCCCGATGACGTGAAGACGCTCTATGGGGTTGGGTGACATAGCGGCAAGCAGCTCGAGCACCTCATGTACGCGGCGAGCCAACGAACGGAAAATGCAACGCACGAAGTCGGCAGGTGTCTGAGGAGCGGCCTCGCCCTTATTTTTAAAGAAGGTGCAAATGGCCTCTGTCATGGATGCGGGATGGGCGAAGGATGCGTCATCGGGATTGATGAGACCTTCAAAGCTGCTTTCCATGCAGAGGGCATTGAGAGCATTCACGTCCTGCGGGACGCTTTCGCCCCATTCCCTGCGACAGTTCTCATATATCCAGAGTCCCGTGATGTTCTTAAGGAATCGCGTAGTGCCGTCGATACCGCCTTCGTTGGTGAAGTTGGCAGCAGCGCTTTCTTTTGTGATGATAGGGTGGGGGCTTTCAATGCCCAGCAGGCTCCACGTGCCGCATGAGAGGTATGCGAAGTTGGCATCCTTGCTGGGTACGGCAATGACGGCAGATGCAGTGTCGTGACCGGCAACAGCTACGACCGGCACGGGACCGAGCCCCGTATATTCAGCAATCTGTGGCGTCAATGTGCCGATGCGCTCTCCCGGCTGTACCATACGTCCGAACTGTTCACGACGGATGCCGATGCTTTCAAGCAAGTCGTTATCCAAGTCTCCGGTGACGGGGTTCAGCAGTTGAGAGGTGGAGGCAACAGTGTATTCACACACCATCTCGCCAGTAAGCATATACGACAGGGCATCGGGAATGAAAGCGATTCTCTGTTCCTGAATATTTATAGAGGAATGCTGGCAGATGACGTGAAGCTGGAAGAGGGAATTAAACGGCATGAACTGTATGCCGGTCTTCTCGTACACCTTCTCGCGCGACATTTTCTTGGAGAAGTAGTCCTCCATTGCCCCGTCTGTGTGAGTGTCGCGATAACAGTACGGCAGTCCGCTCAGTAGTCCGTCGCTACCGAAGAATGCGAAGTCGCATCCCCATGTGTCAATACCGATACTTTCAATCTCTATATTCTCTTCCGCCACCTTCCTCAATGCATTGAGTATCTCGTTGAAGAGATGAGGCAAATCCCAGAAGATATGTCCTCCGATGGGTATCTGAGGATTTTTGAAACGTGTAAACTCACGCATCACGACCTTTTCACCATCGGCAGTGGAGAGTATGGTGCGTCCGCTGGTGGCTCCCAGGTCAACGGCAAGGAAATGTTTCATAGACTTACGACTCCCTTAACTTTTGGGCCATCTGCTCAAGGTCTTTGCGGAGACTGTCTATCTTCTTCTGCATCTGGTCGATGAGTGTATTACCTTTCTTGGATGAAGCTGTGAGGAAGCCCAGATTGTTCTCGTAGGTCTGAATCTCGGCCTTGAGAGCATCGTACGCTTTTTTGAGGCGCTGGCGGTCACCGTCGATGAGCCCCTGCAGGTGTTCTGCATGCTTCTGTGCACGTGCTTCGGCCTTACCCTTCATTTCTTTGAAACGTGCCCGTGCTGCCTCCTTGTCTGCTTCGTGTTGCTTGCGCACTTCCTCCCAGTTGGCTTTACGTGCTTCAAAGAACGCATCACACGCACTCTTGAAGCGGTTCCACAACTGTTCGCTCTGCTTGCGGGGAGCTGCACCCAGTTCCTTCCACTGTTTCTGGAGGTTAATCAACACCTCTGCTGTTTCTTTCCATTCCGTACTGTCTTTCAAGGCCTCTGCCTTCTCCACAAGGGCACGACGCTTCTCCAGAGCCTCATTGATGGAGGCCTTCATGGCCTTGAAATAGGCTTGCTTGGCAGTAAAGAACTTGTCACACGCAGCACGGAAACGCTCGTATATCGCCTGATTCTCTTTTTGCGGAGCACGACCGATGTTGTGCCACTCCAATTGCATTGCCTGTATGTCCTTGGCAATGGCATCCCAGTCAGCAAAACTGCTGAGGGGAGTCATGTCTATTGCTTCCACTTTCTCGCAAAGCGCCTCCTTCTTGTGGAGATTTTCCTCCTCCGCTGCCTTCAGGCTTTCGAAGTGTGCCTGATGGCGCTTATTGATAACGGTAGATGCTTCTTTGAAACGGTTCCACAACTCCTCACGCAGATCTTTCTCCACGGGTCCTATCTCTTTCCATTCCTGATGCAGATGCTGAAGCGTGTCAAAGGCACTGAGTACATCTTCCACGTCTGCTAGCGCCTCTGCACGCTGGCAGAGCAAAAGTTTCTGCTCGAGATTCTTGCGGAAATCGTATTCGCGCATCTCGTGACCCATCTTCAGCAGGTCGTAGAACTGCTCGCAGTACAACTGATAGTTCTTCCAAATTTCAGTAGCTCTCTCAGGGGGCACTGGACCGCCTTCCTTGAACGATGCCTGCAGTTGCTTGAATTCACTGAAATTCTTCGCAGCATCCTCGGGAGTGAGCGCCATCTGCTTTATACGTTCAAGAATATCGAGTTTGCGGTCGAGATTCTTCACGCGCTCCTGTTCCAACCGCTGCATTTCCTGAGCACGGCGCTGGCGCAGTGTCTGGAGAGCTTCGCGGAATTGCGGTTCAAGCGCATCAACTTCAGGAACGAAGGCATCTGCCTCCCCTCCATTGTCGATAAACGCCTGGCGTGCAGCGAGCACCTCCTGGTTATGAAACTTGTAGTAAAGAGACTTGAGTAAATCAATTTCCTGCTTGTCGCCCGCTGTGCCGCCATCAACGATTGCCTGCGCACGGGCCACAACCTCTTCCTTTGAAGAGTAGATTGGAGAAATTTCGTTTTCCATATTTAAATCCATTGTTTACGATGAAAATACCACCAGAAGATGGCAGTTGTGCCCACAGAAAGAATCAGGGCAACGGGGAATCCCCATACCGTTGTTTCCATACCGTTGATGAGGTTCATTCCAAACAACGAGGAGATGAGTGTCGGGAACATGAGTATGATGGAGATGGATGTCAATACACGCATCACACCGTTCATATTGTTGTTGATGATGTTGGCGTACGTATCCATCGTAGATTCCAAAATGTTGGTATATATTCCTGCAGATTCCCTTGCCTGCGACATCTCGATATTGACGTCTTCGATAAGATCGGCATCGAGGTCGTCGACGGGCAACTTGAACTTCAGTTTCGAGAGCAGGTTCTCGTTGCCTCTGATGGATGTGATGAAATATGTCAGAGAGTCCTGCAGACGTGACAGAGAAATCAGGTCTGCGTTGTCAATGTGGTGGTCGAGATTACGCTTGCTCTTGTCGATGAGCAGGTTAATCTGCTTGAGTCGCTTCAGATACCATACTGCAGACGACAGGAAGATGCGGAATACGAAGTCCACAGCGTCGGTGAATCCTACGCCCCTCCTCTGATGGAACGTGACGAAGTCTATCATCATGTTCGTCTCGAAGTTGCACACTGTTATGAGTATGTCGTCCTTCATGATGATACCGAGCGGGATGGTGGTGTAGGGCGTGCGTGAACGCACTTCCTTGACATACGGGATACGCATGATGATAAGTTGCCATCCGTCGTCGTATTCATAGCGCGCTCTCTCGTCCGTATCGGCAATGTCCCCGAGGAAATAGTCGGGCATGCCGAGGGTCTTCTCCAGATATTCCGTCTCCTCGTCTGTAGGGCATGTAATCTGTATCCAGCATCCGCTCTGCCAGTTCTCCATAGCGTGGAGGCCTCCCTTGATGTTCCAATATGTTTTCATTGGCTTTTCTTTCTTGTGTCGCTGTTTCTCACTGAGGGGGAAGCGTCGGTGTTACATTAGTTCTTTACCACTTTCGTGGGATATTTCTCTTTCAGTCCGGAAGCATCGATGACATTGATGACGTAGTCGCCTATCTTTTCGCATTCGGCAATGAGATCCATGTAGAATACTCCGGTCTGGTAATCGTATAGTTTGTTGTTGATATCCGTGATGTTCTGGTTCTTGAGCTGGTTGCGGTAGTTGTTGATTTCGTGCTCTGTGTTGTAGTTGCGGTTGAGGTCCACGTAGCGACGGTCACCCTGCTCAATGGTGGTTTGCATCAGTACCATAGCCTCCCTCGTGAGTTGCATCATTGAGTGTATGTGCTGATATTGTTTCTCTGTGAAGTCCTCCTTGCCGTACTGGCGTTTTCTGGAGATGGTGCGTGCAGCGTGATATACAGAGTCTCCGATGCTCTCCAATTCACCGCACATTCGCATCATACGCTGGATTTCGATTTTAGACTCTGCAGACAGCCTGCCTTCTGCCACTTTGGTGAGATAGTCGCAAATTTCTATCTCCATATTGTCGGTGATGTTCTCGTATTTCTCGATGCGGGAGAAGAGTTTGTTGAAATCCTCGCCCTTGGTGGTATGCAGCAATTCCTCCACAAAACCGTACATCCTTACGCAGCGAGTGATAAACACGTTGAGTTCCTTCTTTGCCTCAAAGATGGAAAGCTCCGCTGTGGAAAGCAGACCTCCGGAGATATACTGCAGACGGCTCTCTTCCTCTTCGGTACCGGGTGCCTGGGGAATGATGAAGCAGACCAGCTTTTCCAAGAGCGGCACAAACCATATGAGGATAAGCACGTTGCACACGTTGAAAGCGGTATGGAATGCAGCCAGAACGACGGTGAGTATGTTCTTGTCGGCAATATCCGCGTGGGGATTGCAACCAACCATCTCGCACACGAAGTCCACGAAATACGGGAAGATACAAAGTATCCAGCACACACCGAAGAGGTTGAATATCAAGTGCGCCATAGCAGCGCGCCTGGCTTGTGTGGAGGCCGACATCGCTACGATGTTGGATGTGATTGTCGTGCCGATGTTCTCACCCATAACCAGCGCAATACCCATGTAGATGTCCAGCACACCAGTCGAACAGAGTGTCATGGTGATGGCCATGATTGCAGCCGACGACTGTACTGCGCATGTGAGCAGTCCGCCAATGAGCAGGAACAGGAGATAACTGCCGTATCCCCATCCCGAGATGGATTCAAAGAAATTCTGTATGGCAGGATTCTGGTCGAGATGCATCTCCACGGCGTTCATCTTGAGGGTGGTGAGTCCCAGCAGCATCAGTGCCAGACCCATGATAAATTCTCCGAGATTGATGTTCTTCTTGGAGTAGATGAGTATGATGGAAATGACAATTGCCGTATATACCACGCTGCGCATGTCGAACGCCCCTCCCAGCACCATAATCCATGCAGTGAGGGTCGTACCGATGTTTGCACCCATGATGACACTGATGGCTTGCGACAGTGTCAGCAATCCTGCAGAAACAAAAGATACAGTCATCACCGTGGTTGCGGTTGAAGACTGTACGCTTGCTGTAATGAATGTACCGGTGAGGAGGCTTGTGACGCGGTTGGTGGTCATTGTTGCGAGCACTTTCCGCAACTTGGAGCCTGCCATTTTCTGCAGTCCCTCACTCATCACCTTCATGCCGTACATGAGCAGGGCGACGCATCCGACTAGAACAAAGAATCCCATGGGAATGTTTTTAGGTTTTGATTTACGTAATAAGATGTTACTTTCACGGGCAAATGTAGTAAAAAGTTTCGATTTTAAGCGGTAACGCAGAAACTTTTTTTTCTCTATGTATGCTTTTCTACATCATTTGTCAGTTCAATGAACTCTTTTATGGAGAGTTCTTCGGGTCTTCTGGTGGAAAAAGCGTGCCCTTCGGGGATGATATTCCTCAGTGAGACGCGTAGCATCTTACGGCGTTGCTGGAAAGCCTGTTTCACCAGCCTTGTAAGCAGCGTCACATCACACCCCACATCCGTCACATCGTTGCGCTTCATACAGATGACAGCGGACAGCACTTTTGGGGGAGGATTGAACACCGTCGGGGGGACTGTGAAGAGGTACTCCACATCATACCACAGTCCCAGAAGTATGGTGATGATGCCATATGCTTTTGTTCCGGGTTTAGCCGCAAGACGTTCTGCCATCTCCTTTTGTATCATACCCGTGCAGCACGGGATGTAGTCCTTGAAATCCAACATCTTGAAAAATATCTGCGAGGAGATGTTGTAGGGGTAGTTGCCTGTCAGCAGAAACGGGCCTCCGAATGTTCTGTCGAGATGCATCTTCAGAAAATCGTCCTCGATAATGTCGTCTTCGAAGTCGGGATATGTCTTGCGCAGATACTCCACCGACTCATAATCCAGTTCCACCACCTTGAGATGGCGTCCCTTCTTCATCAGGAACTGCGTCATCACGCCCATACCGGGTCCCACCTCCAGAATTGGTATGTCAGGATACAAATCCACAGTGTCGGCAATGCGCTGTGCCACACCGAGGTCAGTTAAAAAATGTTGCCCCAAGAACTTTTTTGGTCTAACTTGACGCATAGTCTCGCAGATTTTTTGTAATTTTGTTGCAAAGATAAGTATTTTTGGTGAAAAAACGCGCTAGTATAGTCATAAAAATAGGCTTGCCGCTGCTTTTGGCAGCAGCCATCCTCTGGTGGATGTATCGTGGCATCGACTGGTCGGTGGTTAGTATGGCTCTTTCAAGCCGTCGCTGCTGGGTGTGGATACTGTTGTCAATGCCGTTCGGCATCACGGCGCAGTTGTTCCGTGCTCTCCGTTGGAAGATGGTGCTCAAGGAGGGACGTCTCTCTGTGATACTTAACAGCATATTCCTCTCTTATGCCAGTTCGCTGGTGGTGCCCCGTAGCGGGGAAGTACTGCGATGCGGAGTGGTGCGTCGTTACGACAAACTGGATTTTCCAAAACTTGTAGGTAGCGTTGTCTGCGAGCGCATCATCGATATGGTGATGATACTCCTTCTGGCTCTCCTTGTGGTGGTGTGGCAGATACCCGTTTTCCTGAGTTTCATGCAGCGTACGGGGATGAGTATGGGAGGTCTTATCTCCCGTTTCACTCCCACGGGTTGGTGGGTCACCCTCCTGTCTGTGGCATTGATTTTCCTCACTGCTTTGTGGCTGGTGTGGCGCGTGCAACTGTTCAGTCGTGTCAAAGAGCGTTTGCGCGGATTCAAAAGCGGACTCCTCGGAGTGAAAAATGTGTCCAATCCATCGCTTTTTATAGCATATAGTGTTGGTATATGGGCGAGCTACTATCTGCATTTCTGGGTGGCATTCCAGTGCTTCGACTTTACCGCCTCGCTCGGCAGCGACTGTGCTCTGGTGGCTTTCGTGGTGGGATGCTTTGCCGTGCTGGTGCCAACGCCAAACGGTGCTGGTCCCTGGCACTTTGCTGTGAAGACCGTCCTGATGCTTTATGGCGTTGACGGTGACGACGGTGCTATCTTTGCTCTCATTGTGCACACTCTGCAGACTCTTCTCGTGGTACTTCTCGGGCTCTATGCCCTCATGGCTTTGTCATTAACTAAAATTCAAATACGATGAACATTCAAGATCTCAACCCCCAGATTATCTGGAAGAATTTTTATCTCCTTACCCAAGTGCCACGTCCTAGCGGACATCTCGAGAAGATACAGGCTTTTCTGCTTCAGTGGGCGAAGGACCACGGTGTGGAGGCATTCAAGGACAATGCCGGGAATATTGTGATGAGAAAACCTGCCACTGCCGGCAGGGAAGACCGTAAGCGTGTGGTGTTGCAGGCTCACATGGATATGGTGCCGCAGAAGCTCGACGAGGTGCAGCACGATTTCGAGAACGACCCCATTCAGGCATACGTTGACGGCGAATGGGTGCGGGCTAAGGGTACTACGCTGGGCAGCGACGACGGTATGGGTGTGGCAGCCCTCATGGCAGTTATGGAGTCTTCTGATATGGAGCACGGTCCTATTGAGGCTCTCATCACGGCAGACGAGGAGACTGGTATGTACGGAGCGAACGGTCTCTCTGCTGATACGCTTCACGGCGACATACTTCTCAATCTCGACGAGGAGACGCACGGCGAGTTTGTCGTGGGCAGTGCGGGAGGTATAAATATCAAGGCAGAACTCCAATACAAGGAGGAAGAGACCGACCCCGAGGACGTTTCCGTGAAGATACGCATCGAAGGTCTCAAGGGCGGTCATTCCGGTTGCGAGATACACGAAGGACGCGCCAATGCCAACAAACTCATGGCACGCATTGTGCGTCAGGCCATTCAGGATGACGATGCCTGTCTGGTGAGCTGGAAGGGCGGTAATATGCGCAATGCCATCCCCCGCAGCTGTGAGGTGGTAATCTCCCTTCCCAAGGAGAATCTCGACGACCTGCACGACCTCGCACAGTACTGTCAGAATGCGTTCCGTGAGGAGTTCCGTTTCATCGAAGACGAGATAAGTGTCCAGCTTATTGCCGTGGAGAAGGCTTCACATCAGATGCCTGCTGAAATACGCGACAATCTTGTGGATGCCATCATGGCGTGCCACGACGGTGTGTTGCGCTACATCCCGTCCATACCCGGTATTGTGGAGACATCGTCCAACCTTGCCATCATCAATATGGGCGAAGGAAATGCCGAATTCAAGATACTGGCTCGCGGCAGTCAGTCCACATACTTTGAATACCTGCAGGAGATGCTCGAGAGCACTTTCGCCATGGCGGGTATGAAGGTGACAATGGACGGTGAATACGGAGCCTGGCAGCCCAACTGGGATTCTCCCATTGTGGCTAAGATGCAGGAGGTCTTCAAGGATACCTTTGATACGGCTCCTGTGGTGCGTGTGTGCCATGCCGGACTGGAGTGCAGCATCATCGGTGGTGTGTATCCGCAGATGGACCTCGTGGCCTTCGGTCCCACGCTCAAGAGTCCTCACACTCCCGACGAACGTGTCAACATACAGACCGTTGCCGACTTCTGGCTCTTCCTGCAGAATCTTCTGAAAGCCATCTAAGTATCATCCATATGATTAAGCGACTCCTTGCCATCGTGATGCTGTTCCCGTTACTCTGCTCTGCGGCAGAGCGTCCGGGTAAAGCGCTTGCATCGCTTCTGGAAACATGCCTGTCCCAGGAGGAAATCGTACCCGACAGTATCTATGGCGGCATCCGCCGGTTGGAAGCTGTGCGTCACACACATCCTGTCTACACGGCAGCTCTCGCACGACTCTATGCAGAGCGTGCATACCTTGCTCAGGTATATGAGCGTGAGACACCGTCCCCCAAGGACAGTATCCGCCAGTGGAGCAGGGTGGAGTGGTACACCCGTTCTCAGACTCTTTTCCGTGAGGTGCTTGCCAACCAGGAACTCCTCCACAGGGAGCGCACGAAAGACTGGCTTCCGCTGGTGAAGCGCGGACGTCAGGACAAGGTCTTCGGCGGTGATATGCTCTATGTGGTGTGGCATGCGATGCAGGGCTCCCTGCCGGACGAGTATTGGCGCAATGACTCT
>JAGDCM010000096.1 GCA_017958545.1 Bacteroidaceae bacterium | reverse complement strand
GGAGCCATCACGAGCGGCGTCAGTGTGTGGTGTATCAGGTGCTTCTTGTGTCCGTTGATCAGGTGAAAATCATATTTGATGGCACAGCCCATCCTTTCTTCTGCCGGAACGCCGTTGAAAAAGGAGAATCCGCTTTCGTTGACCTCTGCCAGCATCGTCAACTCTTCTTCGGGCACGTGTTGGAGATATAAATCATAGCCCATCTGCTCCACTTCCCGGGCGGTATGTCCACACAGATAAATGATGTTCTCGGACACATAGACGAATCCCTTTTTGGCGTAGTCTATCACATAGACGCACTGATGTGTGCTTCTCACGAAGGCTTTCACGGCTTTGATGATGGGCTCCAGTTGCCGGTATTCTTCCTCGCTGTATTCCTCCACGTAGTTGTCTTTGATGAAGAATTCGTCAACGCTGATGTTTGTGCTGTCCATAGTCGAATTTTGGGGCAAAGTTATTTATTTTTACCGAATAAACGACGCATTCCGACATAAAAATCGCCATCAGCCCCGTCTGCAGGGTGCAAAAATACACTTTTGTGTATCGTTTTTTGTTTGTCGTTTCAGAAAAAAGCAGTATTTTTGCAGCGAATAAAACGAAAAAAAAACATGTACATCATTATTATTATTGCTTTCACCGTTTTGTTTCTCGTCTTTGCTGTCATCTTCCTGATGGGAAAGGGCGACATGCTGATAGCAGGCTACAATACAGCAAGCGAAGAAGAGAAGAAAAAAGTTAAAATCAAACGTTTGCGTATTATAATGGCTGCTATTTCCGTGATATCAGCCAGTTATGTGGCAACCTTGCCTGTTCTGGGTAACAATATGAATGCGCAGCTAGGTTCCGGAGTTGTTTTTATATTGATCGTGATAATTTTCGTTATCTTAGCCAACACTTGGGCTAAAAACAAGTGATTTTTATGAATATTCATTTCTTGCATCGAATTTAACCAAATAAAACTCAAAAACTATGAAAAAGATTATTTTTGTTTTGTTTACAACTCTCCTCGCCACAGTGAGTTATGCGCTGACAAAAAGCAATGATGAGGGCAAGGATGTGAAATGCGACGAGATGTATACCGATTTCAGCTATACTCCAAACAAATTCTACACCATCGTCAATAAGAGTACGGGAGCAAAGCTGGGCATATCGTTCGACTACAACATTCACGCCAGCGCCTACATGGATTCTGTGCCCTCTGTGCCGTCTGGAAAAGGCCCCAATGGCATTGAAATCACCGACGGGAATGTGTTCCGCTTCAAGTTCATGCCAAGTGAAGGTGGCAGGGAATGTTTCATTGTCAACGATAACCTGTTTGCCCTGCAGGATGCCTCCGAAATAGGACACGGACGATGGCTCATCTTCCGCTATCTTAACAAGGAGAATCCCCTTCAGCAATGGATTCTTGCCGAAAAAGATGGAAGCGTCACGATTGTCAACAAGGCGACAGGCCGTTGCGTCGACTTAGCGGGTGGAGACACAAAAGAAGGTGCCGCCGTATTCAGCTACGACATCAACAACGACCCGCAAAGCAATGCCAACCAGAAATGGGTGATAAAGGAAGCCGGTAAGTGATGTCAGCCGGAATGAGGTGAGCGGCTGTGTCTGGCTGCTTCGCCTGAATGAGAAATGATAAATGAAATAGAAAGGTCCGTCGGGAGCAGTTCCGGCGGACTTGTTTTGCATAAATAGCACAAAAAAGAAGGAATATGCAATAATATGAGGGTGGAATAGCACTTTTTATATATAATAGGTGGTGAATTACGCATATTTTTTGTAATTTTGCGCGGAATAAGTGCAATTTATGCATCAATGAAAGACAAAAAAGCACGTTTACACGCAATACGCAACATAGTGGCGGCAGGAGGAGTGCAGAGCCAGGAACAGCTCGTGGAGATGCTGGCAAGGCAGGACATCAGTTGCACACAGACGATGCTGAGCCGCGACCTGAGACAACTGCGCATATCGAAGGTGCGCACGAAGGACGGAAGGCAGTTCTACGTGTTGCCGCGCGAGGGACAGTTTATCACCCCGCCCACAAAGGAGGAGATATTCGCCTCGAAATGGGATGTGCAGTTCTCGGGCAACATAGCCGTGTTGCACACCCCCCCCGGGCATGCATCGCTGGCAGCCTTCGACATCGACGAACTGCGTAGCAGGCACATACTGGGCACAGTGGCCGGCGACGACACGGTGCTGGTGGTGCTGGCTGCCGGAGTGGCGGAGGACAAGGTGTTTGCCGTGCTGAAAGAGGCGGTGCCCGCCCTCAAGAAGAATATATAAACAGATAGGTGATAATGAAAGCGAGAGAAAGAAAATTACGAAGATGAAGGAAAAATTGAAATTCGACTACGACGACGGTATAAAAGTGGTGGTGGCAGATGCCTCGCACGAGAAATATGTGGACGAGATACTGGAGACCATCACCGACTCGGCAAAGAAGCGCGGCAGCGGCATAGCTTCGCGCACCCATGAATATCTTGCCACGAAGATGAAGGAACGCAAGGCAGTGATAGCGCTGGCAGGTCCGGAGGAGGAGTTCGCCGGCTTCTGCTACATCGAATCGTGGGGCAACAAGAGTTATGTGGCCAATTCGGGTCTCATCGTGAAGGAAAAATTCCGCAGACATCATCTGGCCACGCGCATCAAGATGATGGCATTCAGTCTCTCGCGACTGCGATGGCCGCACGCCAAGCTCTTCGGTCTGACGAGTCAGACGGCCGTGATGCGCATCAACACGGCGCTGGGCTACGTTCCCGTGGCATTCTCCGAACTGACCGACGACGATGCCTACTGGAAGGGTTGCGGCACTCCGGAGGATCCCCATTGCATCAATTGCGACATACTGGCCCGCAGCGGCAGGAAATACTGCGTCTGCACCGGTATGCTCTACGACCCCGCAGAGCACGAAGGCGAACCTCTGCCCGTGGAATTGCCGGAGGATGTGGTGAAGATGGCCAAGGAGGCTGCGGAGCGTAATGAAAGGTAATTGACAATTGACAATTGATAATTGATAATTGAGAATTGATAAAAACAAAAAACAAGATATAACGATGGAAAAGAAAAAAGTGGTAGTCGCATTCAGCGGCGGACTTGACACCAGCTACACGGTGATGTATCTGGCAAAGGAAAAGGGTTACGAGGTGTATGCCGCATGTGCCAACACAGGCGGTTTCTCAGCCGAGCAGCTCAAAACAAACGAGGAGAACGCCTACAAACTGGGCGCAACAAAGTATGTGACACTGGATGTGACGCAGGAGTACTATGAGAAGTCCCTGAAATATATGGTCTTCGGCAACGTGCTGCGCAACAACTGCTATCCCATCTCCGTCAGCTCAGAGCGTATCTTCCAGGCAATAGCCATCGCACGCTACGCCAAGGAGATAGGTGCCAGCGCCATAGCTCACGGCAGTACGGGTGCGGGCAACGACCAGATACGCTTCGACATGACATTCCTCGTGATGGCTCCCGGTGTGGAAATCATCACCCTCACACGCGACGGCAACCTCTCGCGTCAGGAGGAGATAGACTACCTCAACAAGAACGGTTTTGCTGCCGACTTCACCAAGCTGAAGTATTCCTACAACGTGGGTATCTGGGGCACCAGCATCTGTGGCGGTGAGATACTCGACTCGACACAGGGTCTGCCCGAGAGCGCTTATCTGAAGCATCCCACAAAGCAGGAACCCGAAGTGCTGAAGCTCGGTTTCGAGAAGGGTGAACTGTGCAGCGTGAACGGAAAGAAATACGACGACAAAATCAAGGCCATCCAGGCTGTGGAGGAAATCGGTGCAGCATACGCCATCGGTCGCGACTGCCACGTGGGCGACACCATCATCGGTATCAAGGGCCGTGTGGGCTTCGAGGCTGCAGCTCCCATGATTATCATCGGTGCACACCGCTTCCTGGAGAAGTACACGCTGTCGAAGTGGCAGCAGTACTGGAAAGACCAGGTGAGCAACTGGTATGGCATGTTCCTCCACGAGAGTCAGTATCTGGAGCCCGTGATGCCCGACATCGAGGCAATGCTGGAGTCCAGTCAGCGCAACGTGACGGGCGAGGTGACTCTGGAACTGCGTCCCTACTGCTTCCAGACGATGGGTGTGGATTCGCCCAACGACCTGGTGAAGAACAAGCTGGGAGAATACGGTGAGACAGCAAAGGCATGGAGCAGCGAAGACGCAAAGGGCTTCATCAAAGTAACATCAACGGCTCTGAGAGCATATTATCTGGCACATCCTGATGAAAGACAATAAGGTGAGGGTAGGTATCCTCGGAGCTGCCGGATATACTGGCGGCGAACTCATCCGCGTGCTGCTGTCGCATCCCGATGCAGAGATAGTGTTTGCGAACTCGGAGTCGAACGCAGGCAATCTGGTGAGCGACGTGCACGAGGGTCTCGTGGGCGACACAGATTTGCGCTTCACCGATGCGATGCCGTTTGATGAGGTGGATGTGGTGTTCTTCTGCTTCGGGCACGGCAAGAGCGAGGCATTCCTCAAGGAGCACGATATACCCTCCAGTGTGAAGATTATCGACTTGGCGCAGGACTTCCGTATCAAGGGCGACCACGACTATGTGTACGGTCTGCCCGAGACGCACCGCGAACAGATACGCAGCGCACAGCATCTGGCCAATCCTGGTTGCTTTGCCACCTGTATACAGCTCGCCCTGCTGCCCGCCCTCAAGAGCGGAATTATCGCGGGCGACATCGTGGTGAACGGTGTGACGGGTTCAACGGGTGCCGGACAGAAACCCGGAGCCACCACGCACTTCTCGTGGCGCAACGACAATATATCGCTCTACAAGACATTCAAGCACCAGCACCTGCTGGAGATAAACCAGACGGTGCCGGAACTCGCTCCCGGTTACGCAGGTCGTGTGCTCTTCATCCCGCAGAGAGGATGCTTTGCGCGCGGTATCTACGTGACGGCTGTTGCCAAGTGCGAGGC
>JAGDCM010000095.1 GCA_017958545.1 Bacteroidaceae bacterium | reverse complement strand
GCGATGTCGTCGGCAGTAACCTCTTCCTTCAGGTATTTATTCTCGGACGTGGCAGTGGCATTCTTCACCTTCGCCTCAAGGTCTTTCAACTTGCCGTAGCGTATCTCGGCCACCTTGCCGTAGTCACCCTCACGCTCCGCCTTTTCGGCTTCGAAGCGCAGACGCTCCATCTCTTGTTTAGCCTGCTGTACGGACTCTGCGGCATTCTTCTCCTTAACCCACTCGGAACGCATGCGCATTTCCTCGTCTTGCAGTTCGGAGATAGTTTTGTTGAGTTCCTTCAGTTTCGCCTCGTCCTTCTCACGCTTTATGGCCTCGCGCTCTATCTCAAGTTGCTTCAGCTTTCGCGTCAGTTCGTCCAGTTCCTCTGGCACGCTATCGCGCTCCATACGCAGTTTTGCTGCCGCCTCGTCCATGAGGTCGATGGCCTTGTCGGGCAGGAAACGGTCTGAGATATAACGCTCCGAGAGAGTAACGGCAGCGATGCAGGCATCATCCTGAATACGTACCCTGTGGTGGTTTTCGTACTTCTCTTTCAATCCCCTGAGGATAGATATGGCAGAGAGCTCGTCCGGCTCATCGACCATAACGATTTGGAAACGACGCTCCAGGGCCTTGTCCTTCTCGAAATACTTCTGATACTCATTCAGCGTAGTAGCACCGATGGCACGTAGCTCGCCACGCGCAAGGGCCGGTTTCAGGAGGTTCGCAGCATCCATAGAGCCGTCGCCGCCACCGGCACCGACGAGAGTGTGTATCTCGTCAATGAAGAGAATTATCTTACCCTGCGACTGAATGACGGCATTGATGACGCCTTTTAGACGTTCCTCAAACTCTCCTTTATACTTCGCACCAGCAACAAGGGCACCCATATCGAGGGTGTATATCTCCTTCTCCTTCAAGTTCTCAGGCACATCGCCTCGCACAATACGTTGCGCAAGACCTTCGGCAATGGCCGTCTTACCAGTACCCGGCTCACCGATGAGGATAGGGTTGTTCTTGGTGCGTCGTGACAATATCTGCAGCACACGGCGAATCTCGTCGTCCCTGCCTATAACTGGGTCGAGCTTACCATTCTTGGCATCGCTTACCAGGTTCTTGCAGAAGCGCTCAAGGGCTTCTTTCGGATTCATTTGTTGTTCTTGATTAAACATAGTCTCTTTCTCCTTTTTATTTAAGTAATGGTTAATGTTTATTGCTTATTGGTTATTGACCTTTGATAGTCAATCTCCTTCTCGCAAAGGTCATACCACGAACCGCAAATGCGCCAACATGACACCATATTACGACAATCTGTCACCTAAAATTCATCATATTTTACGAAAAAAGCAACATTTTACTATTTTCCTTTGGATATTTGCTCACGAAATTGTAACTTTGCACGCGGATTTTTTATATGGTTAAATTCTCGATTATAACATGTACCTATAACGCAGCAATGGTGCTGGGACGCACTATGAAAAGCGTGGCAGAGCAGGTATATCCATACTATGAGCACATCATAATGGATGGAGGTTCTAACGACCGCACCCTATCTGTGGCACAGGATTATGCAGAGAAAAACGAACGCGTTGTAGTGCACAGTGAGAAAGACAACGGCCTGTATGACGCCATGAACAAGGCTCTGAATCTCGTAACAGGTGACTATGTTGTGTTCCTCAATGCCGGCGACAAACTGTTTAACGAAACAACCCTCGAAGACATCGCCGAGAAACTGAAATACGGCAACAAACCCTCTGTGATATACGGCTACACCGACATCGTGGACAATGCAGGAATCTTCCTGCACCCACGCCGCCTGCAGCCGCCACGGAACCTTACATGGCAGAGCTTCAAGTGGGGCATGCTGGTTTGCCATCAGGCTTTTTACGCAAGAGCCGATTTGGCGAAGATGACACCGTATGATACTGCATATAAATACTCCGCCGACGTAGATTGGTGCATCCGCGTCATGAAAGCAGGAGAAGCCGAGGGAGCAAAGACCCTGAACACCAACCTCACCCTGTGCGACTATCTGGACGG
>JAGDCM010000094.1 GCA_017958545.1 Bacteroidaceae bacterium | reverse complement strand
GTGAAATCTACACCAATAGGGTGTGAAAATTATCGTAAATTTCACACTTTTTCGCTTGTTATTTCAAATTTTTCTTGTATCTTTGCACCGGTTATGTCGCAAATGCAGTTTACAGGGTTTCTGCTCATGGTGCTTCTCACCGTGAAGTTGATGTCGCTGTCCGTCAGGTCGGTGGGCAGGGATACATTGAACCATGTACGCTGGCTGATGGTGGGCTGTACGGGGCTCCTCGGCCTGCAGTTCCTGGCGCAGATGGTGCTGGGACTGCGCACGACGGGGCATGTTGCCCAGGCTGTAGCATTGAACGTGGCGTGTTTCATTCCTTGTTCTGCGATGATGTCGTTGGCTATCTTGTATCTGTTGCGGGAATGGCGTGTGACATGGCTCGACCGCTGGATTGGCCTCTTCGCGTGGATTCCTGCTTTGGTATTGCTATATATCGGTTTGTCGACAGACGGTCATCCGCTGACGGCGAAAGAGATGCAGGTGTCATGGCCACAGATCGGGTCAACGATGTTCTTTGCAGCTCTGCAACTGTACTATTTCATACGTCACATGTATGAGATGCGACAAATGCACCGTGCCCTGGACGGCTATTTCGACCGTGATGCATACGGCATGCTGAGATGGATGAGGATGAGCATCATCC
The DNA here is from genome assembly GCA_017958545.1 of Bacteroidaceae bacterium. Taxonomy (GTDB): domain Bacteria; phylum Bacteroidota; class Bacteroidia; order Bacteroidales; family Bacteroidaceae; genus Physcousia. Next base: position 1,265 of record JAGDCM010000094.1, on the reverse strand, counting down.
TTCTGGCACTGATGGCGCTCTTCGCTCCTGTTGTGATTTTCTCCAACAGTTTACCCCTCGCACTTTATGGATTGTTTACCCTCTGTGGCTTCTTCTACTTCGTCGACAGTTTCGGCCTCTACGTAGTTAGTTCGTCTGCTAATCGTGTGATGGAGGCCGATCAGAATGCGAAGAAAGAGGAAGAAGTTGCAGCGGAGATGACAGACAAACTGTCCGATGACTCTGAAACCAAACAGCGGATAAAACATGCCGTAGAAAGGTGGATAGAGTGTGGCGGCTATCTGAAGAGCGGTATGAATATGCCCAGTGTGGCCTCGGAGATTGGTATCCCGCAATATCAGTTGACAAGCTGGCTCAGACAGCAGAACTGCAAGTACAGTGAATGGATGACGTCACTGCGCATCGAGGAGGCGAAGCGGGTCATCGTGTCCCATCCGGACTGGAGCAACGAAAGTGTGGCTGAGCACTGTGGCTTCAGCGACCGTACTTATTTCCAGAAAAAATTCAAGGAGAAGACGGGTATGACGCCTGCCGACTATATGAGCCTCCATCAATAAGCAACAAAGACTAAGAAGAAGATATGGAAGTTATTCAGAGTTTTACCATTGACCATACCCGTCTGAAGCCGGGTATCTATGTGTCGCGTGTGGATAAAGGCTTCACAACGTTTGACCTGCGTATTACAGAACCCAACAAGGAACCAGCCGTGGCACCTGCTGCAATCCATAGTATCGAACACTTGATGGCTACCTGGTTCCGCAACTCACGGGTGAAGGACGATGTGGTGTATGTAGGACCGATGGGGTGTCTGACAGGTATGTACATCATCATGACGGGTACGTATTCTGCGGAAGATATGCGCCAGCTGACCATCGAGTGCCTGGAGTGGATACTCACCCAGAAAGAAGTACCTGCCACGACGCCTGAGACGTGTGGCAACTACTTGTTGCACGACCTGCCGATGTGCCACTGGGAGTGTCGGCGTTATCTGGACCGTCTGAAGAATGACTTCCACTCTGAATATAAAAAACTCCAGGTCACGCTGAGCGACGGACGGCAGTTTGCAGATGCCTAAAGGCTTTCGATGAACGTCCTGGTGACTTGGAAAGACTTCTCGGCAACAGTGTCCCAGAAATTGTGGTATTGTGAGGCATCGGTGTCGCGCAAAGGAATGTCACTGATGAGGCGGAAGGAGATGAAAGGTACCTTATAAATATAGCACGTCTGTGCAATGGCACAACTCTCCATATCCACGGCTTTGGCCT
>JAGDCM010000011.1 GCA_017958545.1 Bacteroidaceae bacterium | reverse complement strand
GTCACCAGTTCCGTGATACCGCGCTTCACCAGTTTCTTTGTCAGTTTCGGGTCTTCCAACTGGTCGCAGATTGCCACCCGCATTCCTGCCCTCACAAGCTTCGGAAGATATGTCTCCAGAGCATGATAGGGGAATCCTGCCATCTCTGTGGACGGCATATTCTCCTTACCGTTATTGCGTCGTGTGAGAGTGATACCCAACACGTCTGCTGCGGTCACAGCATCCTCTGCATATGTCTCATAAAAATCCCCGCATCGGAACAGCAGCAAGGCATCAGGGTGTTTGGCCTTGAGGTCGTAAAACTGCCGCATCATAGGGGTTAGTTCTGCCATGTTTCTTCTATATTTGGCTACAAAGGTAATAAAAAACTTTTCCTTTTCTTTTTCTCATCTTTTTTTTTTGTACTTTTGCGGGCGAATTTATACATTATTATGGCAAAAGAATATAATTTTAGAGAGATTGAACAGAAGTGGCACCGCATCTGGACGGAGCAGAAAACGTATCAGGTGACAGAGAATACCAATGCCCCGAAATACTATGTTCTCAACATGTTCCCCTACCCCAGTGGTGCGGGTCTTCATGTGGGTCATCCTCTGGGGTATATCGCTTCCGACATCTATGCCCGCTACAAGCGTCTGCAGGGTTTCAACGTGCTCAACCCGATGGGCTACGATGCTTACGGCCTGCCTGCCGAGCAGTATGCCATCAAGACGGGTCAGCATCCCGAGAAGACCACATTCGCCAATATCGACCGCTATCGCGAGCAGTTGGACAAGATAGGTTTCAGTTTCGACTGGGATCGCGAGGTGCGTACCTGCACTCCCGACTACTACAAGTGGACACAGTGGGCATTCCAGAAAATGTACAACTCGTATTTCGACGAGGAACAGCAGAAGGCGCAGCCCATAGAGCGACTCATTGAAAAGTTCAAGGCAGAAGGCAAGTGGCCCTCTGACGAGAAGTCACAGAGCGACCTGCTGATGCAATACCGCATCGCCTATCTGGGCGAGACGATGGTGAACTGGTGTCCTGCGCTTGGCACCGTTCTGGCCAACGACGAGGTGGTCAACGGCGTGAGCGAACGCGGCGGTTTCCCTGTGGAGCAGAAGAAGATGCGCCAATGGTGCCTGCGCGTCAGCGCTTACAGCCAGCGTCTGCTGGACGGCCTGGACACCATCCAGTGGAGCGAGAGCATCAAGGAGACGCAGAAGAACTGGATAGGACGCTCAGAGGGCACTGAGGTGGAGATAAAGGTGGCCGACAGCGATGTGTCCTTCACCATCTTCACCACCCGCGCCGACACCATGTTCGGTGTCACCTTCTTCGTGTTGGCTCCAGAGAGTGAATTGGTGGACAAGGTGACGACACCCGAACAGCGCGCTGCCGTTGACGAATACGTCAAATATGTTAAGAGCCGCACCGAGCGTGAGCGCATGATCGACCACACCGTCACGGGCGTTTTCTCCGGTGCCTACGGTATAAATCCCATCACGGGCGACAAATGCCCCATATATGTGGCAGAATACGTACTGGCCGGCTACGGAACGGGTGCCATTATGGCCGTTCCTGCCCACGACAGCCGCGACTACGCTTTTGCCAAACACTTCAACCTGCCCATCATTCCTCTTGTGGAAGGTGCTGATGTCAGCGAGGAGAGCTATGATGCCAAGGAAGGCATCGTGATGAATTCTCCCGTGAGTCCGGACAAGAGTGTGAACTACGACGGCGAGAGCCTGAATCTCAACGGCAGGACCATCAAGGAAGCCATCGCTGAGACCAAACGCTTTGTGAAGGCTCACCGTCTGGGCCGTGTGAAGGTGAACTACCGTCTGCGTGATGCCATCTTCAGCCGCCAGCGCTATTGGGGCGAACCCTTCCCCGTTTACTACAAGAACGGTATCCCCCGGATGATTCCCGAAGAGTGCCTTCCCATCGAGCTGCCTCAGGTTGACAAGTTCCTGCCCACCGAAACGGGCGAGCCTCCTCTGGGCAACGCTCAGGTATGGGCCTGGGACGAGCAGAACCGCAAGATTGTGGACAAGAGCCTCATCGACGGAAAGACCGTCTTCCCCATCGAACTCTACACTATGCCCGGTTTTGCCGGCAGCAGCGCCTACTATCTGCGTTATATGGATCCTCACAACGACAAGGCTCTGGTGAGCGAGAAGGCTGCATCCTATTGGCAGAACGTAGACCTTTACGTGGGTGGCAGCGAGCATGCTACGGGACACCTCATCTACTCCCGCTTCTGGAACAAGTTCCTCTTCGACCTCGGCATAAGCAAGAAGGACGAACCCTTCCAGAAACTCATCAATCAGGGTATGATTCAGGGTTGGTCGAGCTTCGTTTATCGTCTGAGAGGCACCAATAAGTTCGTCAGTTTCGACCTCCTGGACGAGCAGTACGACGATGTGAAGAAGAAGAGCCTCTACTTCTATCAGGGCGCTGAGGCCGACCCCGTATATGCCGACATCAGTATGGTGAGCGGCAACGTGCTGGATGTGGCAAAAATCCGTGAGTGGACGGCCGAGTTCCGCGATGCGGAGTTCATACTGAACAAGAACGGCCAGTACATCGTGAGTCAAGCTATCGAGAAGATGTCCAAGTCGAAGTTCAATGTGGTGAATCCCGATGATATCTGCGAAAAATACGGTGCTGACACCTTGCGTCTCTACGAGATGTTCCTCGGCCCCATCGAGCAGTCGAAGCCCTGGGACGTAGCCGGTATCGACGGCTGTTTCCGCTTCCTCAAGAAGTTCTGGAGCCTCTATTGGGACAAGGACGGCAATCTGACAGCAGACGATTCGGAGCCCACCGCCGACAATATGAAGACCTTGCACAAACTCATCAAGAAGGTGACGTCGGATATTGAGGAATTCTCCTACAACACCAGCATCTCTGCCTTCATGGTGGCTGTGAACGAATTCTACAGCCAGAAGTGCCGCAGTCGTCAGGTGTTGTCCCAACTGCCCGTTGTCATTGCTCCCTTCGCTCCTCACATCGCGGAGGAACTGTGGAGCTCTCTGGGCAACAGCAACAGCGTGTGCGATGCCTCATGGCCTGTCTTCGACGAGAAGTATCTCGTGGAGAGCACCGTTACACTCGGTGTGCAGTTCAACGGCAAGGTGCGCTTCTCTATGGCTTTCCCCGCTGATGCCAAGTCCGACGAGATGGTGGCTCAGGTGGTGAATTCCGAAGAGGCAAAGCGCTACCTCGAGGGTCACGAGATAGTGAAGACCATCGCTGTGCCCGGTCGCATCGTGAACATCGTGATAAAGTAACCCGTCGCTCCCCATACGATGTCCAGGCACATCATCATCGACTACAAGGAGGTGTGGGCCGAACTGCGCGATTTCATCATGATATCCATCGGTTCGGCACTCTATTGCGCCGCAGTGACTTTCTTCATGCTGCCCTACGAACTCACCACGGGAGGTGTGTCGGGTGTGTCGCTGGTCATCTACTACTGTTCGGGCATTCCCGTGCAGCTCACCTACGCTGCCATCAATGTTGTCTTCCTTCTCGCTGCCGTCAAGGTGCTGGGATGGCGCTTCTGCGTCAAGACCATCTTCGCCGTCTCAATGTCCACATTGTGGCTGTGGCTGTTCCAGTTTCTGGCACGCGACCCTGTGACGCAGGCTCTGCCTCATCTGGTGGGCGACGAACTCTTCATGGCGTGTGTCCTGGGCAGTATCATCATGGGCGTGGGCCTCAGTTTCTGCTTTCTGGCCAACGGCAGCATGGGCGGTACGGACATCATTGCCGCGATGGTGAACAAATACAAGGATGTGAGTCTCGGCCAGATGATTATGTCGTGCGACATCATCATCATCTCCTCCTGCTATTTCGTGTTCAACGACTGGCAGAGAGTCATCTTCGGTTTCGTCTTCCTCATCCTCTCCAGCATCACTCTCGACTACTGTGTGCGTCGCCAGCACCAGTCGGTGGAGTTCAAGATATTCTCGCGCAATCATGCCGGCATCGCCGCAGAGATAACCCGTCACGGTTTCGGTGTCACAGTGCTTGATGGCAAGGGCTGGTGGACACAGACGGAGCGCAAGGTGCTCATCTGCATCGTGCGCAAGAGTCACACCCGCGAAGTGATGCGTTACATCAAGAAGATAGACCCCTACGCCTTCTTCTCCGTCACCCGCGTACAGAGCGTCTACGGCGAGGGCTTCGACACCGTCAAGACGCGCCTCGACAACCAGAAACCCATCCTTGTCTTCGTCACCTCCGACGAACACCGTCTGGAGAAGATGCACAATGCCCTCGACGACTTCTTCGATCTTCGCAGCACGGAAGACATCGGCTGCGACATCAAGGACGCCCGCTATATCAAACGCTTCTATGCCTTCAACGCATTCCTGGAGGACGGCGGGCATATCACTCTCATCACCGGCACCTACAACAATGTGGAGCAGGAGCACCGCCTTGAAGGACCGGATGCCGTCAAACAACTCATTGCACTATGCACACACTGATTATGGCGACGAACAACGAGCACAAGTTGCGCGAGGTTCGTCAGATACTTGGAGACAGATACGACATCAAGGGACTTGCCGATATCGGCTGTCATGAGGACATTCCCGAGAACGGCAGCACGTTTGAGGAGAACGCGCTCCAAAAGGCACGCTACGTACACGAGCACTACGGTGTCGACTGCTTTGCCGACGACAGCGGACTTGAGGTGGACGCCCTCGGAGGCGAACCCGGCATCTTCACGGCGCGCTACGCTGCCGTCAACGGTTATGGCGACGGTCACGACAGCTCGGCCAACATACGTCTGCTGCTGGAGCGTCTGCAGGGTGAGAACAACCGCCGTGCTCGTTTCCGCACAGCCATCGCCCTCATCAAGGACGGGCGCGAACGTCTTTTCGAAGGTGTCGTGGAGGGTAATATCACCACTGAACTGCGCGGTACCGACGGTTTCGGCTACGACCCCGTCTTCGCTCCCCTCGACAGGGATATCACCTTTGCCGAGATGGGTCCAGATGAGAAGAACCGCATCAGTCACCGTGCGCGTGCCGTAGAGGCTCTCGTGCGCGGATTATCCGAAGAATAGATATGCTATCGCAATGGCTGCCACCACACCGCAGAGGTCGGTGAGCAGTCCTGCAGCCACAGCATGACGTGTGTGGCGCACTCCCACACTGCCGAAGTATACGGCCAGTATGTAGAACGTCGTGTCTGTTGCTCCCTGGAAGATGCACGAGAGGCGACCCACGAAGGAATCGGCTCCGTAGGTGGTCATCGCATCCACCATCAGACCTCTTGCACCGCTTCCCGAGAGGGGTTTCATCAGTGCCGTCGGCAATGCTGCCACCCAGTCGGTGCGGAATCCCATCCATGCCACAGCCTTCTCAAGGGCATCCACACAGAGCGTCATCGCTCCTGAGGCGCGGAACACACCTATTGCCACCAGTATTGCCACCAGATAGGGAATGATGCGCACAGCGGTCTCAAAACCGCCTTTTGCGCCCTCCACAAACGCTTCGTAGACATTGATGCGCTTGCGCATTCCCGACACGATGAAGAGACACATGATACCGAACAGCGCCACATTGCTCACCAGAGTGCTCCACTGGTTCATCGTCTCGCGATCCACCTGCGTCGACAGCCACACGATACCGCTCACCAGCAGGCAGAGCCCCAGCATCGTACCCATCAGCACGCGGTTCATCAGGTTTATCCTCTGGTAGATGCTCGTGATGACGATGCCCGACAGCGTCGCTACGGTTGTGGCAAGCAGTATGGGTATAAAGATGTCGGTAGGTTGCGCCGCTCCGAGTTGTGCCCTGTAGACGAGTATGCTCACGGGTATGAGCGTCAGTCCGCTGGTGTTGAGCACGAGGAACATTATCATCGGATTAGTTGCCGTATCCTTCTTGGGATTGAGCTCCTGCAGCGACTCCATCGCCTTGAGTCCGAGCGGCGTGGCTGCGTTGTCGAGCCCCAGCATATTGGCCGATATGTTCATGAAGATATGTCCGAAGGCGGGATGTCCCTTGGGCACTTCCGGGAAGAGGCGCGAAAAGAGCGGTGTCAGCATCTTGGAGAGCACGGCCACGAGTCCGCTTTTCTCTCCTATACTCATGAAACCCATCCACAGCGAGAGCACACCCGTGAGTCCTAGTGATATCTCAAAACCGGTCTTTGCACTGTCGAATGTGGCATCCACTATTGCGGGAAACACAGTGAGGTCTCCCATCAGCGCCGCTCCCACGGCAAACACCATCGCCGTAAGGAAGAAACAAATCCAAATGTAGTTCAGTACCATATCGGGTGCAAAGATACGAAATTTAGTTGACAAGTTGACAAGTTGACGAGTTGACAGGTAAACAAGTTGTTACTTTTTAGCAAATGACTGACATATCAAGCAAAAATGTGACTCCGACAAAAACTCGCAAACACACACAAAATATACATTTGCACCATATCAAGCAGGTCGCAGGCTCAATATATGTTT
>JAGDCM010000093.1 GCA_017958545.1 Bacteroidaceae bacterium | reverse complement strand
GTGCTGGAGGACGGCAAGAAATATCGCCTCTCGATGTTCCTGAGAGGAAAAGGAAAGGTGAAGGTGCGTCTGACGGACAAGGACGGCGCCACACTCGCCATGACGACATTCAGCGCCAACCCGAAATGGACGCAGCAGAAGACTGTGCTGAAAGTTTCCGGCAACACCGCCGAGGGACGCCTCGTTGTGGAACCCGCCGAAGCCGGCAGCTACGATATCGATATGGTGAGCCTCTTCCCCGTGGACACCTACAAGGGTCGTGAGAACGGCCTGCGCAGAGACCTCGCAGAGACGCTCGCCGCACTCCATCCGCAGTTTGTGCGCTTCCCGGGCGGCTGCATGAGTCACGGCAACGGTATCGACAACATCTATCACTGGCAGGCCACCGTGGGAGAACTGTGGGAGCGCCAGCCCGACTTCAACATATGGCACTATCATCAGACACGCGGACTTGGATTCTATGAGTACTTCCAGTTCTGCGAGGACATCGGTGCCGAACCGCTTCCTGTACTCGCTGCCGGAGTGCCTTGTCAGAACAGCAGCAGAGGCGGACACGGACAGCAGGGCGGCATTCCCTGGGAGGCAGGCAAGTACACCTACAACGGCAAACCCCTCACGATGGCATCTTATCTGCAGGAACTGCTCGACCTCATCGAATGGGCCAACGGAGATGCCTCTACGAGCAAACTGGCTGCAATGCGTGCAAAGGCCGGACACCCGAAACCCTTCAACCTGAAATATCTCGGCATCGGCAACGAGGACCTTCTCGGCGATGTCTTCAACGAGCGTTTCGACTATCTCAACGATGGCGTGAAGAAGGTGCATCCCGAAATCACCATCGTTGGCACCGTAGGTCCCTTCTGGGAGAAGAGCGACTACGAATACGGATGGCAGCACGCCCGCGAGAAGAATCTCTCCATCGTGGATGAGCACTATTACAATAATGTGGGCTGGTATCTCCACAATCAGGACTTCTACGACAAATACCGCCGCGGCGGCACGAAGGTGTATCTCGGCGAATGGGCAAGCAGGGGCAACCGCATGGAGAACGCTCTGGCAGAAGCCATACACATCAACAACCTCGAACGCAACGGCGACGTGGTGTGCATGAGCAGTTACGCTCCGCTTCTCGCCAGAGAGGGACACACACAATGGAATCCCGACATGATTTATTTCAACAACACGGAAGTGAAGCCCACGCCCAACTACTACGTGCAGATGCTTGCCGGTCAGAATGCCGGCGACGAATACGTCTACGCTGAGGGCAAGTTCACTATGAAGGGTAGGAATAAAGCCGATGCCAAATTGCGTGTGTCACACTCCGTGACGCTCGACAAGGAGACCGGCGACCTCATCATCAAGGTGGTGAACGCACTGCCCAAGGAGACCGAGATGCCGCTCACCATCAACGGTGCCGGTGAAGGATGGAGCAAAGCCGTTCTCACCACCTTCACTTCGGACTCTCCCGAAGACCGTGAGGTGTCGGCTCCCACATCGCAGGAACTGCAGCAGATTCCCTCTTCGCTCACCCTGCCGGCATACTCATATCAGATATTGCGACTGAAGCGTTGATACTGCTCACAGACATCGGTAACACCTGCGTCAAAATCTCTCTCAGCAACGGACGCGAGGTGACGGACGTAAATCGCTACGCCTACGACGAAGTGCCGTGGGAGCAGTTGCTGGACGCCTGCGAGGAGGTGCGTCTCTCGCTCGTCGGACCGTCGCCCTCACAGCTTTTCACCCTCGCCCGAGAGCGCGGCAAGAAAATACTCAGAGTGCGCGACGTGCAGGCGCTACATAAAAATGAGGAGTGGGCACAGGTGGATGCTCCTCAGGCTCTCGGAGAAGACCGCCTTGCCGCCATCCTCGGAGCGCGACGCAGGACACATGGATGCGATGTGCTCGTTATCGACTGCGGCACCTGCCTCACCACCGACCTCGTGAACCGCGAGGGCGAACACCTAGGCGGCATCATATCCCCTGGACTTCGTCTGCGACTGGAGAGTATGCACGAACACACGGCAGCACTCCCGTCCGTATCTCCCGACGGCGACGCTCCCATTTGGGCGCTCACCACAGAGGGAGCCATGCGGGGAGGCGCAGTCAACGGACTCAGATATGAGATGGAGGGATATATCCGTGCGGCACGCGAACGCCTTCCCGAAGTGCAGGTATTCTACACGGGAGGTATTCCACTGACACTTTCCGAAGAGGTGACGCAGTGTCCTAATCTTGTGCTCGAAGGTTTGCTGTAATGTTTCAGCGTTTGATGCCGCAGCTGCCGCTCGCTCCGCAACCGTCACAGCAACCGCAACTACAACCGCCGCTTCTGCGCTGTTTCTTCCAATAGTAGCGGAACACCGCTACGAACGCAACGACCACCACCGCGAGCACTATCCAACTCTGCACATTCATAGCACCAAAGCAAACATCCAGGCTACGAGCCACGCAACGAGGCATTGCAGACCTACAACAATCATCGCCCACTTGCCGCCGAGTTCACGGCGCACCGTCGCAATCGCTGCCACACAGGGTGTGTAGAGCAGACAGAACACCATCAGCGTGTAGCAGGTGGTGGTATTCAAAGCGGCTTGCAGAGACTCCGGTGTGAAGAGGCCTCCCAGTGTGCTCACCACGCTCTCCTTGGCGAGGAAACCACTCACGAGTGCTGTGATGATGCGCCAGTCGCCCAAACCGAGAGGCTGGAAGAGCAGCGCGATGGGAGATGCTATCTGTGCCAGCATGCTGTCGATGTTGTCGCTCACCATCTCCATGTGGAAATTGAACGTCTGCAGGAACCATATCACGATGCTCGCCAGGAAGATGACGGTGAAGGCCCTCTCCAGGAAGTCCTTCGCCTTTTCCCACAGCAGGTGAAGCACGTTGCGGGGAATGGGACAACGGTAGTTGGGCAGTTCCATCACAAACGGCACCGCCTCGCCGCGACACGCCGTGCGCTTGAGCAGCAGAGCCATCAGTATGCCCACAACGATACCGATGAGATACATCGACATCATCACCCATGCTCCGTTGCTCGGAAAGAAAGCTGCCACGAAGAAGGCGTAGATGGGTATCTTAGCCGTACACGACATGAAGGGTGTGAGCAGAATGGTCATCTTGCGGTCGCGCTCACTGGGAAGAGTGCGCGAAGCCATAATACTCGGCACGGAGCATCCGAATCCCATCAGCAGCGGCACGATGCTGCGTCCCGAGAGTCCCAACTTGCGCAACGGTCTGTCCATCACGAAAGCGATGCGCGCCATGTATCCGCTGTCCTCCAGCATTGAGAGGAAGAAAAACAGACATATGATAATAGGCAGGAACGAGAGCACGCTTCCGACGCCCGCCAGCACGCCGTCCGTTACGAGGGAATGCACTGCAGGAGCAATGTCCCATGCCGTGAGCAGACTGTCTGCAGCACCCGTGAAGGCATCGATGCCTTCCTCGAAGACTTCCTGCAACCAGGCTCCCACACTGTTGAATGTGAACCAGAAGATAAGTGCCATGATGCCGATAAACGACGGAAGCGCCGTCCAGCGTCCTGTGAGTATGCGGTCGATGCGCTGACTGCGACGATGCTCCTTGCTCTCTCTGGGATGCACCACCGTCTTGCCCGCCACACTCAGTATGAAGGCATAGCGCATATCCGCCATCGTTGCCTGACGGTCCATACCGCGCTCCTCTTCCATTTGCTTGAGCAGGTGTTCTATTGTCTCCTGTTCGTTTTGCGAGAGTTGCAGCGCCTCGCTCGTGAGCGTGTCGCCCTCCATCAGTTTTGTGGCGGCAAAGCGCAGCGGTATGCCGGCTCTCTCCGCATGGTCTTCGATGAGATGCATCACGGCATGCAGCGAGCGGTGCACTGCCGAACGGGGTCCCGTCGACGGGCAGAAGTCCTGCCGCATGGGTCCCTCCTGATAGCGCGCCACGTGGAGCACGTGGTCGATGAGTTCGTCCACACCATCTCCGCTCACGGCACAGATGGGCACCACGGGAACGCCGAGCATCTGCTCCAGTTCGTTCACACGCACCGTGCCTCCGGCTGCCTCCATCTCGTCGATGAAGTTGAGCGCCAGCACCATCGGCCTGCCCAGTTCCAGGAGTTGCATGGTGAGATACAGGCTGCGCTCTATACACGTTGTGTCGACGATATTGATGATGGCCTGCGGCTTCTGCTCCAGTACGAAGCGCCGCGACACCACTTCTTCGTTCGTATACGGCGAGAGGGAATAGATGCCCGGCAGGTCGGTGATGGTCACCCTCGGATGCCCCTTCACCACGCCGTCCTTGCGCTCCACCGTGACGCCGGGGAAGTTGCCCACATGCTGGTTGCTGCCCGTGAGACGGTTGAAGAGCGTCGTCTTGCCGCAGTTCTGATTACCCACGAGAGCCAGTTTTATTATCTCGTTGATACCCGCGGCCTGCGGCCTTATGCCCTGTCCGGCAGTCTGTTCTTCGTGGTAGCGACCGCCCTCACCGAGTCCCGGATGCGGTATCTCCGACACCAGTGCCACGTAGGCATCCTCCGAGGGGTCGGTCTGAGGCTCCAGACCCTTTGTTGTGATGTCTATCTGCGAGGCATCCGCTTTGCGCATGGTGAGTTCGTAACCGTGAATGCGTATCTCGATGGGGTCGCCCATCGGGGCGTGCCTCACGAGTGTAACATCGGCACCCGGTATGACACCCATATCCAGAAGGTGCTGACGCAGCGCGCCGTCACCGCCTACAGCAGTTATGCGTGCTGATTTTCCTATGCTGAGTTGTGAAAGTTTCAATGTGTTCTGAGATAAGTCATTGTAAGTACGTTCTCATTCCCCCTGCGCTGATACTCCACCGTGTGCATCACGTTTTTGATGAGGAAGATGCCCAGACCTCCAATTTCCCTGTCCTCTGCCGACAGTGTGACATCCACCTCCGGCGCGCTCTCCAGCGGGTTGAACGGTATGCCGCTGTCCGTCAGCGTGAACACCACCTTGTCGTCGTCCGTTTCCACGTCGAGGCAGAATGTTTTACCCGTCTCTCCCGGATAGGCGTACTGTATGATGTTGGAACAGGCCTCCTCCAGTGCCAGGTGCAGGTTGAAACCGTCGGCACATTCCAGTCCCAATTCCTCCGTGAGGCTGTCCATGAATTCTGTCAGACGGTCGATTTCGGATAGGTTATCGTAGAGAACAAGCCGGTGTGTCATAGTCTTGATTATTGGGTTAGACATACATGAGTATTGTCAGGTTTTCTGGATTCATCACTTCGCAGGCCACCTCATGCAACTGCTCTGCCGTGAGCCGGTCTATCTCGCGTATTATCTCCTCGGCGGTGCGGTAGTGCCCGTAGTGCAGTACGCGCTTGCCCATTCCCAGCGCCACTTCCTCCTTGTTCTCGTAGGAGAGGTGCACCTGCCCCTTCAGCTGTCGCTTTGCGGCATTGAGGGCTTGCTCCGATAGCGGGGCGTCCACCAGTTTCTGCAGTTCGCGCGTCACCAGCCTCCTGCAGCGCTTCACGTCCTTCTGGTCGCATCCGAAATATATGCTCCACACTCCCGTGTCGGTGTATGTGGTCAACGAGCTCTGCACGGTGTACACGAGTCCTTGCTTTTCCCTCAGCGCCATATTCAGGCGGCTCGACATTGCGGGGCCTCCCAGTATGTTGTTGAGCAGGAAGAGCGCCAGATGCTTTTCGTCCCGTGCCCCGTATGCCGTGTGTCCCATCATCACGTGGGCCTGGTGGGTGTTTTTCTCTATCGTCACTTCACGCACCATAGATGAAGAGCAAGCTGTTTTCCGGTTTATACATACGGCCGGCGAAGGCCTTCACGTCCTCCGTCCTGTAGACTCTCAGGGCATCCGCCTTGCCCAGTATGCTGCGCCCCAGCGGTTTCCCCTCGAAGAGCAATGCCTCGAAATCGTCGTAGATGAGTTCGGCGGGCGAGTCGTTGTAGCTCTCTATCTCGTCCACCACCACTTCCACCTCGTGGCGCATCTCCTCCTCTGGATATGTGCTGTGAAATACGATGTCGAGCAGCAGTTCCACCGCGCGCCCCACATACTGCCTTTCACATGCGCAGTAGAATATCGTCTCCTCCTTGCCCGTGAAGGCGTTCAGTTCGCCTCCCACGCTCTCCATGCGCTGTATGATGCGTGTGGCGGTGCGCTTCTCCGTACCCTTAAACGAGAGATGTTCCAGAAAATGCGCCATACCGCTCTCGTCGTCGTGTTCGTCGCGCGTGCCGGCTTTCACGGCGATGCCCACATAGGATATCTCCGCAGTCTTCCCGCCCGTCACAAGACGCATTCCCTGTGGCAGTTTTGCTTTGATGGAAGAGATATTTACCACCGTTTTCCTTCTTATTTGTACGCAAAGATACGAAAAAAGCTTTCATAACGGATGTCGCCGGCGTCTTTTTTTACCTAAAATGAATATTTTTCATACCTTTGTTCCGTATATGTAATGGAATAACCATGATTTAGCCATCTTCACCGCCTGTGCAACGATGATACAGATACTGCTCACTTCACTCCCGATTTTAGTCTGCCTGTTTTGGGCAGTCACCTTGATTTGCGACATCGTGCTGGCCCGACATCACGCAGAAGCGTTGGCAACAAGTCCGGGATGGGTGAGTCCGCGCTACTACCTGCTGCTGTTTCTGATTGTCACGGCCGAACTCTATTTCGACCACTACATCTACTTCAACCACCTGACATCCCTGCTGCCGCTGTCCGATTCGCTTTATGTGGCCGCCAATCTGGCCGTCTATCCTCTCTACTATCTCTATATCTGCAAGCTCACACAGCGCAAAGGCGTCCGACGCAGACAACTGGCACTGCTTTTGCCGGCCATCGCGGGCGGAACGGCTGCCGCTCTGCTCTACGGACAGATGAGCGGTGAGGACACAGCCCTTTTCATTGAGCAGTATCTCTATCGGGGCGAACGTCCGGAAATGGGGCTTGCCGGTGCATACCAGATGTATGTTCACGATGTATGCAAGGCGGTGTTTGGCGTACTGGTCATCGCGGTGTTCGTAATGGGCAACCGTCGCATCGCGCAGTATGAGCATCTGATTAACAACAGTTATGCCAACACCGAAAACAAATCGCTCGTCCCGCTCCATCACATGCTGATTGCCTTCGTTGTCACATCGGCGGCATCCTTCGTGTGCAACCTTGTAGGGCGCCATCGTTTTGTTGATTCCCAATGGCTGCTCACTCTCCCCTCCGCAGCCTTTTCCGTGCTGATGTTCGCCATCGGTTACATCGGATGCCACACACAGTTCAATATATGGCACATAGAGCAGGATGAAGAGGGGATCACCCCTCCCGACGACTGTCTGGCAGATGCCACAGAAGTGGATGTCTCGCTGTTGCGCCAGCGCATAGAGCGCCTCATGAACGAAGAGCAGCTTTATCTGCAACCCAATCTGAAGATAGCAGACCTTTCTGCCGGTTTGGCCACCAACCGCAACTACATCTATCAGGCCATCAACCGGGAGATGAAGATGTCGTTTTCCGAATATATCAATCGCATGCGTATAGCGCACGCATGCGCAATGATTGACGAGACCCCCAGGATATCGCTGACGGAAGTGGCGGAAAAATCGGGATTCAACAGCGCGACATCTTTCTATCGCAACTTC
Source organism: Bacteroidaceae bacterium (assembly GCA_017958545.1). GTDB lineage: Bacteria > Bacteroidota > Bacteroidia > Bacteroidales > Bacteroidaceae > Physcousia. Next base: position 525 of record JAGDCM010000093.1, on the reverse strand, counting down.
AAACTGTACATGCATATCAGCCCCAAGGCGTATCAGGACAAGAAACGCTAGAATTATGGCATTTTTTTCTAATTTCACCGTGCTTTTCCGTACCTTGGTGGAAATTTCGGTAATCGGAAATTTCGGTAAGAAAACGTTCCGATTGTGAATTTGAAATGTTTTTTTGTGAATTTGAACGATTTTTGATAAGGATTTTTAGTACTTTTGTAAAAAATTAACAAAACAAGTTCAAAATATTGTTTAATTCAAAAACCAACAATTATGAATTACATCAAGCTTTTTGTCACAGTGTTTGCAATGGCACTCGCACTGAATGCCGGCGCACAGTCAAAGACTACAGCAAGGTCCAAGAGTGCAGCTCCCGCAAAGACCACTACGACTACTGCCGCTAAGAAGACAACATCCAGCTCTTCCTCTTCGAGCAAGAAGTCTTCCAGCTCACGTTCCAGCAACAAGGGCTACGATCCCGACGTACATTTCATGCTTGAGACAAGAATCGGTAGCGGTTTCGGTGAGAACCTCGTT